>JAZLHV010000001.1:0-3331 GCA_045617045.1 Lachnospiraceae bacterium
ATAACCTGTCCCCTGTGGTAAAAAAAAGGGAAGTGTGGTAGAATAAGGCGGATTTTAGGAGGAAGCGGGGACGATGAAACTTGTTAAAAAGGCTTTTGTGAATACTATTCCGGTTTTGACAGGATATGTGGTGCTGGCGATCGGGTTCGGAATTATGTTGCACGAAGCGGGATTTGGGGTAATATGGGCTCTTCTGATGAGCCTTACGATTTACGCGGGATCGATGCAGTATATGGCGGTATCGCTTATAGTTTCCCAAGCTTCACTTCTAACGTTTGGTCTTACGACACTTATGGTTAATGCCAGGCATCTTTTTTACGGAATTTCAATGATTGATAAATACAAGAACGTAGGTAAAAAGAAGCCTTATATGATTTTTGCATTGACGGATGAAACATATTCGCTTGTGTGTGAAGATATGCCGGATATTCAAGAGTCGGAGCGCGCACGTTATTGTTTTTTGGTGTCGCTTTTTAACCATGCGTACTGGGTGCTTGGAACACTTGTAGGTTCGCTGCTGGGAAAAGTGTTGCCGTTTGATGCCAAGGGAATTGATTTTGCGCTTACGGCACTGTTTATTACGATTTTTACGGAACAGTGGTTGCAAAGCCGTAATCATATTGCGGCCGTAATCGGTGTTTTGGCATCGGCTTTGTGCCTTGTTTTATTGGGAAAAGAAAGTTTTCTTATTCCTGCAATGGTATTGATTACTGTTTTACTTCTTTTGACACAGAAGAGTATTGTGAAAAAGGGAGGTGCTGAAAATGAGTAAGCAATATCTTTTGGGGGCAATAGTTATTATGTCCTTAGTGACAATAATGTTGCGATTTATACCATTCTGGGTGTTCAAGGGTGGAAAGAAAACTCCCGCAAAGATTGCATATCTGGGGAAAGTGTTGCCGCATGCAATTATGGGAATGCTGGTGGTTTACTGCTTAAAGGACATTGCGGTAAGCTCACTTTCAGGATGGCTTCCGGCTGTGGTTGCAAGCTTAACGGTGGTAGCATTGCATGTGTGGCGGCGAAATACCATGTTAAGTATTGTGGCAGGTACTGCAGTTTATATGTTGCTGATTCGCATCCCTTTTTAACATAATTTTGAGCATGGTGTAGGGCATGAACAATTCTAAAAATAAACAATTGTATATTTTGCTGGCGATGCTTGTACCGATTGTTTTGGGACTTATTATTTTAGGGCTTATCCATTCAAAGCGGGAGAGTATGGATTATGGGATGACTACGGGTGAGCCTATGGTTTCTTTTACCACAAATCATGCATCCGTTGGCGATACGCTTACGGCCAGGTTAAGTAACGTAAAGGGCGCAGTCGAATATAAGTGGTATGTTAGAAATAAAGAGGTTGAAGGTGCCGGCAAATCTTCGTATACGGTTGATACCGATGAGTGCTTTGTGGAGGTCAGAGTATATCAGGGAGGGAAGCAGATATGCAAGAATTCGGTTTACATAAGTTCGCTACCCGTGGTTTACATAAATACATTCGCAAGTAAAACCATTGCCGATGAATATACCGACGCTCACGTAAAAACTACCGGTAGTCCGGATTTCGGAGCCGGCTACGAGTATATTGACATGGATGCAAGCATTAAACTTCGCGGAAATTCAACGAGAAATCTGGCTAAGCAACCCTACAAGCTTAAGCTTGCCGAAAAAAGCAATCTCTACGGAATGGGCAGTAATCGACATTGGGTTCTTTTGGCAAATGCAATCGATCATACTTACATGCGCAATAAATTAACATATGATTTGGCCGGGGCACTCGGAATGGACTACTGTGAGTCCGTGAATGTTTCTTTGGTGTTAAACGGAAGTTACGCCGGGGTCTATCAGTTGTGCGAACAGATAAGAATCGCTTCAACGCGAGTGGATATTTTCAGTTGGGAAGATCTTGCAAAGGATGCAGCCAAAGCAATCACCGACGAAAAGGTTTCAAACGGCAAGCTTACCGATGATAATCGCGATGAATTTGAAAAGCGTGTAAAAGAAGCACTTCAATCGGATTATTCATGGGCAAGTCCTTCATATTATTTTTCGTACAATCACGAAAAATACAATATTTCCGATTATGTGGATATTCCGAATGCCAACGGCGGATATATTTTGGAAATGGATTTTTACAATAACAATAATCCGGACGATTTGAAGACCGCGTTTAATCAGCCTTTTTATTTTTCTGAGCCGGACGGTTATGCGATTAAGTTTAATCTTGAAGTTTTGGACAGCGCGCAGAAACTGGTTCAGTCGTTTGAATATGCTGTTCATTCGGCAGATTTTATATACCATAACAATACGCCGAAACTGGGCGCGAAAGGCTTAAACTTTACTGAGAACGGGTGGAAAATCGAAACCTTCCCGGCAAATTTTTATGACGCTTCAGACGACGGAAAGCATTACAGCGAAATAATTGATGTGGATTCTTTAGTGAATAACTGGATTATTTGCGAGTTCGCCATGAATTGGGATTCCATGAAGAACAGTGTTTTCGTTTACAAAGACGTAGATTCTGTCGCAAAGCTTTCACCTGTGTGGGATTTTGACTGGGCTTACGGTAACGCCAACATGTATGGAATCGATACGGATGTCAAAAAAGGGTGGCACACTACCAATGAATATTTCACGAGAGAGCAGTCATATCAGTCCCTTCAGTGGAACCGATATCTTGTGAAAGACCCGTTCTTTTTACATAAGGCATATACGAGGTATCTCGAGATTCGCGACACATACATTGAGGATATAATTAAGGATGGCGGGTTGATAGATTCATATAAAGAGCTTTATCAAAATGCGGGGCTTAAGGATGATGCAAAGTGGTCGCAGACCTGGTATTATCCCGGAGCAGAGACGAATCTGGTGGCAACAAGAAGTTTGAAGTCTTTTATAAAGAACCGTGTAAACTGGCTGGATAAGCAGTTTGTTGACTTTGATACTTTTGTAAATTCCATAGGCTATTACAAAACGACGGGGGATTTATGTGCCACTGTAAATGATGGTATTCTGAAGATTTCCTGCAGTGATGCCAGCGTAAAAAAGGTCAGTGTACAGATTAACGGTGCCGCTTACCACGAAATTTTTGATATTGTTGACGGTAATCTCGATGTTGATGTTTCAAAGTGGGAAAATGCGGTAATTAATGTTGTGGGGCTTGATGCGGAAGACAATTTTGTGACCTATGAAGATAAGAGCCGCAATAACCCCGAAAATGCGGAAGCCGTTCTTTATGTGCAGGACTATGCAGTATTTTAGTGGTAGTGGTATCGGGGACGCTTCTTTTGTCTTTCTTTTGGGGACGCTTCTTTTGTCCTGGACAAAAGAA
>JAZLHV010000002.1:0-30831 GCA_045617045.1 Lachnospiraceae bacterium
GACTCTGAGTTTTTGGTGTCCGGCTGCGACCCCGTCGAAAAAATGACGTATTATCCCGCCGCCCTTGCAAAGTGTACTATAGTTATCCACAAAGGTCCGTCCCCGTTGGTCGACCACTATAACCTGTCCCCTGTGGTAAATTGTGGTATAATAGAGCACATGGGTATACGTAAATACAGACTTGTTAAAAATTCAATAATTTACGTTTCTATATTTGTGTTCTCAATTATTCTGGAATCGTTCAGGATTGAGAACGCTTTCTTAAGTGCGCTCAGGAGCGGTTACTGCTATGCGATATATGTCGGAATGATAGTTTCGTGGGCGATTATTTCGATACGCCGCATTATGTCTGTCAGAATACGGCATCTTTTTGTATATACGGCAGTGGCGATGATTATATGGCTGTCGCTTCGGCATATACGTTATATGATTCCCGGAGAGTATGTGCATATCTCAAATCTTTGCTGGTATCTTTACTACACGCCGCTTTTGGTGATTGTTTTCTTTATATCCATGATTCTTGTGCTTGCGGACCGTCGCGATAACTACAAAATCCCGCTTATATACAAGCTTCAGATTGTCCCGGTTTTAGCGTTGTCGTTGCTGGTTGCCACAAATGACTGCCATCAGTGGGCATTTAAGTTTAAAGAAGGCTACCGCGAATTGGCAGGGTATACATACGGATGGCTGTTTTATCTGCTGATTGCCTGGGCGATGCTTTCTTTTGCAATTGCATTTGCGTCGAGCTTTAAACGGTTAAAATACATCCGCCACAAGGAAAAGTTAGTGTGGCCGGTTTTGGTGGTGGCGGCAGAGCTTCTGTATTGCGTGATTTACTTTGTGACCGGCGGCAAATTAATTGAAAGCGTTCTTGATATTTCTAAGATGTTTATATTTGCCACGGTTTCGTTTCTGGAAAGTCTGGTGCAGATTGATTTAATACCGTCAAATATGGACTACAAGTGGTGCTTTATGCATTCTACGGTGAAGAGTCAGGTGCTTAACCTTGAGGGAAAGCCTGTGTACAGCGCATTGAATGCAAGACCGGTAGATGAGGCGTTGTTTCAAAGGCTTATCGATAAGAGCCGCGTAAGCCTTGACAGTGACACGGAGGTTTCAATGGCCCCGATTGTGGGTGGCTTCGTGGTGTGGGAAAAAAATATACACGACATTAACCGCATGTTTGAAAGTCTTATGGACACTCAGACAAGCATAAAGAACGTTACCGATTCCCTGAAGGATACTTTAAAGCTTGAATCGCTTCGACACAAAATCAGGGAGCAGAGCCACCTTTACGATCTTATCTATTCGCAGATTGACACAAAATTCGAGTACCTTGAAAGCCTGATTGAGCATGCGGGAACGGCTGTCGGCGACGACCTTAAAGAGACGCTTCGTGAATCCGGAATTATAGGTGTGTATTTAAAAAGAAAAAGCAACCTGATTCTTTTAACTGAGTTTAACGACACAAATTTCGGACGTGAGCTTAAGCTTTGCTTTAAAGAAACGTTTGAAAACTTAAAAATTGCCGATGTGGATTCGGATTTCTTTTTCCGTGAAATACCCAAGGTTGATTTCAAAATGGCAGTGTGCCTGTACGACTGTCTGGAAATGATAGTGGAGCGCACTTATAAAACGCTTGATGAAATTGTTGCGATAGTTACCGATACACTTGGGACAATTACGCTTACGGTATGCACCCTGTCTCAGGAAAACATAGACGGCGAATCGTTTTTGAACCTCATAAAAGAAGTTACCCCGGGTGAATATGTTGCCGATGCGCAGACGGAAAGAGATAAAGAACGCTTAAGCTTTATGATTACTTTCAGAAAGGCGGGCTCAAAATGATGTATATACTTTTGACGGTACTTTCAACGATTGCTCTCTTTTCACTGGTGTCATACATGCTTACGGAATGGTCACGTGTGCACAGCGCGGTAAGGCTTATTGTAAAGGCCGGCATCGGGTTTTTGATAATTGTTTATTTAAGTTTTATACGTGAATATGAGTTTATGGGTGCCGATGCGGGGAAATGGGCAGGGAAAACGGCAACGTTACCGTATGCGATAAGTTTGACAGTTATGGTTATTACGGCAGCCTTTTGCATATGGGGCGTGTTGCGGGAGGATTCAATACGCCGCAAATCGCTTTCGAAACGTTCGCTTCGCGAGGCGGTTGATAATCTTGAGTGCGGCCTTCTTTTTGCGGAGGACGGCGGAAACGTTGTGCTTTCAAATCGCAAGATTAATGAACTTGCCCGTGTGATTACCGGGCACAGTATTTTAAATGCCGAAGATTTCTGGACAAAGATTATAAGCCTAGGCGATGAAAGCTTTGGGCGCAGAATTGACTTTACGCTCGGACCGTCGATTCTTTTTAACGACGGAAACGTCTGGAGCTTCAGGCGTTCAAGACTTGTTGACCACGAAAAGCATTACAACGAAATTTCGGCTTACGATGTAACGGGGCTTTACCTTAGAAGCTTGGAGCTGGCGCGGGAAAATATGCAGTTGATAGAACTTGAAAAGCGTTTGAGCGAATCGCTTAAAAACATAGCCGAAACCAAGCAGCAGGAAGAACTTCTGGCATATAAGGTGCGCGTTCACGACCAGCTCGGAAATGCCTGCTTAAGCACAAAACGCGTTCTTATGAACGATAACATTACCGATGAAGTACGCGACAACATTACCGCTATCTGGCAAAATACACTTAACGCATTCAAGATGAACGATCTCGAAAAAACAGAGCGGAGTTCAAGCTCGTATACAGAGGTTGAGAAAATTGCAGCTTTACTGAACATGAGTATTGTAATTGACGGTAACTTTAACCGCAGCAATGAGCTTATAGTCCGGTGCATAAAAGAAGCTTTGTATAATGCTGCCAAGCATACGGATGCTTCGTGCCTTAGTGTGACTGCTTACCGTGAGAACGGTCAGTGTCTTGTTATTACAGACAACGGAAATACCGAAGTGACTTTAATCCAGGAGGGCGGCGGACTTACATCGCTAAGGCGCGCCGTCGAATCGGCGGGCGGCACTATGGAGGTAATAATTCAAAACGGCGTAATGCTTAAAATCTGCGTACCCGAATAAACTGAGTATCGTGGGTAATCGCCTACAAATTTAAGGAAAAGAGAACTGTAAAGATGACAAGAGTTTTGGTGGTAGACGACGCGGCTACAATCCGCGCACTTTTTGAAACAATTATCGAAAAAGAAAGCGGGTATGTTCTTGCGGGCAGTATTGAAAATGCCAAGGCCGCGCTTCCTTTTTGCATGCGCAACCAGGTGGATTTAATATTGATGGATGTATATACCAAGGATCGTGAAAATGGTCTGGAGGCTGCAAGGGAGATTAAAGAAAAGTTTCCCAATATAAAGATTATTATTGCGACAAGCCTTCCGGAAGCTTCGTTTATTGATAAGGCGCGCAAGGCAGGCTGTGAGAGCTTCTGGTACAAGGAGATGGGTGAATACGGCCTTGCCGACATTATGGACAAAACAATGAGCGGTGAAAGCATATATCCCGAAAGTACGCCGGTTGTAAACATTGGTCTTGCCAAGAGCATAGAGTTTACACCTATGGAAATGAAGGTTTTGCGTGAACTTTGCGACGGAAAGCTCAATAAGGTCATTGCCGACGATTTGTGCATGAGTGAAAATACCGTAAAGTTTCACATTAACAATATGCTGCAAAAAGCAGGCTATTCCAATAAGTACCAGCTGGCAATCGATGCTGTGGAGCAAAAGCTTATCGTTCCGGGATTTTAAATATACTACCCATATGGGTAGTTATCTTTTAAGGTACAATATAGTATAGTGATATGCGATGGGGTCATAACCTCGTATTTTGAAAGGAGATATTAATTATGGGTTTAATTCAGGCAGCTCTCGGCTCAGCCGGCGGAGTACTTAAAGATCAGTGGAAAGAGTTCTTCTATTGCGAAGCAATGGACAAGGACGTAATGGTTACCAAGGGCGTTAAGCAGTCCGGTAAAGGTTCTTCCAACAAGGGTAACGATAACATTATTTCAAACGGTTCAGGCATTGCCGTTGCAGACGGTCAGTGTATGATTATCGTTGAGCAGGGCAAAATTGTTGAAGTTTGTGCAGAGCCCGGTGAGTTTACATATGATTCATCCACAGAG
The DNA here is from genome assembly GCA_045617045.1 of Lachnospiraceae bacterium. Lineage (GTDB taxonomy): Bacteria > Bacillota > Clostridia > Lachnospirales > Lachnospiraceae > UBA1258. The sequence continues at coordinate 4,147 of JAZLHV010000002.1, forward strand.
CCTTCAATCTTCTGCGGTAAATTAGGTGAGAACATTCTTGCTACCTTCAAGGCAATCGGTAAGCGTTTCAGCTACGGTGGCGATACCGGTAAGGATCAGAGAGTTTACTACTTCAACACCAAGGAATTACTTGACAACAAGTTCGGTACAGCTAATCCTGTTCCCTTCCGTGTAGTTGATTCCAAAATCGGTCTTGACTTAGACGTTTCACTTCGTTGCTCAGGTATTTACACCTACAGAATTTCAGATCCGTTACTTTTCTATACTAACGTATGCGGTAACGTTGAAAGAGAATACAGACGTTCAGAGCTCGATGCTACATTGAAGGCTGAGTTCGTGGCAGCTTTACAGCCCGCACTTGCTAAGCTTTCCGATATGGAGCTTCGTCCTAACCAGATTATCGCTCACAACAATGAGTTAAGAGATGCCATGAAGGCAGAGCTTACCGCACAGTGGAGCGAGTTACGCGGCTTATCCGTTGTAAACGTTGCAGTTTCAAACGTTACACTTCCCGAGGAAGATCAGCAGGCTATCAAAGAGACTCAGCTTGAGGCTCAGCGCGAAGCAAGACTTTCCGATCCTACACTTGCAGGTGCAGCTATGATTCGTGCACAGGCAGATGCATTAAAGGCAGCAGCCAACAATGCAAACGGCGCTATGGCAGGTTTCATGGGCTACAACATGGCATCAGGTGCTATGGGTGGCGGCGTTAACGCAGCAGACCTTTTGGCAATGGGCCAGCAGAAGCAGGCTGCACAGCCCGTAGCAGATGGTTGGAAGTGCTCCTGCGGTGCGGTTAACCAGGGTAATTTCTGCGCTAACTGCGGTGCAGGTAAGCCTCAGCCCGCAGCAGGTTGGACATGCTCATGCGGTGCAGTTAACCAGGGTAAGTTCTGTGCTAACTGTGGTGCCAAGAAGCCGGCCGGCGCACCTTTATATAAGTGCGACAAGTGCGGTTGGACTCCGGAAGATCCTTCAAATCCTCCTAAGTTCTGCCCTCAGTGCGGCGATGCTTTTGATGACAGCGATATTCAGTAATTAGTTTAATGAGCCGGGACGGCAACGGCCGCCCCGGCGTCTTTTTGCAAAGGAGAATGGTATGTCAGCATTACAGGAATATAAGTGTCCCTGCTGTGGCGGCGCAATTGCTTTTGACTCCACGATACAGAAGATGAAATGCCCCTTCTGCGATACGGAGTTCGAGATGGAAGTTTTGCAGAGCTACGACGAGGAATTAAAAAACGAAGGAACTGACGATTTTACATGGGAGACAACAGCCGGCGGCGATTGGTCCGAAGGCGAGGCAGACGGCTATAAGGCTTATGTATGTAAATCCTGCGGCGGTGAGATTATAGGTGATGAGAACATGGCCGCATCATCCTGCCCTTATTGCGGTAACCCCGTAGTTGTAATGGGAAATTTTTCGGGCTCTTTGAAGCCGGATTTTGTGATTCCTTTTAAGCTTGATAAAGAAGAAGCTTTAAAGAAATTTAAAAAGCACTTAAGCGGCAAGAAACTGTTGCCCAAGGCATTTACACAGAACAATCATCTTGATGAGATTAAAGGTATTTATGTTCCTTATTGGCTTTTTGACGCAGATGCCGAGGCACATATGCGCTTTAAGACCACTCAGGTTAAGGAATGGGAAGACTCAAAGTACAAATATAAGCAGACAAATTATTTCTCGGCAGTACGCGGCGGTAATTTGGGATTTGACAAGGTTCCCGTTGACGGTTCTTCCAAGATGGATGATAAGCTGATGGAGTCTTTGGAACCATACAACTTTAAGGATGCTGTTCCTTTCCAGACCGCATATCTTGCAGGGTACCTTGCAGATAAGTACGATGTGGATGCAGAAGCCAGCGTAGGCCGTGCCAATGAACGTGTAAAGCGTTCAATTGAGAATGAACTTACGGCAACCGTTACCGGTTTTGATACCATCGAGCTTGAAAACAGTGTCGTAACCCTTTCAAACGGTGTTGCCAAGTACGCTTTGTATCCTACATGGATTCTGAATACTACCTGGAAAGGTCAGAAATTTGTTTTTGCAATGAATGGTCAGACCGGTAAGTTTGTGGGAAACCTTCCCATGGATAAAGGTCTTTTCTGGAAATATTTCTTCAAGGCTACAGGCATTACAATGGCAATTGTGTATGCTATCGCGCTCTTGATTCATTTCTTATAGGAGGTAGCCGGTATGACATATTTCAATACAATATTAACGGCAGTGGTAGCTGATGCTGCAGCCAAAGGCCCTTTTAACTGGGTGAAGGTTTTGATTATAGCCGCTGTAATCGGAGTTATCGTAGGCTTTATTTATGTTATTGCATTAAAAAGCAAGCTTACGAGTGTGGTTGCCAACGATGTTGCAACGGATTACAAGCGCCCTGACAGTTTTAAACTCACCGAAAGTCGTGAGTCTTTCCTGTACACTAAAACTGACAGAGAAGAAAAACCGCAGGAGCAGCCTAAGACTGAGAATTAGTATTTAGTGTTTCCCGCGGTGTATGCCGCGGGACTTTTTTTGAAAGGTATTATTATGTTTGAACTTTGTAAACTTGTAAAAGCGGTAATCGAAGATGTACCGCATCTTACCTCTAATCTTGCCAATGCATCGGCAGTGATTTACAGTGAACTGGATAACATTAACTGGGCAGGCTTTTATGTAATGGAAGAGGGTAAACTTGTACTCGGACCGTTTCAGGGGAAGGTTGCCTGTATTGAGATAGAGGTTGGCAAGGGGGTTTGCGGAACCGCTGTTTTGCGCGATGAAACGATTGTAGTGAAGGATGTTCACGAGTTTGCGGGACATATTGCATGTGATAAAGAGTCCGAGTCCGAGATTGTGATACCGATTCACAAAGACGGTAAGGTATGGGGGGTACTTGATATTGACAGCCCTGTTCAGAACCGATTCTCAGACAGTGACCGCGACAGCCTCGAGAAGGTTGTGGAAGTTTTAGAGGAAGAACTGGCAAAATTTTAAAGTGCAGTCAATGGTTTTGCATGATTTGAGGCTTAATGCGGAGGCAAAGGGTGAAAAGCAACATAGCAGACATTAAAATTTTGAAAGAAGCATTGGAATATTTACAGGAAAGCCCCGATGCCCAAAGAAATACCTGGCCCGATTATGACGGACGGGTTATCAGCGTGCTTGGGCTTTTGGAGGATTTCAATTATCTTTCAAATTACGAAAAACTTGATGAAGAAGATATCGAAAATATGTCTTTAAAGCAGCTTGCCACGATGTATACGTTTATTAACCGCGGCGAGCGTTTTTGCGATGGGCACATAGGTGCTTTTATCGAAAGCGGCCGGATGTTAAGGCTTGTTGAGAGGCATATTTATTTACTGGAAAATACAGGGAAAAGACGCTTTTTTTCTTCCTTAAAGGAAAAGCAGAATAAAAAACAGGATAGGGAAAGGTTTTGAAAAACACAGCTCATTATCACCTTCCGGGATTATTTGAATATTTTGACCTTTACAAAGTTTTTTTGCCATTGTACCGTAATCACAGAGAGTACTTTTATGACTGGTGCGACATAGCGTCTGTCTATGGCGCACCTTCAGACTGTATATGGGGAGGCGGCCGGGTAGGGGAAGGCTATGTGACGGCAGATGAGGCCCTTATGCTTCTTAAGGATTATGGAATTTCCGGGAGGCTGACGTTTAGTAATTCACTTCTTGCAAAAGAACATCTTTCCGACAAAAAATGCAACAGCATGTGCAAAGCTTTTGAACAGGGAGTCGGCAAAGCTTCGGAAACCGTTCAAAACGGTGTAATTGTGCACTCCGAGCTGTTGCTTGAATATTTACGTGAAAAATATCCGGGGCTTTATTTGGTGTCGTCTACTACTAAAGTTATTACGAATTTTGATGATTTTGAGCGTGAAGTGCGACGCGTTGAGTTTAAATATGCGGTTCCCGATTTCAAGCTCAACAAATCGCTTGATAAGCTTTCTTTATTGCCCCGGGACATTAAGGACAAAGTAGAATTTTTGTGTAACGAATGCTGTTACGCAGGCTGCACACAACGCTATGCCTGCTACGAGGACGTAAGTCGCAAAAACCTTGGCATAAAAGGCCCCGAGCATGTATGTAAGGCTCCGGGCGGTAAAGAAGGGTATCGTTTTTCGAAGGCTATGGAAAATCCTTGCTTTATAGGTGTTAACGATATTTTAAACACCTATCTTCCCAAGGGATTTTGCAATTTCAAAATCGAAGGGCGCGGTCTTGGAAGCGCCATGATTTTGGAATTTTTGATATATTACATGGTAAAGCCTCAGTATCAGATTTATGTACGCGAGGAAATATATTTGGACAGTATGCTGGATTTGTTTTGATATAAAAATTCGAGGTAAATTAACATGAAGCTTGTAGTTACTTATATCCGACGTCACATCGGAATATTTTTGCTGACGCTTTTCTTTTTGACGATGGAAGCGTTGGCGGATCTGATGCAACCGACATTTATGTCGTACATCGTTGATGACGGCGTGGAAAATGCCGATGTCGGGCGCATTCTTTTTTACGGTGCAATAATGATCGGAATTGCCGCAATCGGGGCATTCTCAGCTGTTATGCGTAATATATTCGCCAGCCGTACTTCACAGACTATCGGGCGTGAAATACGAAGCGACATGTACACAAACATTCAGAAACTGTCACTTGAAAATATTGACAGGCTGCAGCCGGCTTCGATTATCACACGCATCACAAACGACGTTACGCAGGTGCAGGATTTCATAAACGGAATCATGCGAATTATGGTTAAGGCGCCGATTACGTGTGTAGGTGCGATTGTGTTGATAATCATACAGACGCCGGCACAGGCTCCGGTTATCGGTGTAATCCTGGTGGTGGTTGCAATCTGGATATTTTGCAACATTAAGTTCGGGTATCCGAAATTCGGAATCGTGCAGTCCAAGCTAGACAAGTTAAACGGCGTTACAAGGGAGTTTTTGTCGTCTGTGCGCGTTGTAAAGGCTTTTAATGCCGAGGATGAAGAAGACGAGAAGTTTACCGAAAGTTCTGTTGAGCTTGCGCTTGCAAACCGCGATGCCATGCGCGTTATGGCAGTGTTCAGCCCGCTTATTAACTTAACGGTTAACTTTGGCATTGTGCTGTTATTGTGGTTTGCCGGCAGTCAGGATGCATCGCATATCGGTCGTTTGATGGCTTCCGTTAACTATATGGGGCAGGTGCTTTTTGCACTTAACATGATCTCAAACATTATAAATAATGCGGTTCGCGCGATGGCTTCTTCGGAGCGTATTGAAGAGGTACTTAACGAAGTACCGGCGCAGGCAGAGCCCGAGGATCCGGTTTTAACAAGGATAGAGGGCAACATTAAGTTTGAAAAGGTTTCTTTTGCCTACAAGGGTGCCGGTAAGGATGCGTTAAAGAATGTTTCCTTCGACGTTAAAAGCGGCGAAACAATAGGTATTATCGGGCCGACGGGTTCCGGTAAATCAACGCTTATAAGCCTTATTCCCAGGTTTTACGATGTAACCGACGGGGCTATTTCCATTGACGGTGTTAACGTTAATGATTTTGCCTCCAAAGATTTAAGACGGGCTATTTCGGTGGTGCCTCAGAAAGCCCTTCTTTTTACAGGTACTATCAGCGACAACCTGCGCTGGGGGCGTGAGAATGCAACAGATGAAGAAATTAGAAAGGCGGCGGAAATTGCATGCGCCGATGAGTTTATAAAGACTGCTACAGACGGATACGACACGCTTTTGGGTCAAGGCGGCGTAAACCTTTCGGGGGGCCAAAAGCAGCGTTTGTCGCTTGCAAGGGCACTCATCCGAAAGCCGCAGATACTGATTCTTGATGACTGCACAAGTGCGCTTGACGCAGAAACCGAGGCGCGTGTGCTAAACGGTCTTGCGGGAATGGAAGGAAACATGAGTATTTTACTGATAAGCCAGCGAATTTCAACCGTAATGCGCACCGACAGGATTTTGTGCATTGACGATGGCGTCGTGCAGGGATTTGGCACACACGACGAATTGATGGCAAGCTCCGCAACATACAGGGCTATTTATGATTCACAGATCGGAGGTGGCAAAAATGGCAGGTAATGTAACGGCACCTCCTCAGAATTTGAACGGTATACAGCGTCCTTCGCGAGGCATGGTAGTGGTAAAGCCCAAGAATTTCAAGGGCACTCTTAAACGTCTGTGGATGCTCACCAAGGGGCACAGGCAGGGGCTCGGGTGGATATTGCTGCTTTCGGCACTTTCAAGCTGCGCCGCAATTTTGTCGCCCAGGATTACCGGCGATGCAGTGTCGGCGGTTAAGGCGATGGAGCCGGTGAAGCAGGTTCTTTTGATGCTGATGGCATTGTACGTGGCAGAATGGCTCATTAAGTTTATGCAGCAGTTCTTTATGGCGTCGATAGGCCAGAAGATTATCCATTACATACGAAAATCGCTGTTTGACGCTATTAAGAAGTTACCGCTTTCTTTCTTTGACAAGCATCAGCACGGTGAGCTGATGAGCCGTCTCACCAACGATGTGGACAACATCAGCACCACGATTTCGAGCTCGCTTACAATGTTGCTTACACTTGGATTTACCATTATCGGAATCTTAGTGATGATGCTTACGATAAGCCCCGTTTTAACGCTTATAGCATTTGTGGGCGTAGGCTTCATTACGATTTTAACCAAGGTAATTACCAAGCATACCCAGAAGCTTTTCAAGGAAAAACAAAAGCATCTCGGAGCCTTGAACGGTCACATCGAAGAGGGTATTTCCGGTCTTACACTTGTAAAGGCATATGGACGCGAGGCTGAAATGCAGGCTGTATTCGAAGAAAAGAATGCCATGCTTACCGAAACCTCGATTAAGGCACTTATATGGTCGGGCTATTTAATGCCGCTTACAAACGTTATTAACAACCTTTGCTACTTGTCGGTAGCGGTTTTCAGCGGTATTTTGTACGTTCGCGGCACCATAACCGAGATTGGGCTTATTACAAGCTTTCTTTTGTATGTAAAGCAGTTTACAAGGCCGTTTATCGAAATTGCCAACATATACAACAACTTCCAAACCGCAGTTGCCGGTGCGGAGCGTATTTTTGAAATTATGGACGAAACTCCGGAGCCTGCGGATAAAGAAGATGCGGTTTCACTTGTGAACCCGCGCGGAGACATAGTCTTTGACCATGTAAGCTTCGGATATTCCCCCGAAAAGCAGGTACTTAAAGATATTTCGCTTAACATACCCGCAGGTACGCAGGTAGCGATTGTAGGGCCGACGGGGTCCGGCAAGACTACCGTTATCAATCTGCTGACAAGATTTTACGATGTAACCGGCGGCAGCATTTTCCTGGACGGTCACGACCTTCGGGATTACCGTATGGAAGATTTGCGCGATGCCTTTGGCGTAGTATTGCAGGATACGGCACTGTTTGCCACAACGGTTCGCGAAAACATCAGCTATGGCCAGGGCGAGGCAACTTTTGAGGAAATCCAAAACGCAGCGCGCATGACCGGTGCCGACAGCTTTATCGAAAGATTGCCAAAGGGGTATGACACCGAGCTTACGCAAGGCGGCGCCGAACTTTCGCAGGGCGAGCGTCAGCTGTTAACAATCGCGCGTGCGGTTCTCACAAATGCACCGATTATGATTCTTGACGAGGCAACAAGCTCGGTCGATACGGTAACAGAGCTTAAGATCCGCAAGGCAATGCTTAACATATGCGAGGACAGAACATCATTTATAATCGCCCATCGTTTGTCTACCATACGCGATTCGGACCTTATCATACTTATCGAGGACGGAGTCATAAAAGAGCAGGGCACACACGATGAGTTACTGGCCCTTAACGGCAAATACGCAGCAATGTATCGCACACAGACCGCCACAAATTAACCACAGGGGACAGGTTATAGTGGTCGACCGGCGGGGACGGACCTTTGTGGATAACTACGCTGCCCCCACACCGTCGGCGGGATAATACGTCATTTTTTCGAGGTCTTGCCCGGACAAGAAAATATTACGGGTGAATGCGAAAGCGGTTGGTAAAATCGATATGTGCCCAAAATTTCGGGCACATATCATTTTGCCAACCGCTTTTTGCATTCTTGGGTTTAGACTTTGAGTTTTTGGTGTCCGGCTGCGACCCGTCGAAAAAGTGACGTATTATCCCGCCGACGGTGTGGGGGCAGCGTAGTTATCCACAAAGGTCCGTCCCCGCCGGTCGACCACTATAACCTGTCCCCTGTGGTTACTGCGGCTGCGGAGGCTAAAAAAACCTTGATTTTTAGGGCTAAAGAGGTTAGTATTAATAGGAAAATTTTTATCCGCCAATGCGGATCGGAGGAATATATGACACAGTCAAGAACACATAATTGTAATGAGTTGAGACTTGAGCATGTAGGCATGAAGGTTACCCTTGTGGGCTGGTATGAGAATATCCGCCGTGTCAGCAAGAATTTGGGCTTTGTGGTATTACGTGACTTCTACGGCACAACTCAGATCGTACCCGAAACCGAGGAAATGATGAACGCATTCTTAAGCGTTAACTGTGAATCAACAGTTTTGGTTGAAGGTGTTGTAAGAGAGCGTTCCAACAAAAATCCCAAGATTGCTACCGGTGATATTGAGGTCGTTCCCGAGAAAGTAGAGATTTTAGGCAAGTGCATTTACAACGAGCTTCCCTTTGAGATCAATCATTCCAAGGAAGCTGATGAGAATACAAGGCTTAAATACAGATACCTCGATTTAAGAAATCCCGAGGTTAAAAAGAAAATCGTAATGCGTTCACACATTGTAGCTGACTTAAGAAAGGCTATGACCGATCACGATTTTCTGGAAATTACTACCCCTATTTTGACAGCATCGAGCCCTGAGGGCGCACGTGACTATCTGGTACCTTCCAGAAATCACCCCGGAAAGTTTTATGCACTTCCCCAGGCACCCCAGCAGTTCAAGCAGTTATTAATGACATCAGGCTTTGACCGCTATTTCCAGATTGCCCCCTGCTTCAGAGATGAGGACGCTCGTGCAGACCGTTCACCCGGTGAATTTTACCAGATGGACATGGAAATGGCATTTGCTACGCAGGAGGACGTATTTGCCGTTATCGAGGACGTATTGCCCCCTGTGTTTGAAAAGTACGGCACCTACAACATTGCGTCCAAGGCGCCCTTTAAGCGTATTGGCTACAACGAGGCAATGGAAAAGTACGGTTCCGATAAGCCCGACCTTCGCATAAAGTTAACGGTTGATGATGTTACCGCGCTTCTCGGTGACTGCGGCTTCGAGCCCTTCGCAGGTAACGTTGTAAAGGCCGTAAAGATTCCCGCTTTCACTAAGACACGTAAGGAAATCGATGCATTATGCGACAAGGTATTTGTTACCACCGCCAACAAGACCTATTGGTTTAAGCTCGACGAGAACGGTGAAATCGTGGGCGGTATTGCTAAGTTCTTACAGGAAAAGAAAGCCGATATTATCGCTGCACTTGATTTGAAGGCAGGAGATTTTGTGGCAGTTGCAGCCGGCAGGAAGCTTGCCGCACAGAAGACCGCAGGCGCCATCATCAAGACCTTCGGCGCCGTTTGCGATAACGTATTTGATAAAGAACGCTATGAGTTCTGCTGGATCGTAGATTTCCCGATGTATGAAATCGGTGAGGAATCCGGTGAAATTGAATTCTGTCACAATCCTTTCTCGATGCCTCAGGGCGGCAAGAAAGCATTGCTTGAAGAAGACCCCTTAACCATCAACGCATATCAGTACGATTTGGTATGTAACGGTATTGAATTATCATCCGGTGCCGTTCGTAACCATGACCCCGAGATAATGATCGAAGCATTCAAGATTGTAGGCCTTGGCGAAGAAGATGTTAAAGCAAAGTTCCCCGCAATGTACAATGCATTCTGCTACGGTGCACCGCCGCACGCAGGTATCGCACCCGGCGTTGACCGTATGGTAATGTTACTTACCGGCGACGAGACAATTCGTGAGATTATCCCGTTCCCCATGAACAAGAACGCGCAGGATCTTATGATGGGCTCACCTTCCGAGGTAGACAAGAAGCAGCTTGACGATGTCCACATTCAGATAGTAATGCCCGAAAAGAAAGATTGATATTTTTAATACTAAGATTTTTGGATACTAAAAAAGTCCCGAAGCACATAAAGCTTCGGGACTTTTGAGTTTCATACATTAGATAACTTCCAAAAATACGAGGATGCAGAGAATAACGCCTACAAGGCCGTATAAACCAACTAAACCGCCAAGAATATTGAAGATCCAGCCGATAAGCGGGATGCCGCCTAAGAGGCCCAATACCCAGCCAAGTACTGCACATGCAACCAATGTGATTACCAAATAGATGATGAAGGACTTAATATCCTTTTTGCTTACCATAAAGGAAAGCGGCCAAATTTTCTTAACTAAATCCATAATAGTTTCCTCCGTAATTTGATGTGAATTTTATTACTTCTTGAAAATTAATCTGCACAACCAGATAAGTAAGCATGTGCCACCAACGCCGATAAGTATTTGAACGAGTAAACCGCCGCCGAGACCAAGGATGCCGGCAAGCCAGTTACCGAGTGCGCCACCGATGATACCAACGATGATGTACCATAAAAGACCACCCTTACTGTGCATAAGTGAACTTGCAATCCAACCGCAAAGAGCGCCGATTGCGATACTGATAAGAATTCCCATGTTATTTACCTCCAAAAATAAATTAAGATAATTATATCACGCATGAAAATGCATGTAAATTTTTTATTTTGATGTGTATTGTTTGCAACGCATTATTATTTACTGAACCTGACCTTCATGTAGGCTCTGATTTCCTCGACGCAGCGGTCGAAGCCTAACTTGGATGAATCGAGGCACAAATCGTAGTTGCGGGCGTCGGTCCATTCGCGGCCGGTGTGAGACTTATAGTACTCGGCGCGGGACTTGTCGATCTTTGCAATGTACTTTTCAAGCTCCTTTTCGGACATGGAGTGTTTTTGGGCAGCCTGTTCCATCAAAAACCACTGGGGAGCGTGCACAAAGACACTCAATACATCGTCGCGGTCCTTTAAGATATAGTCGGCGGCGCGGCCTATAATGATGCAGGATTCCTTGGCGGCAAGGTCGCGGATAATCTTGGCCTGGTAGTTAAAAAGGTTTTCCTCACCGGTGAAGTTGGAATCCTCAGGGGAAAGAACATCTCCGCCGTAGTTTTTCTTTTTGAAAAGACTTTTAAGACCACGCGAACGCTCATCGGCATCGGCAAAAAGTGACATGTTAATGCCGCTTTCCTCGCTGGCCTTAACGATTAAGTCTTTGTCGTAGTACTCAACTCCGAGTTGATTTGCAAGCATCTGGCCGATTGTGCGGCCGCCCGAACCGTATTGGCGGGCAATTGTGATTACAAATTTATCCATAAAAGCCTCCTATTCGCCCAAATAAGCCTTTTTGATGGCATCATTGTTCATAAGTTCTTTTGCATCGCCTGAAAGCACTATTTTGCCTGTTTCGAGTACATACGCACGGTCGGCGATGGAGAGGGCTTTCTTGGCGTTCTGCTCAACCAGCAAAACGGTGGTGCCGGCCTTGCTGACGTCTTGTATGATACTGAAAATTTCATTAACAAAAATCGGTGAAAGCCCCATTGAAGGCTCATCCATTAAAATAATGCTCGGATGACTCATAAGTGCACGACCCATTGCAAGCATCTGCTGCTCACCGCCGGAAAGAGTACCGGCAAGCTGGTTTTTACGCTCTGCAAGTCTGGGGAAACGATTGTAAACCATTTCAAGGGTTTCTTCGATTTCTTTTTTATCTTTACGGGTGTAGGCACCCATTTTTAAGTTCTGTAAAACAGTGAGCTCCTGGAAAACCCGACGGCCTTCGGGAACGTGAGCCATGCCCATCGAAACGATTTTGTGGCCGGGAACTTTGGTGATGTCCTTGCCTTCGAAAATAACGCTTCCGGCAGAAGGGGAGATAAGCCCGCTTACCGTATGTAAGATAGTGGTTTTGCCGGCACCGTTGGCACCGATTAAGGCGATTACTTCACCCTTGTTAACTTCAAAGGTGATGCCCTTTATGGCCTCGATAACACCGTAATGTACATGTAAATTGTTAACTTCAAGCATTGCCATGACTTTATTCTCCTAAGTAAGCAGTGATAACTTCGGGATTGTTGAGTACGTCGGAAGTGTTACCCTCGGCAAGTACGTGACCGAAGTTTAAAACGGTTAAGCGCTCACAAATACCGGATACGAGCTTCATGTCGTGCTCTATCAACAATATTGTGACGCCGAACTCCTTACGTATGAAGGAGATTGTATCCATAAGCTCTTTTGTTTCGTTGGGGTTCATGCCTGCGGCAGGCTCATCCAAAAGAAGGAGCTTGGGATTGGTGGCAAGAGCTCGTGCAATTTCAAGCTTACGCTGCTTACCGTAGGGAAGTTGTGAAGCCTTTAAATTAGCGGCCCCGTCAAGATCGAAAACCTTAAGAAGCGAAAGCGCACGTTCATTCATCAAACGCTCTGTCTTGCGATATGCGGGAAGGCGCAAAATCGCGGTCAGGGTTGAATATTCGTACATATTGTGAAGACCGACTTTAACGTTGTCAAGAACGCTTAAGTCTTTGAAAAGTCGGATGTTTTGGAAGGTTCTTGCGATTCCGGCTTTGTTGATGTCAATGGTCTTAAGACCTGTAATGTCGCGTCCGTCAAGCTTTACGATACCTTCGCTTGGCTTGTAAACGCCTGTTAACAGGTTAAATGCGGTGGTTTTACCGGCACCGTTGGGACCGATAAGTCCGTAGAGCTCGCCTTCGTAAATTGAAAGATTTAAGTCGTCTACGGCACGCAAACCGCCAAAGGAGATGGATAAATGGTTAACTTCAAGCATTGTCTTGCGTTCACTCATTATTTTGTAACCTCCTTATCTGCGTGTTTAAATATGCCTTTAATCTTGGCGGAAAGTTTGTTTTTGAAATCTCTTGCACCCGGAGCCCAGTTAAAGAGCATCATTGCAATTAATACAACAGCGTAGATGAGCATGCGGTAGCTGTTTAAAAATCTTAATTTCTCGGGCAAAAGAACCAAAATGACAGTCGCTATAATGGAACCTCTGATGGAGCCTATACCGCCGAGCACCACGTATACCAAAATCATGATGGACATGTTGTAACCGAAGTTCTTGCTGGTAGAGGTAAGGGTTGATAACGAGTTTGCATAGATGGCACCCGCAACACCGGCTAAAGCGGCGGAGATTGTAAATGCAAGCATCTTGTATTTGGTAACATCAATACCGACAGCCTCGGCGGCGATGCGGTTATCGCGGATAGCCATGACAGCGCGGCCTGTGCGGGAATTGATGAGATTAAGCACAATTAGTAAAGTAATGAGCACCCAAACGATACTTAAGGTAAAGGTGGCAATTGATGAAAGACCGGTTATACCCAAAGGACCGCTGATAATCATCTTGCCGTCGGGCTCCAAGCCAAGGGAGGCCTGATCGGTTAAGGAAATGTGAACGCCCTTTGAATCGCGGCCCACATAGATGGCAGCGCAGATGTTTTTGATGATTTCGCCAAAAGCAAGCGTTACGATTGCAAGGTAATCGCCTTTAAGCCTTAAAACCGGAATGCCGATTATTAAGCCGAAGATACCCGCAACAATGGCGCCTGCAAGGATGCATATTACAAAAAGAACGGGTTTAAACGCAATCGAAGCGCCTAAGGTCTTGGCGATAATGCCGCTTGTGAAAGCGCCTACGCACATAAAGCCTGCGTGCCCCAAACTTAACTCGCCCAAAATACCGACGGTTAAGTTAAGCGAAACCGCCATGATTACATAGTAACAAAACTGCACCAAAAGTCCGCGAGTGGAGTTGGACATAAGGCCTGTAACTGCCATAATCTGGCAGAAAGCGTAGCCGATTATAACGATTGCGAATGTAATAAGTGTCTGTTTTAAGGAAGGATTCTTTTTAATCTTTTCAAGTAAGTTGTTCATATCGTAACCTCCTTAAACCTTTTCCATGATTTTCTTACCTAAAAGTCCGGTTGGCTTAACGGAAAGAACAATGATAAGAACCGAGAAAACAATTGCATCGGATAACTGTGTTGAAACATAACCCTTTGCAAGGTTTTCGATAATGCCCAGCAATACACCGCCGATAAGTGCACCCGGGATGGAACCGATGCCGCCGAATACCGCAGCCACGAAAGCTTTGATGCCGGGCATAGAGCCTGTGTAGGCGCTAAGAGACGGATATGCGGAGCATAACAGCACACCGGCAACAGCGGCAAGCCCCGAGCCGATTGCAAATGTAAGAGCAATTGTACCGTTTACGTTAATACCCATGAGGGAAGCGGCACCCTTATCCTCGGAAACGGCCAACATTGCCTGGCCTGCACGTGTTTTGTTAACAAACAGTGTAAGTGCCACCATGATGATGATACACAAAACAATTGTAACGATTGTCTCGCCCGAAATTGTTATCTGCCCATCGAATATCTTTACGGGTTTAAGCGTGATTATTGACTTGAAAACCTTAGGGCTTGCACCGAATATCAAAAGTGCAAGGTTTTGAAGCAGGTAGCTGACACCGATTGCGGTAATAAGCACCGCAAGAGGAGAGCCTGCATTTCGAAGCGGTTTATAAGCAATTCGCTCGATTGTGATACCCAAAACCGTACAGACGATGATGGAAACAACCACTGCGATTATTGGATTCAAGCCAAGATTTGAAGTGAAAATAAAGACTACATATGCGCCTACCATAATGACATCGCCGTGTGCAAAGTTAAGCATTTTGGCAATACCGTAAACCATTGTGTAGCCAAGGGCGATGATGGCATAGACGCTTCCTAAGCTGATGCCGTTAATAAGGTTTGCAAGAAAATTCATGATAATCTCCATTTCACTTGTGAAATCCAAAGCGCACTATTTGTGTCACCTGCAAGGGGTGCGCGGCATAGTGCGGTGTGAAAAATTTTTCACACGAAACTTCAACAAAGTTTAATAAATATACACTTTACGAGCCATTATAGCACATAAACATGCGTAAATACAGATAAAAATAATGTGAATAAAGCAAAACAACGGGAAGCTCAGGTGGTGAGCTTCCCGTGATGGTTTTGAAACGATAAATTACTTTAAGATTTCGTAAGCGCCGTTCTTAACTTCAACAACGATAGGAGCCTTGTTAGGTTCACCATCAGCACCCCATGTAATGTCTGTACCGGTGATACCTGTGAAGGTAATCTGTGTCATAGCGGTCTTTAAAGCATCGCAGATAGCCTTGTTGGAATCTGAAGGCTTAACGTTTGCTTTTTCACAAGCAGCCTTGATGATGAACATTGCATCGTAAGCATCTGCAGCAAACTGGTTAGGTGTTTCACCGAACTTTTCAACGTATTTAGCTACGAAAGATGCGGTCTTGGCATCTGTGGATGTAGCTGAGAAAGGAGTTAATAACATAACGCCTTCTGCAAGAGCATCGTTGAAACCGTCAAGGCCAAGTAAGCCGTCAAGACCGTCACAGCCTAAGAAGTTAACGCTGATGCCCTTCTGGTCGGCCTGTGTAAGAATTAATGAAGCTGCCTGATAGTAGATGGGAAGGAAAATTAAATCAGCGCCTGCATTAACTGCTGCCTGTAACTGTGTGGTGAAGTCTGTAGCTGTATCATCTGTGAAAGCTTCGGTAGCAACTACTTCAAAGTTCTGGTTAGCACTTTCAGCAACGAAGTTATCCTTGATACCTGAAGAATAGGAATCGGAGCTGTTGTAGATAACTGCAACCTTCTTAGCAAGGTTGTGTGAGCCAATGTACTGAGCGGATGCCGTACCCTGGTTAGGATCGGAGAAGCATACACGGAATGCATTGTCATATGCAATTGCTTCGGTAGCTGTACCTGAAGGTGTTAACTGGAAAATGTTGTCATTGTGTGTCTTGTCAACAACTGCGATACAAGGTGTGGAAGTAACAGTACCCATAAGAATCTGCATGTTCCAGTCAAGTAATGTGTTGTATGCATTAACGGCCTTTTCAGCATCGTGCTCGTCGTCAGCGAATTTGAATTCAATCTGGAAACCATTGATGCCGCCTGCTGCGTTGATCTCGTCAACAGCAATCTGTGCACCGTTCATAACAGCCTGTCCGTAAACTGCTGCGCCACCGGTGATGGGTCCGATACCACCGATCTTAAATGTGTCGGAAGAAGCACTTCCGCAACCTGCCATTGTACCGACGACTAATGCTGCTGCAAGTACAAGGCTTAAAACTTTAGATACTTTTTTCATAATATAAGCCTCCTGATATTTCCGGGGGATGTTTCCCCTTGCTTTTGTTTGTATGGGCAGATATTAAACCAAAAAAAACACTTTGTCAAGGTAAAGTTTTAAATTATTACAGTTTTTTTCTTTAAAGCGTGACAGTGCCGCTCTGTTTAAATATGAAAAACCTTTTTTAATATAAAAGTTCTATACTAAACAATGACTAAACAGTATCAGTATCGTTCAATATCGTTCAATTGACTGAAATTTGTTAATATTATATAATATAAGAAAATTTGGCGACAATTTGCATGCCGCTGTCAAGGTAAATGCGGGGATGTTATGGACACTTTAAAAAAGAGAGTAAATCATTGGCGTTATTTGGGATTATCCAAAGAGACCGTCGAGGTATATGCAGACAGAGTTTCCATTGATAATCTTGATGTTTTATGCACTGAAAGTGTTCTGTTGGGAGCGCTTTGTTTTTTTACGGCGTTGCTTCTTTCCGTATACAACTATGTGGCACTTAAAATCTTCGTGCTTATCGGTTGTGCCTTCGTTTCATGTTTTATTTCCATAGTGGCCAATCTTTTCCGCAAAAATGTGGCGATAGTTACCGCAAAAGACGTAAATATAATGATTTTTGCGCTTGTGGTTACGTATTACGTTCTTGTTATTTTTATGGGTGTTTATCACACGGATAATTATGCATCTTTAATGGTGGGCGCAACGCTTATCACACAGGTGTCGTTTGACGTTACGCCGCGCAGAAACCTCTTCACGCTGGGATTCTTTTTCCTGACATTTGTGATTTTGGATCATCTGTTTAAACCGTTCAATATATTTTTCTACGATCTCATAAATGTTTCGGTGTCTGCCATTATGGGCCTTGTTATTTCATGGAAAAAAGCAAAGGTTAAGTGGGAGCACAAGGAAGCAATCGAGCTTATTGAACGCAGTAACTCGAAGCTTTACGTATCAAGCACCACAGACCCGCTTACCGGACTTACAAACAGACGGAATTCTTTTGACCGGCTGGAGGTTTTGGCTGCGCAGGCGTGTGTATCGGGAAAGCGTATTGTGTGTATGGTAATGGATCTCGACGAATTTAAACGCTACAACGATACCTTCGGGCACCCTGCCGGGGATGAATTGCTTGAGAACCTCGGAAAGCTTCTTAGGGAAGTGGCCGAAAAGCACAAAATTAATGTCAGTCGTATCGGTGGCGAGGAGTTTATGGCATATTGGATGGGTGAAGAAGAAACGAACTCAGCCATTATAGCAAGGGAAATTTTGGAAAACGTCAGGAAGTTGCCGCATCTTGAAGCTGCTGAGGCCGAGAATGTGACAATCAGTATAGGTATATATGACAACGAAGCGCAGGTTGAGGATACCGGAAACCGCGTTTATTCCAAGGCTGACCGTGCTGTCTATGCAGCCAAAAAGAATGGTCGCAATCGGATAGAGTATTACGATAATTCAATTCTGTAACTTCCGTAACATATGAAATTTCAGTTGTATTTTTGGTGAAAGAAAAGGCTATGTGTATGCCGGTTAAGTTTATTGTCCTGGTAATTGTATATTTGGCAGACCTTCTTTTGCTGACACCCAAGTATATTAAGTGCAAGTACGACCACACCGCACTTAAACGCAAAATCATGTGGAAAGAACTGTGTGTCGGCATTCCTTTTTTGGCGCTTTTATGCGGCGTTGCCATAAAATATATTACGGGCAGCGATGATGAAACTTTGTCAATTTTACTGGCGGGAATGTTCCTGTGCGTTGTCGGAGATGCAGTATTGGAGATAAAATTCGGCGCCGGTGTTGTATGCTTTGCAATGGGGCATGTTGTTTATATTGTAGCAATTATTTCGCTCGGATATGGTGTTAATGTTGCTTCAATAGTTGTGTATGCGTTATTGGCAGTATTGGGAACGGTATTGACACTTAAACTTCTCGGCAAAAATCATAAGGCGCAGTTTATTATTTACAATCTTGTGGTAAGTACTTCATTCGCACTTTCGGTGCCGCTTCTTATGACAGGAGAGGCTTCGCTTATAGTGCTCGGCTGCGGGATTATCAGCCTTGTAATATCTGATTGGCTTCTTGCCCGCAATAAAGTCTTCAAATCTAATTTCAAATGGTCTCTCTTTGCGATAATTCCTTACTTCGGCGGACAGATACTTATATCACTTTACCCCTGGTTTGTCACCTGGTGACATTGTGGCAGCAAAGGTATTGACGATAGTAAGGTGTAATGCTACAATAACAAATCAGTAGTTTAAATCGCTAAAGTGCTTTACACGGAAAGGCAGTAAAAGTGGAAAAGAAAATTATGTTGGGAAATGCCGCAATTGCACGAGGTGCGTATGAGGCAGGCGTTAAGGTGAGCGCCGCTTATCCCGGTACCCCCAGTACTGAAATAAGCGAAAACCTTGTTAATTATCCTGAAATTTATTGTGAATGGTCGCCTAACGAAAAGGTAGCATGCGAAGTTGCAATCGGTGCTTCCATGAGCGGTGTGCGCTCTATGTGCTCCATGAAGCATGTAGGCTTAAACGTTGCAAGCGACCCGTTGTATTCGGTTTCCTATATCGGCGTTAACGGCGGTATGGTGTTGGTGGTTGCCGACGATCCGGGACTTTATTCCTCCCAGAACGAGCAGGATACCCGTATGATCGGTCGTGCGGCAATGGTGCCCGTAATCGAGCCCTCCGATTCCCAGGAAGCAAAGGATTTCATAAAGATTGCTTTTGACTTATCTGAAAAGTACGATACTCCGGTTATAATGCGCACCACTACAAGACTCGGACATTCACAGGGACTTGTAACGTTGGAAGAACGCGTTGAACGTGAGGATAAGCCTTACACCCGCAACATTTCCAAGAATGTTATGATGCCGGGGATGGCCAAGCAGCGTCACATTTTTGTAGAGAACCGCTTAAAGCAAATGGCTGAAGACGGTGCGCTTTTAGGCATTAACCGCGTCGAAAAGGGTGATTCGAAAATCGGCTTTATCACAAGCGGTATTGCATATCAGTATGTCAAGGAAGTGTGCCCCGAAGCTTCGGTGTTAAAGTTGGGACAGCTTAATCCTTTACCCTTAAATATGATAAAAGAGTTTGCCGGCACCGTTGAAAAGCTCTACATTTTCGAAGAGCTTGAGCCTGTAATCGAAGAACAGGTGCGCGCAATGGGTATCGATTGCATCGGTAAAGAAGTATTTACGCGTCAGGGCGAGTACAGTGCAAATATGTTAAGAAAGGTTCTTTTCGGAACCGCTCCGGCAGCAACACCGGCGGATATTCCCGCAAGACCTCCGATTTTGTGTCCGGGGTGCCCTCACAGAAGTGTTTACACTGCTTTAAAGAAGTTAAACATTCACGCAGCAGGCGATATCGGATGCTACACTTTAGGCGCAATTGCACCGCTTAACGTCGTAGACACCGCTGTCTGCATGGGTTCTTCGATATCCACTCTTCACGGCATGGAGAAGGCCAAGGGAAAAGAATACGTTAAAAACTGGGTAGCGGTTATCGGTGATTCGACTTTTTTGCACACCGGTGTAAACTCCCTCATGAATATGGTATACAACAAAGCTACCGGAACGGTGCTGATACTTGATAACTCCACCACCGGTATGACAGGTCATCAGGACCACGCCGCTACAGGTAAGACTCTTATGGGCGAGCCTACATATGCGATTGACATTTATAATCTCATAAAGGCAATGGGTGTTGAAAATGTTGTCGAGGTAAGTTCTTTTGACCAGGAAGCCCTCACAAAGGCTATCAAAGAAGAAACACAGCGCGATGCCGTTTCGGTAATTATCTGCAAGGCTCCGTGCGCACTCTTAAAGGGACAGAAGTTCCCGAATGTGTGCAAGCCTTTACCCGAAAAGTGCAAAAAGTGCGGCGCCTGCTTAAGACCGGGTTGCCCTGCACTTACCAAAAACGCTGACGGTACCATTTCAATTGACGCTACAATGTGCAACGGCTGCGGTTTGTGCAAGCAAATGTGCAAGTTCGATGCAATTGAGTGCGTGGAAAGGTAGGCGTGGTAAGATGGAGACCAAAAATATTATGATCGTCGGTGTCGGCGGTCAGGGAACATTGCTTACAAGCCGTATTTTAGGCGGCATAATGCTGGGCGCAGGCTATGACGTTAAGCTTTCAGAAGTTCACGGAATGGCTCAGCGAGGCGGTTCGGTAGTTACATTTGTGCGTTACGGCGAGAAGGTTTGCGAACCGATAGTCGAGGAAGGCTGTGCGGACGTACTGATTGCTTTTGAGCGTCTGGAAGCACTTCGCTACAAGCAGTTTGTAAAGAAAGACGGCGTAATAATCGTAAACGACCAGCGCATCGATCCCATGCCCGTAGTTACGGGGGCGGCCGAGTATCCTACTGACATCATCGAAAATCTCTCAAAAGAGTATACGGTTTACTCAATTGACGCTCAGTCCGAAGCTTTGAAGATGGGTAATGCCAAGGTGTTTAATATTATCGTGCTGGGCCTTGCCGCCAAGCATATGGATTTCAGCAAAGAACAGTGGCTTGACGTTATTGAGAAAACAGTTCCGCCCAAGACGATTGATATTAACAAAGCAGCTTTCATTAAAGGATTCGAGTTTTAGGTCCCTAGCAAGGATCGGGACTCCCTGCTAGGGGTTATTGCTTAAAATCCTGCCCAAAATAATGAAAGCGAGATAGAATCATGGCAATTTGGAACGAAGCAAAAGAATGTATGTCCAGAGACGAACTTTCCGTATTACAGGGAAAGCGTCTTGTTAAACAGGTAAATTACGTTTACCACAATGTAGAATATTACCGCAAAAAAATGCAGGAAGCAGGCCTTGAACCCGGCGACATTAAAGGTCTTGAGGATTTGCCGAAGCTTCCGTATACCACCAAGAATGATTTAAGGGATACATATCCTTTCGGTTTGTTTGCGGCCCCCCAGTCGGAAATTGTACGAGTGCACGCTTCAAGCGGCACTACCGGCAAGGCTACAGTCGTAGGTTACACCAGGCATGATATTGAAATCTGGTCGGAATGTGTGTCGCGTGCGCTTACCCAGTGCGGTATCGGGCGCAACGATATTGTACAGGTAGCTTACGGATACGGTCTGTTTACAGGCGGATTGGGCGCTCATTACGGTGTTGAAAATACAGGTGCAACGGTTGTACCGATGTCTACCGGCAACACCAAAAAATTAATAACAATGATGAAGGATTTTGGCGTTACGGGTATTATGTGTACGCCGTCATACCTTCTTCATATAGCCGAGACTTTAATAGAGACCGGCGATATTGATAACATAAAATTGCGTACGGCTGTCTGCGGTGCCGAACCTTGGACCGAGGAAATGAGACTCCAGATAGAGTCTAAACTTCACGTAAACTGTCACGACATATATGGGTTATCCGAGATTATGGGGCCCGGTGTTGCGTGTGACTGTCAGTTCCATAAGGGACTTCATGTCCAGGAAGATCATTTCCTGCCCGAAATTGTTTCGGCCGATACCTTGATGCCCGTAGGCGACAATGAGCTTGGCGAGTTAGTGTTTACAACCCTTACAAAAGAAGGTATCCCGCTTATCAGATACCGCACAAAGGATTTGACAAGCATAGACCGGTCACCTTGCGAATGCGGTCGTACAACCGCGCGTATTTCAAGATTCAAAGGGCGTTCGGACGACATGATGGTATTAAGAGGTGTAAACGTATTCCCTTCACAGATTGAGGCTGCGCTTTTGGAAGTATCGGAGACGCTTCCGCACTACTTGATAATTGTCGACCGCGTCAACAACCTTGACACTATTGAAATTCAGGTTGAAGTAGAGGAAAGATTCTTTTCCGATGAAATCAAAGAACTTGAAAAGCTCACAAAGCGTATCGAGGGTACCATAAAGACCGCTATCGGCCTTGCCGTAAAGGTAAAGCTTGTAGAGCCCAAGACGTTAGAGCGTGTTGAGGGTAAGTCGCAGCATGTAATTGATAAACGTGTATTCTGATTGTAATTTCGGGGAGGTTAGCATGTTTATAAAACAGTTGTCTGTATTTTTGGAAAACAGTGCGGGACGATTACAGTCAGCACTTGAGATTTTAAAAGAAGAAAACATAAATATTGTGTCGTTAAGCCTTGCGGATACGAGTGATTACGGAATGTTGCGTATGATCGTGTCGGATTGTGATGCGGCAAGGGAAGCGTTAAAGGCAGCAGGCCTGTCGGCTCACTTGACCGATGTGCTTGCAATTAAGCTGCCGCACACGGTAGGCTCACTCCAGAGCGTTTTGAAGGTTCTGTGCGATGCGGGCATCAATATTGAGTATATGTATGCGCTTTCCACCAAGGACGCCAACGCCTGCATAGTTATTAAGCCTGCCGACAAAGAAGCTTGCGTGAAGGTACTTAATGACTATAAGTTTGACTATCTTACCGATAGTGAAATCAAAAATTTCTGAAGATATTGCACTTATTGCGGATGCGCTTCCTGCCGACTTGGCAGGAAGCGTATTTTTGCTTTATAGCCCATATGGCGGTGCATAAATTTTTTAAGACATAGCTGATTTTGGCGGATTTTGGCTGATTTTCCCACAAACTTATAGGTATTTGGATTTTTGTGGGATTTTCGCGGCTTAAGCCCGAAGCGGTAGTGTTAACATTTTAAAGTATCGCCTCAAGGTTAAATAGAAAATTTGAAAATAGTGTTGACAACATGAAAGCAGGTGCATATAATTAGTTCATGCTTTAGGAGTTTAAAGCGTAACGCTTTTATGTGCTAAAGCAAAAATAATTAAGGATATCCGTAAAGGATATAAAGGTTAGAAAATGACAATCTTTCTTCTTTATCAGTTTGAGGCATACCGATATTAGCGGCGGCGTGGAATACGTCGGTTTTGGACGGCCGGTGCATTATGCACTTTGAGCGATTGTTGGGTATTTTATCAAACTTTTAAAGGAGATTATTTTATATGGTTATCAAGGTTATTCTGCTTATTGTGTTCTTTTCCGTTATGATAGGGGTCGGCGTGTTTGCGCGCAAATCGACCAACGATGTTAACGGTTTCGTGTTAGGCGGTAGAAGCGTAGGCCCGTGGCTTACAGCTTTCGCATACGGTACTTCTTACTTTTCAGCAGTTGTGTTTGTAGGTTATGCAGGACAGTTCGGTTACAAGTACGGCCTTTCGGCTACATGGATCGGTATCGGTAATGCAGTTATCGGTTCGCTCCTTGCATGGGTAGTGCTGGGCCGCAGAACACGAGTTATGTCCAAACATTTAAATTCGGCTACAATGCCCGACTTTTTGGGTAAGAGATACCACTCCAAGGCAATTCAGATTGTAGCTGCATTGATTTCGTTTATATTCTTAATTCCTTATACTGCATCGGTTTACAATGGCTTATCAAGACTTTTCGGTATGGCCTTTAACGTTCCCTACACGGTATGTGTGCTGGTAATGGCAGTGCTTACAGGTGTATACGTTATTCTGGGCGGTTACATGGCAACAGCCATCAATGACTTTATACAGGGAATTATAATGTTGATAGGTATTGTAGCGGTTGTAGTGGCAGTGCTTAACAACAACGGCGGTTTCATGGCAGCATACACCACACTGTCCGGCATGGAGAGCGACCTGGCTGTTTCAGAAGGCTTGCAGGGGGCGTTTGTTTCCTTCTTTGGACCCGATCCCATTAACCTCTTCGGCGTTGTGGTACTTACCTCATTAGGTACATGGGGACTTCCGCAGATGATTCAGAAATTTTACGCTATCAAGGACGAGTCTTCCATCAAGCGTGGCACGATTATTTCCACGATTTTTGCAATTGTGGTAAGCTGCGGTTGCTACTTCCTGGGTGGTTTTGCAAGACTTTCAAATGTTGATGAAATTTCCGAAAACGGCAAGATTGTATTTGATGCAATTATCCCCAATATGTTAAGCAAGCTTCCCGACTTGTTAATCGGAGTTGTGGTAGTACTTGTTCTTTCAGCTTCAATGTCGACACTTTCAAGTTTGGTGCTTACTTCAAGTTCTACGATTACACTTGACCTTATCAAGTCAAACATCAAAAAGGACCTGGGTGAAAAGAAGCAGTTGTTCATCATGAGAGTTTTAATAGTAGTGTTTATAGTAGTGTCCGTTGTGATGGCACTTAACCCTCCTACATTTATTGCTCAGTTAATGGGTATTTCATGGGGCGCACTTGCCGGTGCATTTTTGGCGCCGTTACTGTACGGTTTGTACTGGAAGGGTGTTACACGTGCCGGTGTTTGGGCAGGCTTTGCGGCAGGCGTCGGCATTACCGTAGCCAACATGTTTGTAAACGTTACATCGCCCATCAATGCAGGTGCAATTGCAATGGTAGCAGGCCTTGTGGTGGTACCGCTTGTGTCGCTTATAACACCTAAGCTCGATAAAGGTGAGATTGATTTCTCATTCAAGTGCTACGATAAGCAAAAAGTTGTTGAAGAAAAGATTGCACTCCCTGAGGATGTTGTAGTTAAATAAATATAGAGATTACGAGCCCCGACGTAGTCGGGGCTTTTTTTGCGGTAGGTGTCACATGGGGACGGGGAGTGGGTGACACCTACCGCAAGAGAAAGGGTTTGAAAGCATGAAGAAGATTAACACACGGTCGGCAATAGGGTTATCCTGCATTGCTACAATTGCTTTTTTTGTGCTGTTGCTGGGCACGTGCGGAATATGGTTTGAAACAAACGATGACGTCTTTATAGCGCAAGTGTTAAGCGGTAAAGCTACCGGAACGCCGGATTATCACATTCCATATGTGAGTGCTTTGTTGACATTTCCAATCAGCAGGCTTTACATGGTATTTCCGACGATTCCGTGGTGGGGGATATATATCACGGGTATTCTGGCGGTTTCTTTTGGCAGCATGCTGTATGTGTGGTTAAAGACCGGCGCCACATGGGTGTCGGCGGTATTGATGACAGTGCTTGGCGGTTGTGCGGTATTGACGGGACTTTATGTATTCGGACAGGCACAATTTACGTCGGCAGCGATGCTGCTTGCTTTTGCAGGATACATTGTGCTGTGCGGTGGCGAGAGCACGCGAAAGCGCGATGTGATATTTGTAATCTTGGAACTCGTGGCATGCATGACACGCGATTCAGCCATGATGATTGCACAACCTGTTGGATTTTTGTGCTTTCTGGGTGTAAGTTTAAGCATTGAAGACGGCGCAAATGTCGGCGGAAAAGTTAAAAAATTCATTCAAAAGGCGCTAAAATACGGTATTTTGGTGCTTGCTGTCGTGGGTGTGGCGAAACTTTCCACGCAGGCAATGTTTGTAAAGAACGAGTGGGCTACCTACGAAAAACTTGATGAAGCCAGCGTTTATTTTATGGATTATGAGCAGAAAATAGAGTACTCACAGCTTGAAGATATTTTGGCAAAATATGATATTTCTGCGGAATATTATGAGCAGTTTTTAAACTACAGATTTGACTATACGGATTACAGGTTTTCGGCGGAATGTGTAGACGAAATACTCAAAAGGCTTCAAAAGATGCCCGCTTATTCGCACAACAGAGACGGATATGTTTTTTTTGCGGGCTTTTTGAATCTTTTGTTTCTTTCGAAAGAATTCTTTAAGATACACAGGCTTGCAGCCGCATTGTTTGCGCTGCTTGCGGCGGTGGCAATCGTTAACGGAAACCGGAAAATGCTGAGGACAACAGCCTTAACATTTTTGGGGTACATAATCGGAATCGCTGTCTTGGCGTTAAGAGACCGCTATGTGTTCAGAGTAATGATGCCATACTATTTCGGCACGATTTTATTGCTGACATATATCGCATGCCGCTTTTGGGCAAGCGGCGAATTGTGCGGCAAGGCACATGCCGTCAAAATTAAACGTACAGTGTCAATAGCCGCCGTATTTTTGTTGTTGGGCATTGGCGGATGTATGTCGGGTAGAAATCAGTTTGCATATATGCGGCGGCAAAATAATTTTGTGAATACCCAATATTTGACAATGATGCAGGATATTGAGGCTTACTGTAACGCTCACCCGGACCGGACATTCATAGTGGATAACAGCTATGCGAGAAATATCAGCACACCGGTGTACGAAAGCATGTATTATCAACCGGCAAATTATATATATTCGGGTTCGTGGTATGCAGCCGCGCCTGCAATGATAGATGCGGCAAAAGAATATTTGGCGGCCGGCAATACATATTATCTTGTATATGAAGGACAGACCTGGATGGCTGCCGACGGACTTGACTTTTACGCCGGAGCCGGCACACACACCGAGACGGAAAAGTTCAAGACTTCAAACGGAGCCACGATGTGGGTATATTCGATTAAGTAGCCATTTGCCACAGGGGACAGGTTATAGTGGTCGACCAAAGGGGACAGGTTATGGTGGCCAACCACCATAACCTATCCCCTTT
>JAZLHV010000003.1:0-33309 GCA_045617045.1 Lachnospiraceae bacterium
GGTTATTGTGGGCGACCACAATAACCTGTCCCCATTGGTCGGCCACGATAACCTGTCCCCTGTGGTAAAAAAGGCGTATGAAATAAATCATACGCCCTTAAATATTATTCTCGTTCACCTTCGCCGTCACGAGTTTCAACACCCGAAACACTTGCAACAACCGCAACAGCGGCAATAACAGCCACCAAAGCCATTACCAGCAAGGCGCAAATTCCGATTGTGACCCCAATATCTGTAGCCAATACAGCAACCATACAAAAACCTCCCTTATACACATCAACCTAAAAGAGCTTTTTTCTTTTTCTCTTTACGTGCCTTGTTAATAGGATATACTATTCCGACAACAATTGCAACGATACCGGACCACACAAACATATCCGTGATTGTGTAGTGAAAGGTATTTAAGAAAATAAAACTGATAAGCAACAGCATAAACATCGAGTAGCCGTACGCAAGTACCACCACACCGAGCCATTTTAAAAAATTCAAAATTGCGGCAACATTTTTATTCAACGCTTTTACTTCCCCATATTGTAATCTGATTTTCAAGACCGAGCGCCGTAAACACCATGGTCTCTAAAGTAGTATACTCTATTTTCATGGAAAGTGCCACACCTGAATAATCTTCATCGTTTACATGAATTACAAAATACGATTCCGAAGGGTCATAACTCCATGTACCCTCGTAAGCACCCGTAACGGTTCCGTCTTCGTTAAGTGAAATTGCCTCGGGCTTATTTGTAATCTTATTTTTGTAGTCTACGTCAAGCTCGTGAACAATAACTTCCCACGTTCCCACAAAATCGGCAGCCGTATATTTATTCTTTTCAAGTGTTTCACCGAAAGTATAGTAGGGTGCGGCAACAAGCCACCCTTCTTTGTTGACAAACAGCTGGTGAATCTTTACGTAATGCCCCTCGGAGCCGTCCGTTGTGCGGGTATGGAACACAATGTAAGCCTTGCCGTCATCGTCCACGAACGCTGAATTGTGCCCCTGCGACACCTGACCTACGGAGAAGTTACGCCATCTGTAGGCACCGAATAAACGGACACCGACCGACTGATTATAGTTAAATACGTATTTATCATACAAAGAAGAATTTCCGAGCTCGTCAACATACGGGCCGTCCGGATTTTCAGACCTGAACACTCTGATATTATATCCGCCGTCAGCCTCAAGGTTACCATACGACATAAACAGATAGTAATAATCGCCGATATGCTGAATATACGATGCCTCACCCGAAACATACTTTCCGCCGGCAATTTTCGTGCCAAAATAAGCATCCGAATGAGTATTGGTATCGTAGCTTACCGAATAGTCCCTAAGCCCGGTATTTTCATCAAGTGCAAGCATAAAGATGCCGCCCGACCATGAACCGTAGCTCATCCACAAATTTCCCTGCTCGTCGTAAAATACGCAAGGGTCTATACAGTTGGGATATTCATCGCCCCACCTTTTGTTTTTAACACCGTATTTGGTGTAGCGTTCGGGAAGCTCCTCGCCACCTACAACCTGCAGCAAATCGGTCTGTGTGTACGTATCGGCCTTAAAGCCTCCGTATACAACGGTCCCCACGTAATCGTAAGGACCTTCGACTTCGTCGGCAGTCAAAAGCACAATATTCGAAACCCAATTGTCTCCGTTTGCACTTAAATACATACAATACTTGTCAAGAACAGGATTATATATAATATCGGGGGCCCACAGATAATCGTTCCAGGCTCCTGCATTCTCATCTGCATTCCATTCGCGGATTTTATTTCTGACATCTGCACTGAAGCTTCCCTGAAGCTTGGCATCAATGCTTGTCCACTCATGAAGATCCGTCGCCGTACCGCCTGCCAAAAAGGAACCGACAATGTAGTAAACACCGTTTTTGTCTTTAAAAATCGACGGGTCATGACAGCAGATTGTCTTGGCAGCCTTGGCATACTCTCCGTAATATGCGGTTTCCACGCGCATCTTGGATTCAATAACCATCCGAAGGGTTACCTCGCTGTTGCCGTACGGAATCGTTAAATAAGGCCTTAACTCAATCTCCGCAGTGTTTTCGGCATACGCCTTAAGCGGCTCCAAGCCAAGGCTCTTTTTTAAAGCCTGTACACGCTGTTTGAAATTGGCTAAAGCAAGCTTTGTGACATCAACGGAAACATCGCCTTCAAATACGTAACTGTCACCGTAATTAAGCTCAGGCACCGATGCGGTAAGTTGACTGCCGTCCGCAAAAGAAAGCCCTGCCACATTCGTGAACTTAACCTCTGTCTTGGGCATTATCCAAAATTCACGATTATTGGTTACGGTAAGCTTAAAATGAATAAGCTCACCCTGCTCGTAAGCTTCATGCTCGGTTGTAAGAGTTGCAACAACGTTTCTGTCGGTCACAACGCTCTCAAGCCCGGTACTCTTTTTCGAAGACTCATCGATACCTTTATTGCATCCCGCAATCACAAGCATCGTGCAGGCAACCGACATCGTGCAGAAAAGCATGCGAAACCATTTCTTTTTCATAAAATTCATCAAATTATACCCCAATATCAGTTGAATAAATTCTTGTAGTCCAAAACCGGGAAACCATTTTCATCCCATTCAACATACATTAAATTGCAGTGACGGTTCGGATCTCTTAACGGGTTTCCGACAATTTCCGCATAGGGACGTGCATGGAACACACATACCGGTCTGCCGTCTTCATCTTCGGTAAATGAATTGTGCCCGGGGCCGAACTTTAAATACGAAGCATCAGACTTAAGCACCGGGAAACGTTCCTTTTTCCACTGCTTGGGATCCAATAAATCTCCGTCCTCAGGTATCGAAAGCATGCCCATGCAGTATTCTTCGCCGGTTGCGCTTGCCGAATATGTCACAAATATGCGACCGTCATGCTTGATAATTGCCGGGCCTTCGTTAACCCATATTGCGACACGCTCCCAATCATAATCAGGTGTAGTCAAAAGAACCTGATCCGTTGAAAGTTTTAAAGGAGACTCCATCTTTGCGATATAGATATTTGAAATCTGTATGCCGACCGAAACCTTTTCAGCCCAGATATAATAAAGCTCACCTTTATGCTCAAGTATTGTTCCATCCAGTGAAAAAGCCCTGAAAGAATAAATGTCGGAATCTGCGCACTGAATCTTGCCGCACTCAACCCATTCATCGTTCATGGGATCCTGTCCCAGACACTTAAGCACAAACGGACGGATTTTCCATATATCATCGTGTTCGCCCGCAGCAAAATAAATATACCACTCTCCACACAGATAATGAAGCTCGGGTGCCCAGATATGCTGGCTCATTTCACCCGACTCGTGCATGTGCCATATTTCTTTTTCAGTAGCATCCTTAAGCCCCTTAAGCGTAGCCGAATGGCGTAGCACAATACGGTCATATGCCGGTACGGAAGCAGTAAAATAGTAGGTTCCGTCATCAGCCTTTACAATGTAAGGATCTGCTCTTTGCTCTATGAACGGATTGGTATATTCGTTTTGTTTTCCCATTTTAATCTCCATTTCACTTATGAAATCCGGAGTGCACTATGCAGTGCCCCCTTGTGGGGGACACAAATAGTGCAGTGTGAAAAATTTATTTTCACACTATTTCTCCTAAATAAGTCCCTTTTACATTAAAACGGCCGGGTCCGGTTCACGGGCCCGGCCAAAAAACTTTATTTCAATTACTTAATTGAAAGGTAGGAAGCTTCGCAACCTAAGCAGAAATAAAGGTCTCCGCCTGTTACGATTCCCTTGTAGGACTGTGTATAAACAAGACCTGCTTTTGTGGTTACATATGCAACGATATCAGCTGTAGCACCGTTATTTGTAACTGCAACGGTTACGGATGCGCCATCCATATCAGATGTGAATGTATCCCAGTTCCAATTGCATTCAGGTGTTACGATTCCGTCGTAGCCTGCGCCCCAGCCATAGTTATCTGCACGTACTACTGCGTACTCTGCATAGCCTGCGGTATCTGCGCTGTGGCCTGTAGGTGTGTTCTGAAGAATTACCACGAAGTTATCCCAGTTGTTTACACCGTCGGTATAGTTTCTGAATGTAACGTACTCGGTCTTTCCGGTTTCAACCTTCTTGATATCCGAGAACTGTGTCCACCAGCCCGTTGTGCAATCGGTGTTACCAACGTTTTCGCATTCAACCTGTAAGAAGGAAGCTTCGCAACCTAAGCAGAAGTAAAGTTCTCCGCCTGTTACAATGCCCTTATAGTTCTGGAAGTAAGCCTTGGAACCGTCTGCTGTAGTAATGTTGCAAAGAATATCAGCGGTTGCGCCATTGTTCTTAACTGTAACTTCTACGTGAGCACCATCCATATCGGATGTAAATGTACCCCAATCCCAGTTGGATTCAGGTGTAACGATTCCGTCATAGCCTGCGCCCCAACCATAGTTATCTGCACGTACTACTGCGTACTCTGCGTATGCAGCGTCTGTAGCTGATGCATGTGCATCGGGTCTGTTCTGAAGAATTACTACAAAGTTATCCCAGTTGTTAAGACCATCTGTGAAGTTATCAAAGAATACTGTCTTGGACTCGCCTTCGGGAACAGCCCAGATATCTGAGAACTGTGTCCACCAGCCTGTTGTGCGGTCTGTGTTGCCAACTGTATCTGAAGCAAACTGTAAGTAAGAGTTCTCACATGTAAAGCATACATATAAGTCTCCGCCTGTAACGATACCGGTGTAATCCTGGTGATATACCTTACCGTCAGCAGTTGTAGCAACGATGTTAATGTCAGCTGTAGCGCCGTTGTTGGTGAAGGTAGCGTCAATAGCTGCACCATCCATATCCTTGGTGAAGGTATCCCAGTTCCAATCACATGTAGGTGTTACGATTCCATCGTAGCCTGCGCCCCAACCGTAGTTGTCCGCACGTACTACTGCGTACTCTGCATAGCCTGCGGTATCTGCACTGTGACCTGTAGGTGTGCTCTGAAGAATAGCTACGAAGTTATCCCAGTTGTTGATACCATCTGTGTAGTTTACAAAATGTTTTGTAACCGATGTGCCTTCTTCTACCTTGAAGATAGGTGAGAATGCTGTCCAGAAAGGAACTACGCGGTCTGTGCTGCCAACGATTGTGCCGCCGGCCTTAACGGTAACGTCCTTGATTTCAAGAACTTCGGTAAAGCATGCTTCGTTAGTGAACAGGAAGTATACAGGATCGCTTGCACCTGCAGCAATGTCAAATGTTGCCGTCATCTTATTGGATGTGGTGTTGATATCCTTGTTGTCAGCTTCCATTGTGATTGTGGAGCCGTCACGGGTAATCTTTAATGTAACATCGGCCTCAACCATTACGGATGATTCCCATGTATTCCAGTTAGCCCAATCCCATGTAAATGCTGAATCAGCAATAGTCTTGGAGCTGTCGCCGTTTAACCAACCGTAAGCATCTGCACGAACAGCAGCGTACTCGATGTGGCCTGCGTTTTCGTTGGGATCCTGATGAGCTTTGTTGTAATCATTTGTAAATACGGTTACATAGTTGTTGTATGTCTGTGTACCGTCAGACCAGTTCTTTAACTTAACCTGAATTGTCTGGCCATCATTAATTGCATGTGACTGTGTCCAGTCTGTCCAGAATGCATTCTGCTGATCCATACGACCAACGTCTTCGATACCGCCTGCTTCAGCGTTTACGTTTGTACCATCGCAAAGTCTGGTAACTTCGATAACACGTGCGGGAGGATTGTAAGCAACGGTTGTATCGCCGTCAGCATAAAGTGTTGCAACTTCTGCTGCTGTCAAAGCTTTATCGAATACATAAATTTCATCGAATGCGCCCTTGAAGCAAGCATCCCAGTAGTTAACACCCAACAGGAAATCGAAGTTGTCTGAAGGAGACATACATCCGAATGTGATGTTAATCGGGATTTCATTGCCGTCGGAATCGGTTTCTGCATATCTTTCACCGTTAATGTAAAGATCTGCTACGAGATATTCGCCGTCTGCGCTCTTCTTGTTGGCATCAACTACAAGCGTAATCATCATCCACTCTTTTAAGTGTTCGTTGTTACCTGAGCATGACCATGCGGGCCACTTAGCGTTATCTGCCTGGTCGTAAGACCATACGCAAGGGAAAGAAGCGCCGTCTGCATTCCACTCTGCACGTGTGATGTTTGTGTAGTGCTGACCACCTGTAGCATCACCGTGTACATCGGGACCAAACTGTACGGTAGGCATATAGTTTGCAAAACGAGTTGCATAGAGCCAGTAAGATACAGTATATGTATCGCCTACGCCGTTAACATTTGTGAGCTTGTAGCCGCTGATACCGTCTGTATAGAGAGCATCTCCTGCTACACCGTCAATGAACACTACCTCTTTGCCGTTTGCAAAAAGGGCTCCTGCTGCTTTGTCCTGACCGGTAGGCTGGATACCTTCGATACCGTCAGCAGCATCGCATGAGAAATAATACTTTGCTGACTTCTGTAAAGCGGCAACTGCTTCATTGTCTTTTTTAACTGCAACGGAAGCAGGTGTGCTGTCAGAAGCACTTGTGCTTGTAGGAGTTTCCTCGCCGCAACCTGCCAAAACGGCTGCAGTCATAGAAGCTGCCAATAATAAGCTGACAAGTTTCTTTTTCATTTTGTTTTCCTCCATATTTTTTTATAATTAACCCCCATCGGGAAAATTATCTTATCCCTGCCGGGGCCGAGCCCCGGCAGAAAGTAAAACATAAATTAGTTAGCCATTGCATCTACAACTGCCTGATACTGAGCGATTTCAGCGTCTGACAATACGTTGTAGCCATCGGGTCCGAAGTATGAAAGCATAGCCTCTGCATGATAGAAGTTAGCCTGCTCGGTAGCGGGTGCTGCATAGTCTGCGGCAAGGGCTGTACCTGCGTCTACAAGATCGTGAATACCGATGTTGTTAAAGTACTGGTCACAGAAGTTCCAGTAACCTGCGATTGAGTACCAGCCGTAAGGAACGGGACGGGTAATGGATGCAAAGAAATCATCCCAATACTTCTTGTGATCTTCGTCCTGAGGGAACAAAGACTTGTAGCCTTCCCATACTTCACTGTCAAGAGTCATGGGAACAGGCATATTGGAGCACTTAAGCGGAATACCTGATGCATTAACAATGGTCTCGTCCTTGTAAATTTCAATACGAGCCTTCCAACCGTCAACACCCCAGCCCATAAACTTAAGAAGTTCGTAAGCTTCTGCGGGATGCTCACATGATGTGGAAACACCACCCATGTACATGTTTGAAATAACGTTGTGTTCTTTCTCATCTACTACGTTAGGGGTAACGTAAGGAATGATATCTACGCCCCAGTTTTCCATGTTGTCGCCGACATTCCAAAGGTTCTGGAATGACCAGAAGCCTTCTGAGAATACTGCTACGTGACCGGTTGCGCCAAACCAGGTTGACCAGTCACCTGACCAGTCTTCCATAGCCTGAGTGTTCTGTGAAGGTGCTACATAGCCTGCAAGCTTAAGATCTGAGAATTGCTGCTCGCCGACTGCCCAGTAGCGAAGGTCAAAGTCTGTACCATCGAAACCGAACTCGCCCTTGATGGCACGCTCTGCACGTGCACATGCTGCAATACCATAAAGTGAATCAAGTCTGTTGTAATAGCCAAGACCAAAGTACTTCATACCGGTACGGTCGTCCTGTGTAGCATCCTTGATAAGCTGAATCATCTCGTCCCATGTCCAGTCTGTACGGGGCATCTGAAGGTTTAACTTATTAATAACGTTTCTGTCAATAAATACAGCACTGGGCTGGAACCATGTAGGCATAGCGAAACGTGCTGAAGTATCGAACTTACCGATGCCGTACTCTTCAATCGTAGCCATAAGGTTTGCGGTTTCAGGGTCAGCGTCAACATACTCGGAAATATCTCTCCAGTAAAGGTTTGCAAGTGCGGTATCAGAATCGGTACCTGAGAATACATCCGGGAAAGTACCTGCAGCAGCTGCTGCGGAAAGGTCTGTGGACATATCTGCAATAACCTTTGTCTCAACCTTGATGTTAGGGTGCATTTCCATAAATTTCTCTGCTAAGAGATTGATTGTGGTTTCATCTTCGTAGTGCCAGTAAGAAAGTGTAATCTGGTCACCGTCGGCGCCGGATGTTTTCTTGCCTGAATCACCGGATTCACCACCGCATGCTGCAAGACAGAAACTTAAAACCATCACAAGCAGAATGCTGAGTAAATACTTCTTTTTCATTGTTGTTCCTCCTTTAATGTTTATCTATACCCCTCTTTGGGGATTAAGAACAAATTTGTTATTCGCCGGTAATACCGGTACGGTCGATACTTTCAACGAAGTATCTTTGTAAGAAGAAATACATAATCAATAACGGTAAAATACTTAAACACGTAGCTGCCATTCTGACCGACTCATTCAAATCGGTTCCCATGTCACCGGTAGCAACCTTTGTGTCGTTATAATTTGTGGTAAAATTTTTAAGCTGTATCACAAGATTTTCCCAATGTGCATTGGTACCCAACCCCTGCACATACATTTCGGTTAAGTACGATTCATTCCAGTACCACACAAAGCAGAACAGGAAAACGGTCAAAATTGCAGGCCCGGCAGAAGGAATCGCAATCCTCACAAAGCTCTTAAAATAGCCTGCTCCGTCAATATACGCCGCCTCCAAAAGTACCTTGGGTACCTGTCTGAAAAACTGGTAAAAAATCAATATAAATATTGCCGAGTTCAAACCGTTTCCGAAAAGTGCCGGAAGTATAAAACTCCATAAAGTTCCGACAAGCTTAAGCTTGTTAAAAAGAACGTACGTCGGAATCATGGTAACCTGTGTGGGAAGTATGTAGGTTAACAGCAAAAGAACCATTAAAAGTTTCTTGCCTTTAAACTCAAACGTTGCAAAACCGTAACCTACAATCATACAGGTGCAGACACTTACGATTGTGGGAAGGCCGGCAATCAATGCACCCTTCCCGATTGATGCCCAGAACTTTAAACTCCTGCCGGCATCTGAATAGTTTTGTAAATAAAACGAACTCGGAATCCACTTGACCGAAGAATCCAGCAAATCGTTTTGATCCATAAAGCTTGTGGATATCATATAAAGGACAGGGTACAGATATATAAACCCGATACCTATCAGCAAAGCGTATACAATTATCTGCTTGCCGATACCGTCCTTTTCCCTTGTACCGAAGACGAAACGGTGGAGCTTTTCACGTGTTAAGAACTTGCGCCTCCACTCTGTGAAGGAAAGCTTCTTAGTAGTCGCCTGAGCCGTCATAGGTTGAGTAGTTGCGCTTCTTTCTTGCTTTTTGAAGCTTCTTGACATTCCTAGCTCCCCTCCTTTCAATCTTCTTCTCAAGTTTTAATTCTTTCTTTTGCATGCGCTTAAAGCGCTTTACCGCACGGTCATATGCATCCTTTTTGGAACCCAGCAGCAAAAATGCCACCGCTACAAGGAGTGAAATGACTACGGTATATGCCCACGCCATTGCCGACGCGTATCCGTAACCCTTTTCCTTGGTGCCGGAGAACATACCGTTTTTAATCATTACAATCAACTGGTTCTGTTCGTTGCCAGACATGAAAATTATCGAATAAACCGTATTTATTAAGATCATCGGCTTAATGGTGGGAAGCGTTATTTTCCAGAAACATTCCCAGCCGGAACCACCGTCGATCTTTGCCGCTTCGTAAAGCGAAGCATCGATTTTTTGAAGTGCCGACAGGAATATCAATATCTGAACGCCCGAATACCACAGCACCATAATCATGTTTTCAAATATTTCACCTATGCTGGCGGCAATCTTTGCCGGGAACACAAGTGAAAATGCCGAGACAATAGCCTGAGTGTTCATTGCGGGGATTGTAGCGGCGCCTTCGCTTACCAGCATGTTCATAACAGGCCCCGAAACGATTATTACCGGCAAAAAGAAAATGAGTCTGAAAAATCCCTTGCACTTAATCTTTCCGTTAAGCATGATTGCAATAATCAATGCAAATACCACCAAAATCGGGACTTCAACGGCTGTCTGCCACAAATACTTAATGATTTCCTCGAAAAATTCGAAGTCTTCACGGTAAATCTGAGTAAAGTTACCAAGCCCTAAGTATTTAAAGTTTGTGCCCAAAGGGGTGATACGGATGTTATAAAACATGTATCTGAAGGAAACTGCCAACGGGTAAAGGGTAAAAGCAATCAGACCGATTATCCACGGTGACACAAATGCCCAGCCGACGCGTGCTTCTCTTTTTTCAAGCTTACCTAATTTAATTTTGGGTTTCTTAATTTTTTTACTCATTAACAACCACCTTATAAGTCATTGAATCAAGGGTAATTCCGTCTGCGACGGTTGCTGTTTCGCCGTAATTAATGTAAATTTTAACGCCGTTATCGTAAGTTACCCGCGTTACACTACCATCCAGCAAATCATGGCCGGTTATGAACGCACCTTCTGTAAGCTTTGAAACAGCTGACAATTCTTCGCAATACTTAATAATCTGATCTTTATATACTCTGTACTCTGAGCTGTATACATCCGAGGAATTTGTGTATATCAAATCCGAGCTCGACTGTTTGGTGATGTAGAAAGAAGGATACGTTCCCGTTTCTATCATCTTTAAGAAAAATTCAACCTTGTTGGCCTCAAAGTTTACGTATTCGGAATACACCGGCATTACACCTTTAAGTACAATCGACAAAAACGGTATAAACGAATCTTCAAATATGTACTCGGAATCATAAAGCGGCATATCCGCAAAAGCACTTGTATACTGCCACAGATATGCGAACGGCTGCTCAAGCACCAAATCATTGTTGGCGGCAATATCACCGATAAGCTTATCGTAAACCGTAGCCTGATACCGTCTCTGGTAAAATACGCTGTTATAGCTGTACGAAAACAGTTTATTTGAGATACCCGAAACCGCTATATTGTTTACACCTGCGCGGTTTAAGTTATTTACCAGCTTCGAAAGAAGGTTTTTGCTTCTGTCCGGTGTCAGGAAGTTGAAAGTTTCATAAACATCCTTGTACGTTTTTTCTTCGTACTTTTTCTTGTTAACCTTCTTTACGACATTGAAAGTTGCATTGTTTTCTTTGGGGTTAATGCGCAATGCATCCTCGTAAAGGTAAAGAAGCTTATTTGAATCGGCAGCATTTTGCACAAGCTTGGTAAGTGCTTTTGTGCCGCCTATCTGGGATGCAGCCTTATATTTTGTGATGGGGAGGTTATAAAGCCCGCCCTTCTGCCATCCTTTATAAAGGCTTAAGATGTCCTTGACGCCGTTAGCATCAAGGTCGTCGTATATTTCGTAAATATCATCTACCGTTGTCATCACAACAGGGGAAGTACCTACAACCCACTCCTCACGGTCGTTCCCCAGAAAATCGATTCTGGTACGGTAGGATGTATCCGCAGTTTCAAGCTTTCCGTTTTCGAAAAGATAGTTTCTGTACGCTGTAGCCATTCCTACATAATCGGCATCATCTTCCGAAAGGAAAATATAGCGAACCGTAAGATCTGACTGCGTCCTTTCTTTTTCGGTAACTCGTAAAGAACCGGTTGTGGTGTTGTTGCTGGTGGGTTGGGTGTAGAGCTTACGCTCCAAAAACCTTACAAAAATTCGGTTATAGTCAACGTTTGCACCATTCGGAGTAGCCACAATGCTTGCTCGCTCCGCGCCGTTTTCAACAATGCCAAGGTAAGCGATTTTCTGGGACGTATGCGCCATACCGAATGTAGGTGCCAGCACCATCTCCGCATCGTTGATGATTGAATAGCGATCCCACAAAAGTGTTTCTACGAAACTGTCGTCAAATCCGGTATCGTCTCCGTAAATCATTGATGCATATCCGTTTGCGAAACGTCCTTCTTTGTCGTCTAAGTAGATTAAAGCTCCGTTACCGTCGGGAATATACATATAGCCTTCTTTTGCATCAAGGTATGTATGCCCCAAAAACGGATACAGAGAAATCGTACCAATCTGATATTTCTCGCCTTTTTCAACAATCGAATCATTCGGAACATTCACTACCAGACTGTTACCCTCAAGTGAAACTTCCAAGGTAAGCCCCACCTGCCACTTCGTCCAGAAAATGTCTGCCTTGAAACCGTTTGAAGTTTTGGTGACCGTCTTTGTAACTTTGTCGTTTACAAGATCGGCCTGCTGAGTGTCAACATTTTCATAGATAAGTGTAAGCACTACAGCCGATTTCATGGCACCCAGCCATGTATCGTTATTCTTACCGTCATCATAGCTTATTGCAGATTCCATAAGCGCGCCGGTAGTTTTGTTTTTTACAATAATGGATAAATCATCTTCGAGCATATAAAGCTCATATTCGCCCGAATCCGCTATTTTCTCGTGACCGTTAATCGATGCGGCCTGTGCCTTCAGATTAAGTCCCGAAAATACGGTAATGAAAAGCGCTGTGGAAAGAACCACGCTCAATATGCGTTTAAAATCAGTTGCCAATCCTGTACACCGCCTCTCCGCCAATCGATCCCACAAAGTCAAATACCTGTGACCACAAAACATACATAATGAATGCCAGCAGGCACACAATGAGTATTGTGAATATCGTAAGTGCAATAATCTTGAAGGTTTCCTTAACCGTGTAGTTGTTAATCTCACGGATGGAAATAAAGATTAAAACCGCTATCCAGCAATACATAAATACCATTGCAAATTCAAGCAGGAAGCTTTCATTGTATGTCACAAAATGTGAAAGAATTGTAACAAACGGCATGAAAACAATGTATGGACCGAAACTGTAAATAAAGGAGCAATAAATCTGCTTTATGCGGCCTTCACCGTCGTTTATGGTGCAGATTAAGTAATTGCAACCCACAACAAGTAAAAGAACCACTACTATAATGCCAATATCCGACAGAATGTCGAACTGCCCTTCGCGGACATTCTTAAACAGGAACCCGCAAAAATATTTAAATATTATCGAAAGAACCGTGTAAGCCACCAGAATAATGTTCGCAGACAGTAAGCTTACGCGCCCTTCGCGCTTTATACCATAGCAACCGTCAATCGGATGGCGCATAAAGTAAAACATATATCTTAATTCGCTTACGAGTTTACGTTGTCTGAATCTTCCGATTGCTTCTTTTGAGCTGTCCAAAAATCCGGTCTTCTTATCCAAATGAGAAATCAATTTCTTTAAAACTATAAGTCCGATAATTACTAAAATTACCGTAGTCAGGTTTTTCTTAAGCCATTCATTACGAATTTCCCAGAAAGCATCCGAGTAGCCGTCCACATCGATTGCCAGCTTCGCATAACGGATTGCTTCATCGTAGTTTTCTTCCTGATAATAAGCTTTACCCATTGCCATGTTGGCATAGTCAAAAAGGTTATTCATGGAAAGAACTTCGTTTAAAGGCTCCTTGCTTTCCTGGTATCGGCCCTTTGAAAACAGATACAGTGCTTCGTGGAGGTAATTTGTAAATTCGGTAGGCTCATAAACCTGCACAACGGCCTTATCCGTATCAAGGGTGTAAATCATATCGGCGTCATCAACCTGAATGGCTGAAATCTTTGTGCTTAAGCCGATACGTGACTGACCGTCGTCGGCACCGCCGAACACGAAAAGAAGGTCACCTTCGTTGTTGTATTCGTATATGAAACCCTGTGTGGAAACCACGAAAACATTATCGTGATTACCAACTGCGCAGGCAGCGGGTACCGGCTCAAAAGAGTCCGGCTTAATCATATTGCCGCCGGCAATGTTAAGTCTTTTGAGAGTGTCATTCTTTTGACCACGTGTAACGGTGTAAATAAGTCCTTTGTCGTCAATTGCCATGTTGTCGGGCGTTGACGGAATGTTCGGAACATCCTTGGCACGCTGTTCTTTTGTCTGAATGGCACGCTTAATGATTATCCAGGGATTCTTGGCCGAAGCGTTCGTGCCAAAGTACCCTAAAAATGTGCCGCCGCCGACAGGTGAAATTTCAACGATACCGTTGGTGTTCGACTCACAAATTACATACATGGTACCCGAATCGTTAACCACAACCTTTAACGGCATAAAGTCAAGTGTTTCACCGTAAAGCGGATGATTGGGCTTACCGTAAGTATTTTCAAGCTCGCCGGAAGCGTTAAACACGAAAATTGCCTGAGCATCTCGATCGGCAACATATGTCCTGCCGTCCTTTGTAACGTAAATGCCCCTGGGCTTTACTAAAACGTCTTCTCCGAAGCTTCCTAAAAACTCTCCCTCAAGCGTCGAAATAACGACTCTCTTGTTGCCGCTGTCGAGAATGTACATCTTACCATTATCGGCAATGCAAAAGTCTGTAGGTGAAAGAAGCGTTTCGTCGCCGACCTTGGTTATTGTCTTGTAGGGAAGATATGCCGTCTGAGTCTCAACGTTATCGCTGTAACCGTCAATTGTATACGTCTTGTAAGGAGCATCCGCGTAAGCTGTAATTGCATCCCGGGAAAGCACAAATACGCCAAGTAAGAGTGCGGCTATATGTGTAATTTTCTTGGAAAAAGCCTTGTTCATTAGGGAAAATCTCCTGTCTTACTTGATTCCTGAATGTGCCATTGTATTCATAACGCTCTTTTGAACTATGCAAAAGAAAATCAAATTCGGCAAAAACATGATAAGCGAAGCTGCTGCCGCCATACCTTGACCTGCAACAGTATTGGTGGTTGAAGTACTTGTAAGAGTGTTCATGTAAAAGCCCAGCGTCTTAAGTCCTTCATCGTTTACGTAGTAATTGGATGCTTCCATGTTTGTCCACACCTGCTGGAACACTAAGATTGCAGCAGTTGCAATAGCCGGTCTGATAAGCGGAATAATAACTTTCGAATAAATCTTCAACTCGCTTGCGCCGTCCATATATGCAGCCTCGATAAGTTCTTTGGGCACCTGATCCACAAACTGTTTAACCAAAAACAGAGCGACCGGTAACGGTATAAGCGGCAATATCTGCGACCAGTATGTATCCGTAAGCCCCAAGATATTGACTATCAGGTATCTGGGAATCATTACCGACACGGGCACAAACATAAGTGCCAACTGGTTAATCTGCATCATTGTCTCGCGGCCCTTAAACTTAAGCTTTGACAGTGCATAAGCGCAGGCTGTCGAAAAAACAAGTGATGAAATCATTACGGTTAAGGTGATAATTAATGAGTTAAATATGTATCTTGATAACGGAATGCCGGCTGCGTGTGAAGCCTTAAAAAGCTTCCTGAAATTATCAAGCGTCGGATGCAGGGTAATAAACTTGGGAGGGAAAGCAAACAATTCCTCCATGGGCTTAAATGCGTGGAAAATAATAAACACAATCGGAAGCCCCGTTAACAGCACCAACGGAATAATAAACAATAATATTTTTATCTGATCCTTCTCAAAACGGTCCGGATTAATTCTATGTCCTCTGTATGCCACGAGCCGCCTCCTAGTCTTCACCGAAGAGCTTCTTGGATAAGGATGAGAATATCTGGACAATACCCAGCAATGCTACCGATACTGCAGCCGCATAGCCCATCTCGTATCTTATAAAGCCATAGTCTTCAATGTGATTAACAATCAGCTGTGCCGCATAACCCGGGGTTGGATTTCCGGCAAGCAGTCCTGAAATAGTACCGTTTTGAAACGCTCCCACTATCTGCATAACAGCAGCAAACAACATCTGAGGCTTCATTGAAGGAATCGTTACATAAATCATTTCCTGAAAACGATTCTTAACACCGTCAATTGCAGCCGCTTCGTAAAGCGATTCATCAATGTTCAAAATACCGGCCAATATTGCCAAAAAGCCGACACCCATGCTGCTCCACAAGCCTATGAGAATTACGATTGGAAGCAGGAATGTTGAATTAGTGAGCCATATAACCGGCTCGTCGAGCACGCCTATATCCATAAGCCAGCTGTTTAAATATCCTGTCTGGTCACCGGTAAAAACTATTTTCCACAAAACAGCCATTGCAACACCGGTTGTCATACTGGGTGAATAAAGCACCAGCGCAAATACCGTTCTGGGAGCATGGGGAAGATTTGCAAGTGCCCACGCAAGCAGGAAAGAAAGAATGTATCCGCCCACACCTACGATGATGGCGTATTTTACGGTATTCGGAAGTACATACTGCATAAATACTTCATCGCTGGTTACCAAGTTTATGTAGTTAAGGAAGGCTACAAATTTAGGGAACTGAATCGCATTAAAGTTGGTAAAAGAAAGTATTACCGCCATGACAACCGGTGCGAGAATGAATATCGTAAACAAAATCGCATACGGTGCCACAAACGCGTAACCGGCTTTATTCTGCTGTCCC
The DNA here is from genome assembly GCA_045617045.1 of Lachnospiraceae bacterium. Taxonomy (GTDB): domain Bacteria; phylum Bacillota; class Clostridia; order Lachnospirales; family Lachnospiraceae; genus UBA1258. The sequence continues at coordinate 16,274 of JAZLHV010000003.1, forward strand.
TTTCTTCCTATCCTGTTAATCTTTGCCATAATGTTTTACCGTTATTTCTCTAAAATTTTACGTACGACTTCTACGGAAGGTACTATGTAATCTTTGATAACATTGCCATCAGAGTCGATATATCCAAACTCCTCAAGCTTACGCGCGGTTTCGCGGTTAACTACTTTAACAGCGGCGTCCATTCGGGTTCTGAGTATTTCAGCATCGACTACTATCGAGTTAAATGCGTTACTCATCTCACGCTCTAACATGTAGCTGCCTAAAAGTCTCGGTGCCTCCATCATGTAAGACGCCTGCTCAATGATTGTTTCTTTATGAGCCGTCGGGAACGGAAGCAGGTTAAAGGCTTCAAGATTGGCTGTCGGCCATATATACTCGTCACCGTACATAATCTGAAGCATCTGTCCGAACTCAGCCTGAATCTCCGTTGACGACCACCATTTCATGAATTCCCAGGCTTTGGCTTCACGCTCGTCATCTGACTTAAACATTACGGTGCTTTCAGCGCCGCCTGACATATAGCGCATAACCTCACCCGTTTTCGGGTCAACGGTTCCGGGTACAAGGGCTATATCCCATGAACTTGCAATTTCGGGAGCCGCATTAAGTATCAGGTTATATGAGTTAAAGTCTGCAATACCGAGCGGTAAGTCACCGTTTCTGAAATGCTGGTAGAAGTTGGGAACGTCTACCGGAAGGTTATAAATCGTAAAGAGCTCGGTAAGCTCCGTAAAGCCTTTAATTACCTCCTCGCTTCCGAGTTGCAAATCAAGCGCCGTCTCACCGTAAAGCGAACCGCCGTTTTGGAAAATAAGCGGTGTGGTACCGTGGAAGTTACGCATTGCCTGCATCGGAGCCGTCGGATAATAAACATTCAAGCCCCTCATCTGAAGATCCGGAAGCATTGCTATAAGCTCATCCATCGTATCGGGAACCGTAAGTCCCAGCTTGTTGAAGATATCCGTTCTGTAAAACGTTAAGTAATAGTTCATTGTTTCGGGAAGTGCTATAAAACCGTCATCTATTACACAGGAAAGAATTAACCCCTCGCTGTATCGTCCGAATATCTCCCGGTAATCATCGAATTTCGTTAAATCCACCAAAGCTCCCCTGATACCGATTTCAAAAGGTATCGAGTAGTTGATACCCGTACAGATATCCGGTGTATCTCCCGAAGCATTCGAAAGAATAAGTTTCTGCGCATCTGTCATAATGCAAAGGTCAACGCCGATACCCGTCTTAGGGGTGAATTCTTCATCGACCATTTTCTGCATTATTTCAACGTACGTTCTCGGACGGTTAACCCACACCTGAATGTGGTCTTTGTTGACATTGGCGGCCGAATATGCCTGCCCGGTAAAGGAATAAACGAATCTCTTAACCGACATGGCAGCTTTCTTAAATATACCGATTCCCTTGGGAAGCGAAGCATCATCCTGATAGAAATATATCCTGTCGATGGAAAGATTGTTTTTGCCGATAATATCAATAAAGTTTGCTATCTGCGTGTTTATTGAATTACTGCTTGTGGCAAGTTCACCGACGCGGTAAATCAGTTCGTTGGGATCCTTGGCAAGCGATTCAAGCTGCTTGGCTGCAATTCTTAAGTAGGCAAAAGCAGCAACATCATCACCGCTTTTTACATCCACGAAATTACATGCATAATCCGAAAGTTCATAAAGACTTGCAATCCAGCCGTCAAGTTTTTCCTGAATGTCGGGAATATATCTTGTAAGTTTCAAGTCACGGTACTTATTGTTGACTTTATCGGAGCCGGCAACTTTCGTGACCTCAAGCGACAAATCATTGATGCCGTTCATGATGACATCAACTTCTTCAAGCACGTATCTTAACGGGTCAACACTGATTGTGAACGATATTGTATGTATACCTGCTTCAAGATAATATGTAAGGTTGTTGCCCTCCGAATCGGTAAGAGCACTTGTAACGTATTTGGTGGTATATGCAAGCGGATATGCCTCATAAGCGGTATTCGGAATCTTGCCGTCAATTCTTATATCCGCAAAAACCGGAAAATCATTTTTATCGGTCTGTCGATAATTAAGGCCTATGTTGTAATAACCTGATTTGGATACTTTGAACTCATAGCTTATACACTGTCCTGCTTTTGCAAAAGAATCACTGTCCACAACATTCAAAACCGTTGTTGTTGATGAAAGCGGGTCAACAGAAGCGTCAAATTCGCCAACCGCATGAATCGATGAATCATTTCTTTCATAGAAATCTTCGGCCTGAATAATAACGATTTCGTTGCCCGAGGCCTTTAAGCTATCGTCTTCTTTACGATAATCGGGGATTATCTCGGGTGCGGAAAGAGTAACATCGCCCAGCAAAAACGAACCTTCGTTAACTAAAATTTCAAGTTCATGCGTGCCTTCGGAAAGCTCAATTTTAAAGGGAGCCGAATATCTGTATGAGCCGTCTGTTGCATTTTTAAATTCCCAGCATGCCTTCTTGACCGGAAGCGTAACGGTTTCATTGCCGTAACGGTCAATTGAGACTGCATCGGATGTTTCCCATGTGGTTTCAAAGGAAAGACTTCTCAATTCATAAAACTCATACTCGCCGTCGATTTTCAGAGAAAACTCTATAGGAAGTATTGATGAATCCGTTGAATAATAATCAAATCCTATGTAATAAAGAGCTGTCGTCGGAACGTCTATCGTTATCGAAAGTTCATCACCGCATTTAAGCTTTGCAACTTGTGAATCGTATCCGTACACATCCGATACATTTGAGGCATCCGAAGATTTAAATTTTACGGGAGCGCCGGTATATTCTTTTGCCTTAAAGTTTTTCGAAACGTTTGTATAATTTGTGGTGAAACGTTCCAGCGATGAATCCTCAACAGATACCGAAGCAAAAGACGTCGACGCATTATCGGCTTCACCATCGGCATAAGCTGTAATATGTAGGCCGTCAAACATTCCGGCAAGCAGCACGGCTGTCAGTAATGCGGCTGTTATTTTTGACAGGGTCTTTCGTTTCATGAGTTGATAATCTCCTGGTTAAATCTCAAGTGCCAAGTGAAGCACACTGCATTTGGGAACTGTAAGTGTTACAGTGTTCCGGTCGACCTTTGCGCCGGTGAAGGCTTTTGCGGCAACCGTATCGGGCGCATCGAAGGTATTGTGCGCCTGCATCTTTTCGGTAAGGATTTCGCCCTTAACCGATTTAATGGGTGTATCCGTAAATTCACCGAGAACTTCGTAATCTTCAGACGCGGAAAGATTTGTAAGTGTTACATGGATAAGCCCGTCCGTTCCAAGTGATACGGATTCGGTCATATTGGGAACCATGAATTTCTCATCAACACCAATCTGCTTAGTCTCTAAGAAGCTGTCCAAAAGCTCCGCATCCTGATGATACTTGTACATGTTGAATACATGATAAGTAGGTGTCTTTATCATCTTTTCGCCGTCTGTCAAAATAACGGACTGCAATACGTTTACTAACTGAGCGATATTTGCCATCTTTACCCTGTCGCAGTTTTTGTTAAAAAGGTTAAGATTAATACCTGCAACAAGTGCATCACGCATTGTACTCTGCTGATACAAAAATCCCGGATTTGTACCGGGCTCAACATCGTACCAGGTACCCCACTCATCTATAACCATTCCGATGCGCTTTTCGGGATCGTACTTATCCATAATTGCGCCGTGGTTTTTGATGAGCTCTTTCATAAATAATGTACGGCTTAATGTCTCGTACCATTCTTTTTCACCGAACTCGAGTGAAGAACCCTTATGGCCCCAGTCACCGGTGGGAAGTGTGTAATAATGCAGGCTCATGCCATCCATAAATCCAAAGCCGTGGTCAAAGCAGGTTTCCAAAACCTTTTCGGTCCAGTGATAATCCTGAGCATTGGCGCCGCAAGCGATTTTCTTAATAGGCTTGTTGCCGCCGTAATTTCTGACATAAGTCTGGTAACGTCTGTAAAGATCGCCGTAATACTCGGGTCTCATATTGCCGCCGCAACCCCAGTTTTCATTACCTACGCCAAAGAAATCTACATTCCAGGGCTCCTCGTGGCCATTCTTTTTACGAAGATCGGCCATCGGTGAAACACCTTTAAATGTCATATACTCAACCCATTCACTCATCTCCTGAACAGTGCCGCTTCCGACATTACCGTTAATATAAACTTCACAGCCAATCTGTCTTGCAAGCTCCATAAACTCATGCGTGCCGAAACTGTTATCTTCGGTAACTCCGCCCCAGTGAGTATTGATCATCTTTTTGCGAGTTTCTTTGGGGCCGATACCGTCTTTCCAATGGTATTCATCGGCAAAACATCCGCCCGGCCATCTTAATACCGGAAGTTTCATTTCTTTTAAAGCTTCCACAACATCGGTACGCATACCGTTAACGTTGGGAATATCTGAATTTTCACCTACATATAAGCCTTCATAAATGCATCTTCCGAGATGCTCGGAAAAGTTTCCCTGAAGTTCTTTGTTGATGTGTCCCTTCTTGACATTGGGATTAACGTAAAGTTTGTACATGGCATTATCTCCTCATGTTGTTGATATTTAACTTAGTGTTGATATTTTACTTAATGTTGATATTTTACTTAAATCATTGCAAAACATTTTTTCGAAGCTTGTGAATGTACATTTTGTATACAACCGTCGAAATTATGTTAACCAAACTGTAATTTTTGCCACATTGCAGATGATTTGGTTAAGCTTAAAGTTGATTTTGATGGCATTTTTGCCCAAAATTGCTTTGTGTTTAAGTCATTGCTTAAAGTGTTTAAGTTTTCGCTTAACCTATCTCTAACTTACAACTTGTAGTTTCATATGTCAACAAAAACGAATTGCATAATTTCGACAAATCGATATTTGTCTTTTTGTGCATTTTGCACTATATTTATAGCTATTTAAGTATGATTTAACTTTTTGCTGCAAATCAAGCAAAAAAAGTCGACTATTTATGTGTTGACTTAAATTAACCCTTATGTCTATAATTAAAAAGCACAAAAAAGCATTTATTTAAGTTTTCTTTAAAGAAGGGAAAATTCTATGCTGCACATACAGTCATTGCAGGATGCCGAGGAAATATTTAAAGCCTTAAGCACGCCCATGCGACTCAGGATAATGGAACTTATATATGAAGACGACTATTCCATGAACGATCTTGCCGAGAAGCTTTCGCTCACCAACAGTGCCGTTTCGCTCCACGTTAAGACGCTCGAGCAGGCCGGCCTTGTCACGATACGCACCAGTTCCGGCAAGCGCGGTGTCATGAAAATAGTTAAGCCTACCTACCAAAGATTAATCGTAGACATGTCGCCACAGGCCAAGCCCCGTCATTGCTATCAGGACGACATTAAGGTCGGGCATTTTACATCCTGCGATGTACACCCCACCTGCGGCCTTGCAAACACCAATAATATTTTGGGTGAGTTGGATTCGCCTAAGGTATTCTCGTACCCCGAGCGCTTTGAAGCAGGTATTTTGTGGATTGGTTACGGAAGCATTTCTTATACGCTTCCAAACCGTTTAACTGCCGGTCAGAAGCTTGAAGAGTTACAGATTTCTTTTGAAATATCATCAGAGTGTCCCGAGATTAACGAGGACTACCCCAGCGATATATATTTTGACATAAACGGCATTAAACTTGGGAAATGGGTAAGCCCCGGAGACTTCGGCGCCCGCAAAGGCATTCTTTCCCCCGGCTGGTGGCCTGAACTTTTAAATCAGTACGGCCTGTTAAAGACATTAATCATTAACCAGAACGGTACGTTTATTGATGGTACGCAACGGATTTCCAAAGTTACAATTGACGACTTAAACATCGATTACAATTCCTCCGTTACACTTACCTTCTCCGTTCCCAAGGACACCGCTAACTGCGGTGGTCTCACAATCTTTGGTGACCAGTTCGGCGACTACAATCAGGACATCAAAGTTAAAGCCTACTATCAATACAAATAGCATGCAATTCCAAGGAGCGTCCCCTGTCCCACCTATTTGGGGACGCTTCTTTTGTCTTTCTTTTGGGGACGCTTCTTTTGTCTTTCTATTTCAAAACTTTCTTTACCATCTTCCTTATCTCTTTAATATTTAGCGGCGCATATTCGGTCTCAAACGAAATTATCAGATTATCGCAGCAAAATATGCCCGACTTGCTGTATTCATTAAGTTTTATCAGGTTGTTTTTTCGATAAAAATCATCTTCAAGCATACCCATATGTTCATGGTATATCAGTTTTCGCTCGGAAATCTTTAACAAAGTAAAATCCGGATATTTCACCTTCCCGTTATATAGCGCAACTTCGCATTCATATCGATATGGAATTCCAAGTTCAAAATACATGTCAGCAATCATTGCCTCTGATTTTGAGCGTACCTTCTCACCCTTTTTGGTTTCATATACCCTCTCGCCCGATTCGAACGGATTTGTTTTGAAGGTTTCATTTTCCCAACGTCGCGCATATTCTTTATCCGAAAGAATAACCGGATTAACAAGTGCCTGCCTGTACCCATTCAATGAATCAAAAACATCCTCGACTTTAATATCCGACATATTTTTCAAATACATATCAATTGCCTTTATTTCACGCTTCGCTTCTTCCGCTACTTTTGTATAATAGTCTCTCTGCGCTATCATTTCCGCCAGTTTCACATCCTGCTTGCGAATATATTTGCCGTGTGTATCGCCTTTTTCCACAACATGAAAATATTTCACTTTATTTCCATCTTTACTTATTCGCAGATTTCCCGACGGCATTTTGGCAATGCTTTCCTCACACAGCCTTAGAATTCCGTCCAATTCTTTTTTACGTCGCAACAATTCATTCCTATCCATGTAATCTCCTTTACAAATTCGTAACCGGCCCATAGCATCAGTTAGTTGATAATGTTAGTAGTTAGTTAAAAAGAAGTTTTATCACCAACAGTATACTTCAATATAGGGATAAAAAAGACTTCTTTGCATTCTTACCCCCCCTGCAGTCGCTTCAAAGGGTGATATGTTTGTAAGATTTCCACTTTTATCACCCCTGCAGCCATTTCACGAGGTGATAAATTCAAGCTTTTGACGGATTTACCACCTCGACAGCTATTTCAAGGGGTGATAAATTCAAGCTTTTGACGGATTTATCACCCCTGCAGCCATTTCAAGGGGTGATAAATTCAAGCTTTTTGGCGGATTTACCACCCCTGCAGCCATTTCAAGGGGTGATAAGATTTGCATTTTGATGATTTTATCACTTAAAAGAAGGGAAATTTTGTGATTCAAAGATCAATAGCAATTGATTTCCTGTATCGGGCGACTCAAAGAGCCGCCCGATACAGGAATAACAAGATAAAACAAGATTTTACGACATTGGGAACTGCATAGCTTCGCGAATATCGTTAACGCCTACAATCTCAATACCGGTAATGTTTTTAACCGCTGAAGTTACGTTTGAGGCAGGCAACACACACGTTGTAAAGCCAAGTTTACGAGCCTCCATGACACGAAGCTCAGCCTGGCTTACGGCACGAACTTCACCGCTTAAGCCAACCTCACCGAATATAACGGTTTTTGAATCTATGAATTTGTTGCGGTAACTGGATATAATTGCCATTACCGTTGCAAGGTCAAGCGCCGGCTCATTCACTTTGATGCCGCCGGCAATATTTATATATGCATCCTGGTCGCCAATCTGCAAACCACCGCGCTTTTCAATAACAGCCATTAGCAAGTTAACGCGGTTAAAATCCATACCCGTAGTCTGACGTCTCGGAATACCGAAATTGGAATGGCACACAAGTGCCTGGATTTCCACCATCACGGGGCGAGTGCCTTCAAGCGAGCATGTAATCACAGAGCCCGATGCGTTTTCGGCACGCCCGCTAAGCATGAATTCCGATGGATTGGGGACTTGTGCAAGGCCTTCTGCCCGCATCTCAAAAACACCGATTTCATTGGTGGAGCCGAAACGATTCTTGACTCCTCTCAATATGCGATACGATGCATGCCTGTCACCTTCAAAATAAAGAACCGTATCGACCATATGCTCAAGCACGCGCGGACCGGCAACAGCGCCCTCTTTCGTGACATGACCCACAATGAAAATTGTAACATCTTCACTCTTTGCCACCTGCAAAAGAAGTGCAGTCGCTTCACGTACCTGTGACACCGACCCGGGTGCTGATGAAACCTCCTCGCGATACATCGTCTGGATAGAATCAATCACAACCATTGACGGCTTATCTTTACGAATTGTCTCACATATTTCATCAAGATTTGTGGCACACAATACTTCAAGGTCTTTAAAATCGCTTCCGAGCCGATCGGCACGCATTTTAATCTGCCTTGCCGATTCCTCGCCGGATACATATAAAACCTTATGCCCCATGCACGTTAAGTTTTTGGTAACCTGCAAAAGAAGCGTTGACTTTCCGATACCGGGATCGCCGCCTATAAGCACCAATGAGCCCTTGACGATACCACCGCCCAAAACACGGTCCAGTTCGCCGATTTGCGTTGTTATGCGCTCTTCTTCGCCACCCGTAATCTCGCCTAACTTAACCGGTGCCTGTGCTTTGACGTGTGCACCGCCCCCCGCACCCGGCGACTTTTTCTCAACGGGCTCTTCTACAAACGTGTTCCACTCATGACACCCCGGACACTGTCCCATCCATTTGGATGATTCATAGCCGCATGACTGACAATAGAACACCATCGTCTTTTTTGAAGCCATTTATTTTTCCTTTTTCTTTACAAAAACAGTTTTGTCATCAACGCGCTTTGCCGTTACCGAATCTCCGATTTCAATATTCTTTTTAAGAATTTCCTCGGATAACGGATCCTCGATTTCAGACTGAATTGCACGTTTTATCGGACGGGCACCCATTTTTGTATCTGTAAATTTATCAACAATATATTCCTTTAAAGCAGCCGAAACGGTAAGTTTAATGTCCATCTGCTCTTTGCAGCGGTCAATAAGCTTTTTGGCAAGCATGGTGGTGATATCCGCCATGTCCTTTTTGTTAAGTGCCCGGAATACCACAATATCATCAATTCGGTTGATAAACTCAGGCTTAAACAGACGCTTAACCTCTTCCATTACGGAAGACTTCATGGAATCATAATCCTTTTTCTCGTCATTTTTTGTGGCAAAGCCCAAAGACTTCGGATCTACGATTCTGGCCGCACCCGCATTACTTGTCATGATAATGATAGTATTTTTGAAATTAACTTTCCTGCCCTTTGAATCGGTAATGTGACCATCATCAAGCATCTGCAAAAGAACGTTAAACACATCCGGGTGTGCCTTTTCAACCTCGTCAAAAAGCACTACCGAATAAGGATTGCGGCGCACTTTGTCGCACAACTGACCGCCGTCGTCAAAGCCTACGTAGCCGGGAGGCGATCCTATCATTTTTGAAACCGAATGGCTTTCCATATATTCGGACATATCAACTCTGATAAGAGAATTTTCAGAGCCGAACATTGCCTCGGCAAGCGCTTTGGAAAGTTCGGTTTTACCGACACCTGTGGGGCCCAAAAACAAAAATGAACCCAGCGGCCGGTTCGGATCCTGCAAGCCGACACGCTGTCTGCGCATTGCACGCGAAATTTTTGTAACGGCATCTTCCTGACCGATTACACGTTTTCTTAATATGGATTCAAGCTTAAGCAGACGCTCGCTTTCTTTTTCGGTAAGCTTGTTAACCGGAACCTTCGTCCACATTGCCACTACGTCGGCAATATTGTCTTCGGTTACCCGGTAAAGGTCTTTCTCCAACTTTGCGGACTGCTTTTTCTGCTGACGTTCAAGCTTGGCAATAAGCTCCTTTTGACGATTTCTGAGCTCTGCTGCCTGTGAAAACGCTTCAAGCTTAATGGAACGTGCAATCTGAAGGTCGATTTTGGCTATCTCATCCTTCAAAGCCGCCGTTTTGTCGTCTGATTTTAAGTTTTTAAGCTTAACCTGCGCGCCTGCTTCATCAATAAGATCAATAGCCTTGTCGGGAAGGCGTCTGTCATTTATGTAGCGCTCCGAAAGCGAAACCGCAGCTTCCAAAGCTTCGTCGGTATAGACGACGCCATGGTGCTCCTGATATTTGTGCGCAATGCCCTGCAATATTCTGACAGCCTCACGCTCTGTGGGCTCGCTGACATCCACGGGCTGAAAACGTCGCTCGAGGGCAGCATCTTTTTCGATATATTTACGATACTCGGCAAGCGTTGTAGCACCGATAAGCTGTATCTCGCCTCTGGAAAGCGACGGTTTTAAAATGTTTGCAGCATCAATAGACCCTTCCGAACCGCCTGCACCGATTAATGTGTGAAGTTCGTCAAGGAAAAGAATAATGTCCGAAGCCTGTGTAACCTCGGATATCAGGCGTTTCATGCGCTCCTCAAATTCGCCACGGTATTTGGTACCGGCCACCATACCCGAAAGGTCAAGTGTCAATACACGCTTTCCCTTAACAGTATCCGGAACATCACCCTTTACGATGCGCTCCGCAAGTCCCTCAACTATGGCGGTTTTACCAACGCCGGGTTCACCTACCAGGCAGGGGTTATTTTTAGTGCGACGCGAAAGAATCTGTACAACACGATCGATTTCCTCGTTACGTCCGATGCAAGGATCGAGTTTTCCGTCCAAAGCAGCCTGCGTTAAATCTTTGGAATAGCTTTCAAGAAAGCTCTGCTGTGTTTTTTTCCCTTTAATGTGCGCAAAGTCTTCTTTGAGACGCCCCGGGTTTTCACCCATATTGGCTAAGACTTCTCCGTATATTTCCGGAACATTAAGCCCTAACGCCAACAATATTTGAACTGCACCGTTTGAAGCGTCGCGTAAAATTGCCAGCAAAATATGCTCGGTAGCAATAACGCCCGAATGATACTTTGCCGCAAGCTCACCGGCATCCTCCAAAATACGCTCAGTTCTGGGAGTAAGCCCCGCACGTTCTTTCAGCAAAGTGCCTTCACCGTGCACCATAAGCTCACTCATGAGCGGAAATATTGTTAAATCGTTTACATTATGATTACGAAGCACTTTGCCGGCAATTCCCTCCTGCTCACGTGCAAGGCCTACAAGAATATGCTCTGCGGCAACATAATAATGCTTTAGTTTTTTAGAAACTGCCTCGGAGATTTTCATAACCTCTTCGGCACTCTCACTGAAAGGTACTTTCATATTTCTGTACTGTTCTCCATTGTAATTAAAAAATCAAAAAGGCGCGCTCGTAAAACGGCGCGCCTAAAATTTACTTTATTCGTCACCTAAACCCTTTTGATTTAAGAAACCGAATTCCATATCATCGTCATCTGAAACCGATGCTGTACGATTGTTGTAGTTAACCGTTTTTGTTTCAACACTGGAACTGCCGGTACGTACCGTTGCCGCACTGTCAACAGCAGTCTGAGCATTTGAAACGATTGTGCCGTCAGGCTTACGGATGCGACCGTCCGGAAGCTTAATGCTGCCATCGGGAAGCTTAACACCAACAACTGCACGACGGATGGTACCATCGGGCATCTGGATACGACCATCGGGAAGTCTTACACCGCCTTGAGGAATAGGGCTTGAAGTAGGCTTTGCATTCGAAGGCTTTGTAAACGATGCACTCTGGGGTGTCGAAGTTGTCTCTGTCTTTGAGGCACCTACCGTCTGTACCTGCACACCGGATGCTTTCTTTTCGGTATCCTTGGCAGAGCTATCGGTTCTTGCGTAGCTGCGGACGGGTTCTTCTGTTTCCTCATCACCCGAAAAATACCATATACGGAAACGAATATATGCATAAACACCTGCCGCAACAAGAACACCTATTACAATCCATAAGAACACAATCTGTGTATTTTTCTTTTTAAGTGCTGCCTCGAAATCCTTGGTAGCCTTCTCAAGTTCAGCCTTGGCCGCATAAAGTTTGGAAACCTCCGTAAATGAACATTCCAAATAATTGTTTAAGTACCACTGTTCGGTATCGGGATTGTAAACAGCCTCAAAATCCTTGTAAACAACAGGCTCTTCGGTGGGAACCGGTGTGGGCGCTGCCGTAGGCTCCGCTGTGGGAACCGGTGTAGGGTCGGGCTCAACCGTCTTGGCAGTAAGCTCACCGCCGAGCTTTATGAAATCCGAGCGAATGTAACCTGTAATCGTACCTGAGCTTGTGGTGTATGTAACGTAATACCAGGTATTGCTGCTCTTATCTTTAGCGTAACCGTTTACCGTAACAACCGTATTTGCCTTGGCCTGATCGACAATGTTATCGCTGTTGGCCGTTGACGGTGTGGATCGTACACGTACATTGCCGGTAACTGTAGCCGATACGGGATTTACCTCGTTTTCGGGAGCCTGTGCGGATGTCTGTGAGGAACCCGACGACGAACCTGCAGAACCGGTGCTGTCATATGTAACAAGGTCACCACGCACAAAACCTTCCTTAAGACCATTGTCGGTATTAACTTTAATCTTATACCAGGTATATCCCTTGGTGTCTGATTCCGAGTCCAAAACATCATAGGATTCACCCTTCAAAACGCCACCGACGATGCTGGCCGATGTGCTTGCTTTTTCACGTACATAAGCACTGTTTGCGGTAACCGTAAGCTTTCCCGCAGCGTTTGCCGCAATCGGAAGCAATACCACAAATGCCAATACTGTCAATAATCCCCCAAATAAACCGCTTAATTTCTTCATAACCTTCATGTTACTCTCCTCCCTTCAGATAACCGGAGTTTTTAACCGCTATCTTGTCATCACTTACAAGTTTGTAAATAATTTTCTGAGGCACACCGGTCGCTGCCTCGACCTGCACAACCGTTGAACCCGGATTAGCCTCGAGGTATGCTCTGACCTTGCCGTAATCGTCGTACTCGGTAAAGCCGCATTCGGGACATTTGTATTCGCCAACACCCACATATTTCAAAAACTTGCCGCATTTTGAGCAGTTAGTAGGCTTGTTGTATTCTTCTTCACGTAATAATCCGCTTAAATCCATACAAATCTCCCTTTCAATCAGGCTTCATCTATAGAAGCCCCTATGTCGGTACGCATATATTTGTTGGCAAAAGAAACCCATTCGGTAGCCTTGTATGCCTCGGCACGTGCCTCCTTTAAAGTAGGCGCCGTAGCGGTAATTCCGAGAACTCTGCCACCGTTTGTGACTACTTTTCCGTCATCCGAAAACTTCGTGCCGGCATGGAAACAATAATAGTTGTCCTTGTCTTTAAAGTTCTCAAGGCCGGTAATTTCAAAGCCTTTTTCGTAGTGTTCGGGGTAACCGTCGCTTGCCAAAATAACGCAAACAGCGGCATTATCCTCGAACTCAAGATTGAAATCTTTTAACGTACCGTCAATACATGCCTCACAAACATCTATTATATCACTTTTCATGCGAGTAAGCACTACCTGTGCTTCAGGATCTCCAAATCTTGCATTATATTCCAAAACTTTCGGTCCCTTGGGCGTTAACATGAGTCCAAAGAAAATGACTCCCTTGAATTCCCTGCCCTCAGCCTTCATGGCATCAACGGTTCTCTGATATATATATTTCCGACAAAATTCGTCTACCTCAGCCGTATAGAAAGGACTGGGTGAGAAATTACCCATTCCGCCGGTATTAAGGCCTTCATCGTGATCCTTGGCACGCTTGTGATCCTGTGCCGAAGACATCGTTTTAATAGTGTTACCGTCCACAAAAGAAAGCACCGAGACTTCGCGGCCGGTCATAAATTCCTCTATAACAAGCTTGTTGCCGGCATTACCGAACTTACGGTCAAGCATTATTTCTTTAACACCGTCCAATGCTTCGCTTAATGTATTGCATATCAAAACGCCCTTACCGAGTGCAAGGCCGTCTGCTTTAAGCACAATCGGCATATCCTGCTTTTTAAGGTATTCGATTGCAACATCGGCATTATCGAATGTTTCATATGAAGCGGTCGGAATATCGTACTTTTTCATAAGGTCTTTTGAAAAAGCCTTGCTGCCCTCTAATATTGCCGCACATTTACGAGGTCCGAATGCTCTAATGCCCGCAGCCTCCAGAGTATCCACCAAACCGCCCACAAGCGGATCATCAGGGCCTACAATAACAAGGTCAATCTTGTTATCAAGTGCAAAATCACGGATTTTTTCGAATTCCATGACCCCTATCGGCACACATTCGGCAAGCTCTGAAATTCCGGCATTACCGGGTGCCGCATAAATTTTTGAAACTCTTTTGGACTTGGAAACACTTGTAACAATGGCATGCTCTCTGCCACCGCCGCCAACAACCAGTACTCTCATCTTAATCTCCATTTCACTTGTGAAATCCGGAGCGCACTATGCAGTGCCCCTTGTTGGTGACACAAATAGTGCGGTGTGAAAAATCTAGCTTTCACACTATTATTCTCCGATCTTTATATCCCCATTTGCAATGCGCGAAATCGTTTCAGGTAAAATAATCCATTCTGCCTCGCACATTACGCGCTTTTGCAGTATTTCAGGAGTATCACCCTCACAAACATCCACGGCACGCTGCGCAATAATCGTACCGGTATCAATTCCCTCATCCACAAAGTGCACCGTTGCACCGGTAACCTTTACACCGCGTGCAAGCACACCCTCGTGAACCTTAAGCCCGTAAAAGCCCTTCCCGCAAAAAGAAGGAATAAGCGACGGGTGAATATTTATGATACGCTTTCTGTATGCACGGATAATCTCAACCGGCACATTTACCAAAAAGCCTGCCAAAACAATAAGATCCGGCTCAGACTCATTGATTGCCTCAAGCAAAGCCTTGTTAAACAACTCTCTGTCGGCAAAATTTTTAGGAGACACGCAAATTGCGTCAACCCCACGGTTACGGGCACGTGTCAGTGCATAAGCCTTCTCGTTGTTGCTGATAACACGGACAATCTCCGCATTTTTGATAACTCCCGAATCGATGGCATCAAAAATTGCCTGAAGATTTGTGCCGCCACCCGAAACGCATACCAAAACTCTCATTAAAATCTCCATTCCGCCCGTAGGGACGTCAAATTTTACTCAAGGATAACTCCCTTTTCACCCGAAATAGTGCGGCCGATAACATAAGCTGTATCGCCCGAAGCCTTGATTGCTTCCAGCGCCGCATCAACATCGTCCTTGTCTACGCAAAGCACCATACCGATACCCATATTAAAGGTGTTGTACATCATCTCGTCAGCAATATCGCCCGTACGCTGTAACATTTTGAATATTGCCGGTACTTCATAGCTTGCCTTGTTGATTACGGCAACAATACCGTCCGGCAGCATTCTGGGGACGTTTTCATAGAAACCGCCACCGGTAATGTGACTGCACCCCTTTACCTTGACGCCTGCATCCTTAACGGATTTAAGCATCTTTACGTAAATTCTCGTAGGAACAATCAATGCTTCACCTAAAGTGGTGCCAAGTTCTTCGTAGTATGTATTAAGGCTTTCTTCGGACATTTCAAACACTTTACGCACAAGAGAAAAACCGTTTGAATGTACTCCGCTTGAAGCCACACCTATCAAAACATCGCCGGGAAGAATATTCTCACCGGTAATTAAATCTTTACGGTCAACAACGCCTACCGAAAAACCGGCAAGGTCATATTCATCCTCGGGCATAAGACCGGGATGCTCTGCGGTCTCACCGCCGATTAATGCACACCCTGCCTGCTTGCAGCCCTCTGCAACGCCCTTTACGATTGTAGCAATCTTCTCGGGGTAGTTTTTGCCGCAGGCAATATAATCCAGGAAAAACAAAGGCTCACCGCCCGCACATGCAACGTCGTTAACGCACATTGCCACGCAGTCGATACCGATTGTATCGTGTTTATCCAGCAAAAATGCCAGTTTAACCTTTGTGCCGCAGCCATCGGTTCCCGACAGCAAAACGGGCTCTTCCATTCCCTTAAACGCATTAGCCGAAAAAGCCCCGGAGAATCCTCCGATTCCGCCGCAAACCTCAGGTCTGAAAGTTTCCTTAACGTACTTTTTCATAAGTTCAACAGACTGATAACCGGCCTCAATATCAACGCCGGATTCTTTGTAGTCCAATCCCATAACATTCTCCTTTAGCACATTTATTTAGAGTAATTTTTATATCCGACTTCCTGCAATTTCCGGTCTTTGGCCTCGACGCTTTCTTTTTGCTTAACACTGTAATCCTTAAGCTTGTTAAGAAGGCCGGCGTCTGACGTGGCCAAAATCTTAGCGGCCAATAACCCCGCATTTGTGCCACCGTTAATGGCTACGGTTGCAACCGGAATCCCGCTCGGCATCTGAACAATCGAGTACAGCGAATCCTTACCGCCAAGGCTTGTGGTATGCATGGGTATACCAATAACCGGCATCGGGAAAATTGCGGCGCACATACCGGGCAGATGCGCTGCCATACCGGCACCCGCAATCACTACCTTGACACCACGTCCCTCACAACCCTTAGCATACTCAAAAAAAGTATCGGGCTCTCTGTGGGCTGAAATAATAGTCATTTCAAATTCGATACCAAGCTCAGACAAAACATCTGCAGCCTTGGCCATTACGGGCATGTCTGAATCACTGCCCATTACAATAGATACTAACGGCATAGTCCCTCCTTAGGTACCGGCATACAAAATACCGCTTACCATCAATAAATCGATTACACTCCACACAATACCTATATTTGCAAATAACCTATAAGAATCTTCATCTTTACGTGCCCACAACCCCACTAAAATGCCGATTGCGGAAAACACAGTGCACAAAAAAGCAACCGCCGCATATGACTCGACGGCTTCGCCCTCTCGAGTATAAGAAAACACAACCGAAAGCACCAATGCCACGCACGACATTGCCGCCAGACACGTTGCAAAAATCCCCTTAAGTGAATGTTTCTTGTTTGTATATATATATTTTCCTTTATTCTTCTTCATACCACAATATATTGTATCGGCTAATATTTCCCTTGACAACACCTATTCAAAAAAATTCAAAAAAATTTAACGATTTCGAAAGGCTTGTCCCTTGGGGACGCTTCTTTTGTCTTCCTTTTGGGGACGCTTCTTTTGTCCAAGACAAAAGAAGCG
>JAZLHV010000004.1:0-37405 GCA_045617045.1 Lachnospiraceae bacterium
CTGGACAGATGAACAGTTTGAAGAGATAGCACCATGGAATGCCGAAATACAAAAATTGATAGGTAATAAATAGAGTAAAATGCTGGCACCTAGCAGATGCCGGAAAAAATATTCATATACGCGCTTTTATTTAGCGCTTACTTTGCGACTGAGTTGGACACAGGTAAGGATAAGTTTATGCAGCTTTTATACATTAATGGTGTATCGGCGTTGTTGGGAATTGCCAGGGGAAAAGTTGAAACTATAACCGCATCTGCTTTTAATGCTGGTAAAATAAGCATTCCGTTTGTTAATGTTTTGGATTATTACAGAGAAATCACTTCCGAAAGTAAGGGATAGGGATAAGTCAGTTTAATTGCCTGCAGCATAGCGTGCAGGCAATTATTATATACGTAAATTCTGCTTAAAACGGAATTTTCAAATTCGCGGTAATTAATATTGACATAAATACTTATCAATTATATCATCAATTCTGCTATCAACGGAATGTTGCGAATTTTATAATGAAAGTCCATTAGAGGAGAGAGGTTTTGAAAAAGTTATCTATAGACAAATTGGTAAATACAATTTATACGTGTCGCAAACAGATGGGGCTTACGCAGGCTGAACTTGCCGTCAAGACCGGTATTAACAGGGCTATGATAGGCAGGATAGAGAACAAGGATTATATTCCCACCGTGGAGCAGCTTGAGGCTTTGGCAGATGTACTGAATTTTGAAGTTGTCGATATGTTTGTAGAGGAAGATACTTCAAACATCGATGAGTATAAGGTGTCTGCTTTACCCAAGTACAACATTGTTGTTGCGGGAACGGGGTATGTAGGATTGTCACTTGCAATATTACTTGCCCGGCACAATAAAGTTACAGCGGTTGATATTATTCCGGAGAAGGTTGATATGTTGAATAAACGTATTTCACCTATTAAGGACGAATATATTGAAAAGTATCTGGCAGAATATGATCTTGATTTGACGGCTACGCTGGATGGTGAGAAGGCTTATGCAAATGCTGATTTCGTGGTTATTGCCGCGCCCACAAACTATGATTCGAAAATGAACTTTTTTGATTGCTCTGCAGTTGAGTCAGTAATTGAATTGGTGTTGAAGGTGAATCCTAATGCGACAATGGTTATTAAGTCTACAATTCCGGTAGGCTATACACAAAGCATTCGAAAGAAGTACAACACTGAAAATATTATATTCAGTCCGGAGTTTTTGCGTGAATCCAAGGCACTTTATGATAATCTTTACCCTAGCCGCATTATTGTATCGTGTGACGGCAAATCAGAGGTGAGAGCACATATATTTGCAGCTCTTTTGCAACAAGGTGCCGTCAAACAGAATATAGATACGCTGTTTATGGGCTTTACAGAGGCTGAGGCGGTAAAGCTGTTTGCAAATACATATTTAGCGCTAAGGGTATCATATTTTAACGAACTTGATACATATGCCGAAACAAAGGGTTTAAATACGAAAGATATAATTGATGGCGTATGTTTGGATTCAAGAATCGGTACGCATTACAATAATCCTTCTTTTGGATACGGTGGATATTGCCTGCCCAAGGATACCAAGCAGTTATTGGCGAATTTCCGTGATGTCCCGCAGAATATGATAGAGGCCATTGTTGAGAGCAACAGAACCCGTAAGGATTTTATCGCAGACAGAGTTTTGGAGCTGGCAGGTACTTACGAAAACAGTGAGGCGTGGAATAAGGAAAAAGAGCACGAGGTTGTTGTAGGTGTATATCGGTTAACTATGAAGGCTAACTCAGACAATTTCCGTCAAAGCTCTATCCAAGGGGTCATGAAGCGCATTAAGGCTAAGGGCGCCAAGGTAATAATCTATGAGCCCACACTTGCTGATGGAGAGACTTTCTTCGGAAGCCTTGTGGTAAATAATCTTGCAAAGTTTAAGGCAGAGTGCAAGGCAATAATTGCAAATCGATACGATTCAAATTTGGATGATGTTGCAGATAAAGTATATACGAGAGATATTTTTAAGAGGGATTAAGATTAGGATGAATAGGATTGATTTAGAAGGCAAAAACGTATTTGTTACAGGTGGAATCGGATTTATAGGTGCCAATTTAATTATCAGATTGTTGAAAGAATTTGAGCGCATTAACATCGTCACGGTAGATAATCGCAATGATTATTATGATGTTGCACTGAAAGATTGGCGATTGCATGAGATTGAAAAAGAAGCCTTAAAGCATCCCGGTTGTAGTTTTAAATTCATTTTAGGTGATATTTCAGATGCAAATCTCATTAAGGAAGTGTTCGAAAAGTATAAACCGGCAGTTGTTGTTAATCTTGCGGCACAGGCCGGTGTAAGGTACAGCATCACAAATCCGGATGTATACATTCAGAGTAATATTATTGGGTTTTATAACATATTGGAGGCTTGCAGGCATAGCTATGACAATGGCGCAATCGGAGTGGAACATTTGGTGTATGCTTCAAGTTCATCCGTGTATGGCGGCAACAAAAAGGTTCCGTTTTCAACGGATGATAAGGTAGATAACCCTGTTTCACTGTATGCAGCTACCAAAAAGAGTAATGAATTATTGGCACACTCATATTCAAAACTTTATAATATTCCGTCAACCGGTCTTAGATTCTTTACGGTATACGGTCCTTGCGGACGTCCGGATATGTTTTATTATAGCGCTACGCAGAAATTGTTAAGGGGCGAGAAAATACAGATTTTCAACTATGGTAATTGCAAGCGCGATTTTACGTACATAGACGATATTGTTGAGGGTGTGCTGCGTGTGATGCAGGGTGCACCTGAACGTAAGGTGGGAGAGGACGGGTTACCGTTGCCGCCTTATGCAGTATATAACATTGGCGGGGGAACACCGGAAAACTTACTGACATATATTGATACGCTGCAGGAAGAATTGGTGCGTGCCGGTGTATTACCTGAAGATTACGATTTTGAAAGCCACAAGGAACTTGTGGGAATGCAGGCCGGGGATGTGCCGGTTACATATGCTGATTCAACAGCGCTCGAAAGAGATTATGGTTTCACACCGCATATTGGCATCAGAGAGGGATTACGCCATTTTGCAGAGTGGTATAAAGAGTATTATCGTTGATATTATGTATTAATCTTGCTTGACATCTGTGCGATTCTTTTACTAACTATCCCAATCCGAGTTGGGTTGAGCAGGATATTTTTGAAATAAAAGAAGCGGTATTTGAATGTATTAAGGAAACAATTGTTAAATCAAAGGTTGATCCCGAATGTATTGTAGGTATTAGTCATTCTAATCAGGGTATCACAATGGTGCTTCTTGACGAGAATGAAATGCCGGTATTTGATCATACAATAGGCTGGCAGGATCTTAGATATGTAGATATGCTTCCTGAATTGGAGAAAGAAGTTGACAAGGAAGAATACTTAAATATTGCCGGAATGCAGTTTGGCACATATAACATTCCAGTTCTCAGATGGCTTCAGAAGTATGAGCCTGATAAGTGGAGCAAAGTTAAGAGAATTTGCTCTCACCAAGATTGGTTCCTTAGACAATATGGTGCCGATGGATACTATATTGATGAAGGTTGCACGAATTTCTTATCAATGGCTCGTATGTCAGACAATGAATGGGACGAGCGCCTTATGAAATATTATAATGTATCAATTGATATGCTTCCTAAGGTACTTCATACTCCTGGTGCAGTTGTGGGACATGTTACCGAAAAAGTATCAAGAGAAACTGGTTTGCCTACAACATGTAAAGTTTGTTTAGGAAATCTTGATACAAATTGCTGTGCTATCGGTGGCGGGGCTGATGAAATAGGTACTCAATTATTGATAATGGGAACAGCAGGTGTTTCTTTTTTTGTTACAGACAAAGATAAGCTTGATCCAAACGGACGAATTACGGTTAGAACAAACCCTGGATTTGGCAATTGGCAGAACTATATTATGACTAATACAGGTGCGTCAGCTTTTTGATGGTTTAGAGATTCTATTTGCTCTATGGAGGTTGCAACTTCTAAACTTATGGGAACGGATCCATATGACATTATTACCACAATTGCGTCACATTCAAAGCCTGGCGCTAATGGTGTAATTGCGTTAACATGTATTCAGGGATCGCATACCAGAAAGAAAAATGAAAAAGCTCGCGGTAGTTTCTTCGGTATTAATCTTGGAACATCCAAAGGTGATCTCGCTGAGGCTATTCTGGAGGGGATTTGCTTTGAAATGAAGGACATTATGGCAATGAATCAGGAACTGTCGGGTGAGGTGAAGCATGTACGCCTTTGCGGTGGCGTGGCAAAGAGTCCGATGTGGTGTCAGATGTTTGCTGATGTTCTTAATAGACCAATAGAATTAACCGAGGTGTCTGAACTTGGAGCGTTGGGAGCTGCAATGTGTGCTGGTATAGGTGCAGGTTTATATGCAGGTTTATATGCAGATTGTAAGGATGCTGTAGCCAAGTGCGTTAAGATTACAAAGACATATAAGCCGGATAGTAGAAAAATAGCTGATTATGATGATGCGTTTAAAAAGTGGGAACGATACTACAATATTAGTAATGAGGAGATTTATTGCTAATCTTTGGAAGATTAGTGGTATGGTTTCATGAGTCCTCGGCGGATTGTATGCTCAGTTTTTCCATTTTCCCGTTTCCTTTTTCATTTTTTTGTATATGTGCTGATGTTATTGTGCTATTTATATAGTATATGTCAACCGAGAATTTGGTCAACCGATTATTGAAAACGAGGTCATTTTTTGATCAAGTTTGGCACCCGCAACATTGCCGCCACAGGTGCAGTTACATTTAGGTATTCGAAGTTGCTTCCGTTGTTTCGAAGAGTTTCTCGAAGCCTATAGGAATCACCTTCCATCCTCTGCACATGGAACGCCTTCTCCCATTACTTTCAAAAGACTGCTGTAATGGTTGAAATACTTCATTACTTCATTTTGATTTGAATAATACGTAATTCATGGGAAGTTTTTTGGCTTTACAGGCAGGTTTTTGGGATTTTAACGGACATCGAAATCCACAACTCAAAATACGTAAAAAAGAATGATTGACAGATAGTAAAAGCATTGTTTACAATGCGAAAAGGGGAGCAGAGATATATGACTATTGGGGCAGAACAGTTTCGGAAAGGGCATGGTACTGTAACATGGGTATGCATAGAATAATTAGAAAAATGCTTCGCAGGCTGCGTGGTGGTCCGTTTGACAGAGCGGAACTTGTGAAAAGGGGAGCTCATATTGGAACAAACTTTTATAACTTTGCGAAGATAGATATCGATCATTGTTACTTGTTAACCATAGGAGATAATGTTATTCTCTCTGAATGTCGAATTTTGTTACACGATTCTTCTACACAAATTTGGTTAGGGTGCGCACGTATTGGTAGAGTAGAAATTGGCAATAATGTTTTTGTTGGTGCTGATGCTGTGATTCTTCCCAATGTAAAAATAGGAGATAACGTTATTATTGGCGCCGGAAGTGTTGTAACGAAAGATGTTCCGAGTAATTCGGTCGCTGTAGGAAATCCGGCGCACGTCATTGGTACATTAAATGATTTTGTAGAAAAAAACAAGAAAATGTATGAAAATGCTTCAGTATATGAAATAACGGGATCAATGAGAAAAGAGCTGGATACAAATGCCATTTTTAATGATTTGAAAGATGGGGGAATCGGATTTGAATATAAGGATTAATGCTTGAAGAGTTTCCGGGAAAAATAATTTCGTTTGGCCTAGTAAAAGAAATTAGACTATTTTAGTACTATAAAAAGGGTTTCAGCAGGATGTCAGATGACAAGCCGGCTGAAACTTATGCATTTTGTGAATTACTTCGCTTTCCGCAGTCCCCATAAGACATTATAGTCATAATTAGCCGGTCCAATAACCGGCTTGATTTTTTTATTACAATAGTTTTCTTCACCCGAAATTTCAAAAGCATCAAATCCGAAACTTTCAAGCAGTTCTTTTGAATCGCTTCCGAAAATGCGTCTGTGGTCATGCTGTCCGAAATGCTCTAAACAGTCTGCGGCAGATACGATATTGGCATCTTCGGATATCGTGCTTAAGGAAGTATCAACAGGGAAGGAGATTATTAGCATTCCGTCTTCATTGAGAATTCTGTATAATTCATTTAAGGCTTTTTTGTAGTCGTTTACATGCTCAAGGACATGGTTGCAGACTATTACATCGTAGGCCTTATCATTAAGACCCGTGTCTTCAATATCCAATTTCAAATCTGCATCATTATATAAATCGGCGGTTGTTAAGCTTATGCCGTTCTTTCCAAGCCACTTTTGTACAGACTTTTCCGGGGCAAAGTACAATATCTTTTTATCAATTAGCAAATCTTTGTTTTTACTCATCCATGAAACTAATATTCTGTGTCTGGGAAGAGCATTGCACACGGGGCATATGACATTCTGATCTATTCCAACATAACGTGCAGGATTGTACATAAGGGGCTTTCCCGTATATTTCCCATCTATAAATTTACGCAAGCGTGTATCACAGCAAGGGCAGTAATAGGGCAGTTTGTTTCCTTTTATCCTGCTTTCACATTTAATCAGACATAAGCGTATTTCACGCATTAACCTGCCTAATGTTTTCTTTAAAATTGAGAACCCGAAATCCATTTCCAGATTCTTTTTACAAAAGTATATACAAACCAGCCATACGATAATTTCCGAGGCAACCGTGGTACAAGCTGCGCCTACTATCGAGAAGTGCGGGATTACGATAAGATTGGCTACAAAATTGAAAACAGCTCCGACAATCTCGGCTGCAAAAAGCCGTTTTTCTTTTCCGCATGGAATTAGAACTTGACCGCCCAAAATGTTGCTGGCAGCGATGGGCGGCAATGATAGCAGTAACACTTTGAAGGCTGTAGTGGCACCGATGTAATCAGCTCCGCCAACGATAAGAATAATCCTTTTTGCAAAGATAAAGCACATTACGGCTACCAATGTCTGAAATGCTGTAACCAATACGTAAGATTTTGCGGCAAGGTCTTCAAACTTCTTCCTATTGCCCTCTTTCCAAAGCTTGGTGGCATAAGGCAAAATAGCTCCCCACACCAAGCCACCGGTCATGAGAAGAACATTTTTTCCTTGAGCGGCGACACTGTATAGACCGGTTTCGGCATCTGTTTTCATAAAACCTAACATTGTAATATCAAGACTGCCGTAGATGGAAACAGCACATGACATAATAAAAAATATAAGAAGCGGTTTAAAATGCTTCTTTTTAACAGTAAAATGCAGATCTTTGTCTACGAAACGTCCACGCATGAAAAAGCATACAACATTGCTGCTATATGAAACAATGATAGCAAGAATAGCATACGTAATGATATCCTCGCCCGATTTAACAAACAAAATAATGCAGGCAAAAGAAATAACCTTGCATATAAAAGAGGTAAAAGCCAAAAATTTAAATTTTTCGAGTCCCTTATAGAGCCAGTCACAGTTAACAATCTGCAGCAAAACAGATACACCATAAATTGCAAACAGAATTAAGTTGGCTCTAAGCGAGGGAATGAGTATCACTAAAAGGGCAAGGCATATTGTGCTTATGGCGGCTAAAATAATTTTAATGCTTAAAAACTCATTATAAACGTGACTCAATTCCTTGCGGTTGTTGCAAATCTCAGCGCAGGCTCTCTGGGCATAAACCGGCATGCCGAGATTGGCAAGCAGCACAAAGTATCCCACGAAGTTACTTACAAAAGAAGCACGTCCAAACAACTCGGGCTGTAGGACTCTGGTCACATACATCAGTTGAAAAAAGGAAACGATATAAGAAATAATCTGTATTATGAAATTAAAAGAAATGTTGGATAGTATTTTTTTCTTCATATTGGTTTTGTTTTCACTATATTATTCTGAATTACTTTTCACTCTTTTTTTGATAAATACGAATAAGTTGTATAACTTTGCACCTACATTTGTCGGTAAGGATTTGTATATAGTATTTGCTACTCTTATTTTGAATATACAGTTTTTCACATTCATCGCTTTTTCGGCATCTGAAATTTGATTGCGCAGATAGGATAGAATTTGTTTTTTTTCTTCGTCGTGTCTGCCTGCGATTTTAAAGAAATAGGAATATAAAAAAGCCATGCGACTTTCATAAACTTTTTCGTACGAAGTTTGGTCAAAATCCGTCGGCATATGTTCCTTCAAATACGATATACTGCTCAAATAAGCCATATCGTTATCCATGATATTCTTTAAGCTGATAGTTCTCGTAATGCTCCCGTTATGTTTACGTCGCATAATGAGATTGGCATCGATTATGTATACGCTATCGCCTTCACTTATCAATTGCAGAATAATATCTTTGTCTTCGTAATTATGGCCTTCATTGAATCTGAGCGTTTCCCAAATCTTGCGCATATACATCTTATTCCAGACAGTATCCGCAATCTCGCCGTGACACTGCATGCGTAGGGCTTCCTTCTTTGCATAGAGCCCTTCGCGCTCTATTTTAGGGCATATCGTCTTAGGCATTTGTGCCATCTTTCCCTCGTCCATACGCTTATCGCCCCAATAGGTTGCGAAGTTGCACTCGACCATGTCCGCGTTGTGGGAAATCAGGGCTTCAAGCATCTTGGAAATAGCATCCTTGGAAAAAGCATCATCAGAGTCTAGAAAGGCAATTACTTCACCGGTGCACACATCAAGCCCTGCGTTTCTGGCTGCGCTTAAGCCAAGGTTTTCCTGGTGAATTACCGTAATGCGGGAATCTTTTTCTTTATAAATGTCACATATATCGCCTGAACCGTCTGTAGAACCGTCATCTACAAGAATTATTTCGAGATTATCATACGATTGTGCGATAACACTTTCCAATGACTCCTCAAGATATGGCTTTACATTAAAAACAGGAACAATTACGCTGACTTTTAATAACTTCTCTGGCATATATTAAATCCTTATTATATGGTGTTTCTTTAATAATTATTGATAAACTAAGCAAATAGCCCAGACGTGTTTGGGGAAATGATTCTAAAAAGATGCTTGAAAATTTGGGCTTTAACGTAACAGAAATATCCGGTGAGGATGAACGCTGCAGTGGGAAAATAAAGCCCGTTATCGGACCCGCCGATTATGATTATAACGTTTTGCGGAAATTGGTCAAGTGATTGCCGGTAACCTTATCAAAGGCCAATGCCACCACAACGGTTACCGCCGCGCTTACGCCTAACAGCAGGTAGTTGTTGTTACCGACCGGAGTTGCCATCAGCGCCCTAAATACCAGTCTTTGGAGCATGTACATACTGAATACGTGCTTGCCTAAAAACTTAAGGATGCCGCAACGGATTTCGAATTTCATGGTGACAGTTACCACGAGCAACGTGAAAATCATTGAGTAGGCACAGTATATCAGCGATATACGGCAGTACATAAGATACATAATCGTGATTGCGACTGATAATATTGCAAGGGTAGTCGGCCAGCGTGAGGCTTTGGCGGTAATGAATGTATCGATTCTTTCGCGATAGCAGGCGTACCACATGCCAAGCGGGAAACACAGAAGCGTATTGTACCACCAGGATTCCTTGGTAAATACTAATATTGCCAACAGGGCAAGAGATAACAGGGTAAAGGTGATTAAACCGCATTTGCTCTGTTTGTTTTTCTGCCACCTAAAACTTATGTAAACCAGTATGTATAGCGCAAAGGTTACAAACATGAACCAGTTTGAATTGCCGATTGTGGTCCAGCCGGTAAATGCAAGCAGAGTGTCCGAAAGACTGTAGTGCTCGCCCAGCAACAGGTTTTCAATGCAAAACAGCACCACGCAAACGGCAAAGCTTAACCATACAGGCAGGAAACGTCTGCGCAAAAACGTTTTGATATAGTCTTCGCGTTTCAGGAAGGATGTATATATTCCGTAGCCTGAATAAAATAAAAACATTGCAACCATTAACTGACCTATAATCCCCAATATCCGGGCAAACGATGTATCCATGAAACTGTCGCTTAAGGTTACGTAGCTCTTAAAATGTGAAAAGAATACAAGCACCACAAAGAAACCTTTGATGGGCAGAATAGCCTCCCGGTCGAGGTAATTTTTGTTAAAAGATTTATGAAAACTTATTGGCGGTGCAAGAAGAGTTATTGCTATTAAAATGAGTAGAGAAATAAGCATGAAAGTTCTCCTTAAAGCTTTGCTTTTTCAATTATAAAATCGGTAACGCGCGCGGTGTTAAGGCCGTCGCGCGCGACGTTTACAAGGGCACAGATTTCCTCACGCTTTTTAAGATAATCGTCTTTCCCGTCTGCAAGGTCCTTTAAGAACCGTTTCAAATCATCAATTGTGTAAAGTTTGTCGCAGCCTAAAGTGACTTCTTCGTAAAAATCTACAAGCCCAAGGTTTTTCTTTAAATCTTCAACGTCACACCATATAAGGCCTATTGGCTTATTGCACACCATATAATCGTAAAATACCGACGAATAATCCGTAAGCAATGCATCGCAGGAACCTATGAATTCGTAGGATGAAATGTTGTTGTCACGGAAGAATTTATCGTCTATAAATCTGATGTTTGACAGGAAAAGCTTTCTGTAATTATTAATCTGCGCAAAGTGCGGCTTAATGATAATGAGTATGTTAAGTTCGCGGGCATATGCATTTAAGGCTTCGATTGCAGTATCGTTATCCATAAATGGAATGGGTGTAATGCCGTAGTCTTTTCCTTTTCCAAATTGCTTTACGGTGGGGTACCATACAACGTATTTGCTAAAACGTCCAAAGTACTGCGACAGGTCTAAGCGCGCTTTTAATAAGACATCGTTTCTGGGGTAACCGAGAGGGTAGCATTTATTTACGTCGGCCTTAAGATAGCGTGCACTTTGAAGGTTCATATATGGCCCTGCTGTGATAATGTAATCCACAAAACTTGTGATGTAATAGTAACTGCTGACATCTTTTATGGGTGAGCCGTGCATTAAGTAAAATGTAAGCTGATTGGGATTGCCGCATCCTATAAGGCGGTTGCAGCATATGGAATATTTGGAGGTATGAATAAGCAGTGAAGTGCGTATCCGCTTGTTAGCATCTACGTATTTAATATTTTTATAGTGTGGGAATCTTTTATAGTTGTTGTCGTAGCATAGCCATATCATTTTGTGCTTTGCATTTATGCCGCGACGTATCATTTCATCAAACACCGGGCCCGGATTATCGGCGTAATCAGGACAACTTTCGAACAGGATAATATTTCGAAGGGGAAGATGTGACAGGAATTTCTTTATAATTGTTTTAATGTTTTCTTTATTCATTGCTGCTTCTTACGTTATGCCTTTTTAAATAGTTTATGATAAGCTTTCGGTTTGCAATTCCGCAAATCGTCAAATAACATACCGTGAATATAGTTCCCTGCACTAAAAATCTTAATAAGTGTGATTCAAGCTGCATAATGGTGGTATTGAGAATGTGTGTAGCGCCAAATCCCAAGAGGCCTATGCAGAAATATAAGGATAGCGTTATTAAATACTTTCCGACAGGCAATTCCATTTTGCTGTAATTATATATGTTCATGGAAATCCAGTGGGACAGAAATGTTGTAACCATAGTGCCTATCAGACAGGCAAATATTGCATGGGTTGAATCAAAAATGTGCAGGAGCAATATCGAAAGCCCTACATTTGCAATTGCCAGTGCAAAGTAAGTTATAGCTCTAAAGAGGTGCCTGTTGCGGGCACGCTGAATTTCGATGGATGAATTGATGGTAAGCGGGCAAAGTGCAATAAGCATTAAACCTGCACTTACATAATAAGCATCCTTCATTGAATCGCCAAGCCACCACATCATAAATTCACGTCCGCAGGAGATAAAGCCGAAGGTTACGCAACACAATACTATGGATTGCAATTTGGATATTTTAAGGTACAGGCGGTTAATTTCAATTTTCCGCCCTGAAATGCTAAGCTCGTTGATGGTTGGCACAAATACTGCTGAAATCGCAACGGACATAGAAACTACGATGGTATTTAACTGCTGACCTATCTGATAAACGGTAACTTCGGTGGGGGAAGCATAAATGCCTAAAAGCGTTTTGTCTACGTTAGTGTTGACCTGATCGACAATTGTGTTAAAAAGAATGATGCCCGAGAATGCG
This sequence comes from Lachnospiraceae bacterium, assembly GCA_045617045.1. Classification (GTDB taxonomy): domain Bacteria; phylum Bacillota; class Clostridia; order Lachnospirales; family Lachnospiraceae; genus UBA1258. Next base: position 12,126 of record JAZLHV010000004.1, read on the forward strand.
GATATGGATTTAATTAAGGCTTTGTTGTCACAAAGGGCAGTACGTGCAAATCTGATATTGAGTTTTCGCTTGCAATACAGAAAATTAACTGCCCAGGTTTCAAGGGTCATAAGAATGCTAAAGCATGAAATGAGTACAATATTATGTGTGCAAATCGCTATCAGAAATTGCCCGCTGAAATTTACAAAGATATTTATGATTGCAAAAACTTTTGCATATATGAACTGTTTTTTGTAGGTTACATACAGCGTAAAAACAACGGCAGGCATTGAAAGGGAAATGTTAATGATAGCAAGTGCGAACAACTTGTACATAAAAAGACTGTCTTCAAGGCTATAGTCAAGAAATTCGTGACCGGTAATGTAAAGCCCGCCAACGATTGCAAGACCTATAACTAATACTATCAGTCCTAAAATCGTCAGCAGTTTAAAATATAATGTGTTTACGGTGCCATCAGTCCCGGCGCCGGATTTGGCCTCGAGGGTTTCAAACCTTACGTAGGAAGCATTCAAGGCGGCTGAGATTACCGTAAGCCATGCGGTAATGGAATTTACAAACGAGAAAAGTCCATAGTTGTAGTCACCGATGTTTCTAAGGATAACTTTGGTGAGCACCATGGATGTAACGACCGAGATACCCATGTACATATAGGACAGTATTATTCCGCTTTTTATGTTTCTTGATTCTGAAAATGATGACATGTGTATACAACCTATGGATATTTACTCAACTTGGTAACAGATTCCATTTTAGCAAGCGTGACATGGAAAAACAACTGAATTTAGGTTATGTTTTGGCAGAAAAACTTTTATTGTATCGCAAGATGTGATAACATAGGTAAAAATGTAATTGTGTCAGTGAGGATTGTATGAAAAGTGATATTTTTTTAAGTATTATAGTTCCCGTCTATAATACGCCGATAGAACATTTGAATAGGTGTATGGATAGCTTAAAGCACCAGACTTGCAAGGACTTTAAAGTAATTGCGGTGGATGATGGAAGTTTGGCACCTGTAAGGGAATACCTTGATAAACTGCAGGATTCATGGGATTCACTTAAGGTATTTCATGTTGAACATGCGGGAGTGTCTGCTGCCAGGAATTATGGCATTAGCCATGCAGAAACCCCGTATATTGCTTTTTCGGATTCAGATGATGAATACTCTGATAAATTTGTATGTGAAGCTAAAGAGTATGTGCATGAATATAACGCAGATATGGTTATGGGAGTATTAGATTATCCTTCGGTTGACATGATGCGTCAAACCGATGCCAAAGTGCACTTTTATGACAGTCCCGAAGCCGTTAACGAAGTATATGAAATATTTACACGGATAGCGGGCAATACAGGCGGCCTTATGTTACAGAATTCTCCATGCGCAAGGGTATATGATACAAATCTGGCCCGCCAGGCTATGTTTGATGAAAGGGTTTTACTGGGAGAAGATTATCTGTTTAACAGGATGTGCCTTAAAAAAGCACAGCGAGTCTTACTTGTCCCTAATATTTGGTATACATATTACTCTAACGAGTATTCTGCCACACATATCAATCATGATTGTTTCTGGAGTAACAGAGAGTCGTATTATGATGCTTTGTACCGGTTATACAAGGCTGAAAGTATTGAAATGCAGCAATTATTGTGTATTCCGCACTATCGGGAAATATTTGATGTAATCAGCATTGAAATACTTGAAAATCAGAAGAACGGAAAGGGGAAAACAAGGCGACTTGAAACCCGCAAAATTATGGGCAGGGCGCTTTCACATCCTTTGTTCAAGGAGGTTTTCGGAATTCTTGGAAGTAGGCGTGATATTTCGGCGGTTGATAAGGTCTTTGTTTATCTTGTGAACCATAGAAGGTATGAGTGCCTGATATTTTGCTGCAAAACGGTCAGAATACTAAAGCATTTAAAAAGGCGTTTGCATTTGTGAATAATCCGGGCGGGATTCAGATGAGACTATGATGTACTATGAGTAATTTTGCAATTGTAGTTGCCGGGGGCTTAGGCAACCGAATGGGACAGGATATCCCCAAGCAATTTATTAAGATATATGATAAACCCGTAATCGCATACACGTTGGAGTCACTTCAAAAACACCCGAAGGTTGATGTTATCGAAGTTGTATGTATCGACGGCTGGCAGGATGCATTGGCAGCTTATGCGGCGGAATGTGGTATTGATAAGCTAAAATACATTGTTTCAGGCGGCAATACCGTCCAGGAATCAATTAGAAACGGAGTATATAATCTTGAGGGCATTGCCAAGGCTGATGATAACATCATAATTCATGATGGCATCAGACCTTTGCTGGAGCCTTCCGTACTTACAGATGTTATTGACAAATGCTCTCAATACGGCAATGCGGTTTCGTCTATGCCTTACAATGAGCAGATATTTGTGGTTGACGGTGAAAATGTATCAGCCACCCGCCAATATATTCCCAGGGAAACCCTGCGCAGAGTTTCAACCCCGCAGGCCTACAAGTTTGATTTGCTTGATGCTAAATATCATGAGGCTTTTGAAAAAAGGGTCGGAATATATGGCTCCAGTTACACTAACACAATGATGGTTGACCTTGGCGTGAAACTTTTTTTGGCTAAGGGTTCGGATCGAAACATCAAGCTTACGACACCGGATGATTTGGAACTTTTTAAGGCATATCTTAAAATGGATGGGGATGTATGAAGGTTTTTGAAGTAGAAGAGTACATGGAAGATGTATCATATTTAGCAAATTTAAATCTTCCCTGGAATAGTTTGGCCGATAAATCAATATTGATATCCGGGGCAACCGGAATGATTGGAAGCTGTCTGGTCGATGTGCTGATACAGCAAAACCGCCGCGGCTTAAACTGCAAGGTTTATGCACTTGGGCGTGATGAGAAGCGAGCTGCTGAAAGGTTTTCTTATTGCATTGATGCTAAAAACTTTGAGTTTATTAAGCAGGATGTTTCAAAGCCAATCATTATCGAGAATGTGGATACAGTTGATTATGTGCTTCACCTTGCAAGTAATACACACCCTGTGCTTTATGCAACCAAGCCTGTTGAGACAATTACCACTAATGTTCTTGGTACGTTAAATATGCTTGATTTTGCCCGGCAACATCATGCTAAACGTTGCGCTGTGGCATCTTCCAATGAAATATACGGTGAAAACCGCGGCGATGTTGAAGTGTTTAATGAGGCCTATTGCGGTTACCTTGATTCAAATACGTTACGGGCAGGATATCCGGAGAGCAAACGTTTAAGCGAAGCTTTGTGTCAGGCATACATCAGGCAATATGGGCTTGATATTGTAATTCCCAGGTTCACGCGTTCTTTTGGCCCCACAATGCTGTTTGATGACAGTAAAGCCTCAAGTCAGTTTATAAAGAAAGCTTTGGCAGGAGAAGATATTGTGCTTAAAAGCGCAGGCACACAAATGTACTCATACACTTACGTGTGCGATGCGGTTTCAGGACTGCTTACTGTTTTGCTAAAGGGTCAGTGCGGAGAGGCATATAACATTGCCGACGGGCGCTCAGATATAATGCTTAAAGATTTAGCGGCTTTGATTGCCGATTGGGCAGGCAGCAATGTAGTTTATGAACTTCCGGATATGATTGAATCGGCAGGTTACAGTACTGCCACCAAGGCAAGGCTTGATGGTGCTAAACTTCAGAAACTCGGGTGGCGGGCTAAATATGATATTGAAAGCGGAATACGGCAAACCTTGAGTATTTTGGCCAAGGCAGGGCACTAGAGCAGTGGGTGTCACCAGGGGACATGTTTTGTTCACATCCCCTATTCCCTTTTTCTGCAAAATGCGTTATCATAGTTTTCGTTGATTGTTAAAAAAATATTTATCGGTACACTCCGGGTGGCCGGTATATCATTCACACATTACACATTTCACAAGGAGTATTGCTATGAATTTATCACCACTTCAGACAGCAAGATACGAGTATCAGCCCAAGCTTCCGGGCATGCTCAGAAACGGTATCGCAGATATCTGCGTTAACGAAGGCGCTCCCACAGAGAGCGTTGCCGATCAGGACAAGATAAAGGCTTTGTTCCCCAACACATACGGCAAGAACGAGATTACCTTTAAGAAGGGCTCCAACACTTCAAAGGCTAAAAAGCAGGTTGTAGGTGTTATTCTTTCAGGTGGACAGGCTCCCGGCGGACACAACGTTATTTGCGGTCTTTACGATGCATTAAAGGCTACTGACAAGGATAACGTTTTACTGGGCTTCAAGGGCGGTCCCAGCGGTCTTGTTGAGGATGATTTTGTAGAGTTTGACGATGCATTTATTGATGCATACAGAAACACCGGCGGTTTTGATATTATCGGTTCCGGCCGCACTAAATTAGAGACCGAAGAACAGTTTAAGATTGTTACGGAGGTTGCCAAGAAGCATGGTCTTACCGCTGTTGTTATTATCGGTGGCGATGATTCCAACACTAACGCAGCAGTGCTTGCAGAGTACATGGCTGCACACAATACAGGCGTTCAGGTTATCGGTTGCCCCAAGACAATCGATGGCGACTTAAAGAACGAAGATATCGAAGCTTCTTTTGGTTTCGATACTGCCACAAAGACATATTCCGAGTTAATCGGTAACATCGAGCGTGATGCTAACTCCGCTAAGAAGTATTGGCACTTTGTAAAGGTTATGGGTCGTTCCGCTTCGCACGTAGCCTTGGAGTGTGCTTTAGAGACTCAGCCCAATATCTGCTTAATCGGCGAGGAAGTTGCTGCCAAGAAGATGTCACTTTCCGCAATTGCTGACTATATCGCAGATTCGGTTGCAAATCGTGCAGCTAACGGAGATAACTTCGGTGTTGCAATTATCCCCGAAGGTATTGTAGAGTTCGTGCCTGAGTTCTCGGCTCTTATTAAAGAGATTAATGAGTTGCTTGCAGGTTCCAAGACCGAAGAGTTCAATGCGCTTCCCGACTGGGCTTCCAAGTATGCATTTATTGAAAAAGGTCTTTCCAAAGAAGCAATGGCTGTATTCGCAATCCTTCCTGAATTTGTGCAGCAGCAGTTGTTCCTTGAAAGAGATCCTCACGGTAACGTACAGGTTTCACTTATCGAGTCCGAGAAGTTGTTCTCAGCACTTGTAAAGGATAAGCTTGCAGCCAGAAAGAAAGCAGGCTCCTACAACGGTAAGTTCTCCGCCCAGCATCACTTCTTTGGCTATGAAGGACGTTGCGCCTTCCCTTCAAACTTTGATGCGGACTATTGCTATTCCCTTGGCTACAACGCATTCATGCTTATCCAGTATGGCTATACCGGATACCTTTCAAAGGTTTCCAACCTTTCAAAGCCCGCAGAAGAGTGGATTGCCGGCGGTATGCCCATCACCAAGATGATGAACATTGAAAGACGTAACGGTAACGATAAGCCCGTTATTCGTAAAGCACTTGTTGAACTTGACGGTGCTCCGTTCAAATTCTTTGCAGCTAATCGCGATAAGTGGGCTGTTGAGACCTGCTTTACATATCCCGGCGCTATCCAGTACTACGGTCCTGCATCGGTATGCGATTTAACTACCAGAACGCTTGCTTTAGAGAAAGCTTAAGCTGCTTTGAACTGTTAAATAAAGTAATATAAAATAAGCCTCCGTATCGTTAACTTATCGGTTTCGGCTCTTCGAAACTCTGTTAGGTTACAAAACGGAGGCTTTTTGTGCAATATGACTCAATTTTATGTTAACATGTAAACCTAAATTATGTTAACATGGTCAATGTGACGAAAATACTTTAAAAAGGCGGTTTTCGTGAAATTTCGCCCCTACATTTGCTGATTTATGTTAATATAATTTTGAGCATCAATCTTTAATTTTTTCTTGTTAATTTTTGATTGCCGACAAGACAGTAGTGTATTATGCAAGAGTTTTTTTATTTCGGGGAACTCGGGTAAAAATATTATAGTGGGAGAAACGTATTATGGAGAACGGAAAAGCAAAAAAGAAAAAAGAAGGTTTGACTTTCTTTGGCAGAATGAGTGTCAAAATTACTTTGCTCATTGCCGCAATCTTCGCAGTGGCTGTTGTCGTACTGGTAATTGCCGCTGTTGAAAAATCAAGCTCCTCTATGGAGGACACCTATTTAAACTACGCACAGAACCTTGCTGAAGAAGCAGCAATCGGCGTAGATTTCGCAACCGAGTTCGGTGAGAATGCATATGGCGGCTACACTATGAACTTAGCGCAGGAAGCTGCTGTTTCAATCAACTTCTCACGTGAGTTCGGTGAAGGCATTTACAAAAATTACGCATTAAGCCTTGCAGAAGAGGCTGCAGAGAGCGTTAACTTTGCAAAGCGCCTTTTGGGAAGTTTAACAGTTGACGATCTTACCGATGCGTTGGGGAAGATTAAAATCGAAGGTGTTGAGGGTTCATACGCCTACATGGTAAGCCCTACGGGTGAGATGTTATGGCATCCCACAACTTCAAAGATTGGTCAGCCTGTTGAGAACGCAGCAGTTAAGGGTATTGTTGAACAGCTTTCAAAGGGCATTTCGGTTAAGAACGATGCTATCTTTTATGAATACAAGGGTGCTGACAAGCTTGCCGGCTATGCCTTCACAAACGATGGCAACATTCTTATTGTAACTGCTGATTACGATGCATTCATGAAGATTGATTATGATACTCTTCTTGGAAACATTCAGATTGATGGTGTTGAAGGTTCATATGCATACATGGTAAGTCCGGATGGTACCATGTTGTGGCATCCTACTCCCGAGAAGATAGGCCAGCCTGTTGAGAACGCAGCTGTTAAGGGCATCGTTGAAAAACTTCAGGCAGGTCAGACCGTCGGTGACGATTTCTGTATTTATGAATACAAGGGCGCTTTGAAGATGGCAGGTTACTCGTTTACATCTACAGGCGACATCGTTCTTGTTACCGCTGATTACGATAAGCTTATCAAGATTGACTACAACAAGTTAATCGGTGAAATTGAAATTTCCGGTGTTGAGGGTTCATACGCATACATGGTAGCTCCCGATGGCATTATGCTTTACCACACTAAGCCCGAGAAGATTGGCCAGCCTGTTGAAAACGACGCGGTTAAGGGCATTGTAAAGCGCCTTGAAGCAGGCGAGAAGGTTCCCAACGGTTCTACAACTTATTTCTACAGCGGTTCCGATAAGGTTGCAGGCTATGCATTTACCGCTGGCGGTAACATCGTACTTGTTACAGCTGAAAAGGATATTATGATGCAGGCTGTTGACGCAATGACCGGCAAGCTCATTGTTTACGGTATTATCTGTGTAATCGTTGCAGTTTTGGTAGTTGTATTCTTTACAACATTTATGATGAAGGGCTTAGGTCAGTTGGTGCCTGTTATCAACAAGTCCGCAAACTTAGACCTTACGGCAGACGATGCTTCGGCTAAGCTTGAAAAGCGCGGCGACGAAGTCGGTCTTATTGCCCGTGCCCTTGCAAGAATGAGAAATGCATTGTGCGATATCGTAGGCTCCATTAATGAAGCCGGCAATTCCGTAGACGCTAACATAGGCGAATTACAGAGCACTATCGATAAGATTAATGGTCTGTGCGAAGATAACTCCGCCACAACCGAAGAGCTTGCTGCAGGTATGCAGGAAACCGCTGCCACAACTTCCACAATTACCGCTAATGTCGGTAATTGCCGTGATAATGCCAAGGGTATCGGTTCACTTGCCGATGATGGTACTCAGTTGTCGGTTGAAGTTTCCAAGCGTGCCAAGGATTTGGCAGCTACTACAGAGAATGCAAGCCGCAAGACCATGAATATGTACGAGGATGTTAAGGTTAAGTCCGAAGAAGCTATCGTAGCTTCACAGGCAGTTAACAAGATTAATGAATTGACCGGTACTATCATGTCGATTTCTTCACAGACAAGTTTGCTGGCACTTAATGCTTCCATCGAGGCAGCACGTGCCGGTGAAGCAGGCCGTGGTTTCGCAGTTGTTGCTACCGAGATTTCAAATCTTGCAACCCAGACGTCAACAGCTGTCGGCGATATCAGCCACATTGTTGAAGAGGTTACCCAGGCTGTCAATAAGCTGGCAGATTGCCTGACAGAGACCACAAACTTCTTAGAGTCCAATGTACTTGCCGATTATCAGGAATTCGGCAAGGTTTCCGAACAGTACAGGACAGATGCCGATACATTTGGCAGTTCTATGGCTGACATCAAGGAAAGCATTGAAAGACTTAACGAGGAAATGGAATCTATCGTTGATGCAGTTAACGGTATCGATTCAACCGTTAACGAGTCTACTACCGGTGTTACAGACATCGCAGAGAAGACTTCAGATATGGTTAACGAGTCTGCGGGCAGTGCCGAGCAGGTTAACGAATGTCTTAAGGCTGTCGATGCTCTTAACCAGATTATCGGTAAGTTTAAGATCTAAAAGGCTTAATAAAGTTTTAAGATTCAGAGCGCTCCCGTTTAATGCGGGGGCGCTTTTTTTGTGCTATAATGCATGTACTGTTTTATGGGAGGTTATTTTTTTAATGAGCAAATTATGTGGTAAGTACAACAGAGTTTTTGCAATCGTTATTGATTCTTTCGGCATCGGAAATGCACCCGATGCAGCTGCGTTTAATGACGAGGGCGCCGACACATGCGGTCACATTGACGCATCTGTCGCACATTTTAACATTCCGAATCTTCAAAAGCTCGGCCTTGCAAATTTAAAGCCGCTTTCAAAGGTTCCGGCGCTCGACGATACAATCGGTTACTACGGTGCGCTTCGCGAGTTAAGCAACGGTAAAGATACTATGACAGGTCACTGGGAAATGATGGGTATTCATACCGTGAATCCGTTCATTACTTTTACAGAGACGGGCTTTCCCAAAGAGCTCATCGATGAACTTGAAAAACGTACGGGCCGTCATGTCGTGGGCAACAAATCCGCAAGCGGTACCGTTATTATTGATGAGCTTGCCGACGAGGAGATTAATCACAACGGTTTGATAGTATATACGTCAGCGGATTCGGTGTTACAGATTTGCGGTCACGAGCCTACAATGGGGCTTGATAATCTTTACAAATACTGTGAAATTGCACGTGAGCTCACAATGCGCGAAGAATGGCGCGTCGGCCGTATTATTGCACGGCCTTATGTGGGTACCGGCGTCGGTAACTACGAGCGTACGTCAAATCGTCATGATTATGCCTTAAAGCCTACCGGCCGCACTGCGTTAAATGTGCTTAAGGATGAAGGATACAGTGTAATTTCCGTCGGGAAGATTAACGACATCTTTGACGGTGAGGGCATTACGGAGGGCAATCATTCCGATTCCAGCGTTCACGGTATGGAGCAGACAATTGAAATTGCAGATCGCGACTTTAAGGGGCTTTGCTTTGTAAATCTTGTGGATTTTGATGCTAAATGGGGTCACAGACGTAATCCGGCAGGGTATGGCGAGGAGCTTGAAAAGTTTGATGTTAAGTTAGGTGAGCTGTTACCTAAGCTTAGAGATGATGATTTACTGATTATCACCGCCGATCATGGTAACGATCCTACATATACCGGTACGGATCACACCCGTGAAAAGGTACCGTTTTTGGCTTATTCACCTTCCATGAAGGGTACGGGAAAGCTTCCCGAGCAGGATTGCTTCGGTATTATCGGTGCCACAATTCTTGATAATTTCGGCCTTTCGATGCCTGAAAATACTGTAGGGGTTTCGGTTCTTGAACTTCTGAAATAATTATTGGCCCGCGGCTGATTGCCGCGGGTCTTTTTCGTGCTTGAAAAACAGTTCGGACTGTACTAAACTGTCCTTGTGTGTGCGTGCAAACGACACATGCGGAAAGAGGTTGGGGTAAATGAGTGAAAAGAAGAAAAGAAGGTTTGGAGACCGCGCTGATGCAAGGCTTGTGCGTGATGTTAACGGCTTAAATATTATTATGGCCCACATTATGCCTAACCGTACTGATGCGGAGGTCTATTTTAATGACGAATTTGACATTACAGATTTGTTGGTAGAGCTTGAAAAGTGGAATGCCGAGCATCCGGACTACAAGACTACCATTTTCCACTGCATTGTTTTTGCAATTGCCAAGATGGTTAAGGAACGTCCCAAGATGGGATATTTCGTGGCAGGCCGCAGACTTTACGAGCACAATGACATTACCATGTGCTTTATGGCAAAGCGCCGTTTTGCCGATGGTGCCGAGGAAGCTTTCATGAACATCATTCCCAAGGATGACGATACGATTGATACTTTAAGCCATCGTATTTACGGTGATGTACGTGAAGTCCGCAAGAGTGAGCATGCTACAGGCGGTATGGACAGTGTTGTAAACGGTTTTGCAAAGATTCCGCGCATTATTTTGATGCTTATTGTAAGAATCGTACGTTGGCTGGATTTCTGGGGAATCGTTCCCAAGGGTTTACGCGACGGGGATTCCAACTACGCAACAGTTCTTTTGAGCAATTTGGGGAGCATTCAGTGTCCGAGTGTGTATCATCATCTTAACAACTATGGTTCCAACAGCTTTATGGTTACCGTAGGTACTATTCACAAGGCTCAAAAGATTATGCCTGACGGAAGCGTTCAGGTAAGGGATGTTATTGATATCGGTGCGACTATAGACGAGCGTATTGCGGACGGATTTTATTTTGCCCGCAGCTTAAAGGTAGTGCGTTACCTTTTTGCAAATCCCGAACTTTTAAAGAAGCCGTTTTCAGAGCCTTCGGGTTTTGAATACAAATAGGGGGTATTTAGATGAGTGAGATTACGGCAAAGACTCCGTGGGAGGCTTTTATGGGCCCCGTCCCCATGAAGTTGGACTATTTTGACGGTACCATGTTTGAAAAGGTTAACGAAATCGCCGAGCAGTATCCCGACAGCGTTGCTTTTGACTTTATGGGTCGCAAAACTACATACAAAAGACTTGTTTCGGAAGTCAGACGTTGCGCCAAGGCACTTAAGACTATAGGTGTGCGTGAAAACGATAAAGTTACCATCGCAATGCCAAACTGCCCGCAGGCAATTTATATGCTTTATGCGGTTAACTTAATAGGCGCGATTGCCAACATGATTCATCCGCTTTCGGCCGAAAAGGAAATAGAGTTTTATTTAAATGAGTCGGACAGCATTACGGCTATCACACTCGATCAGTTTTACAATAAATTTGAAAATGTCCGCAAGAACACCAAAGTCTGCAACATTATCATCGCAAGCGTAAGTGATGAGCTCTCAAAGCCCATTAAGGCAGGTTATATGCTTACCGAGGGACGTAAGATCGCAAAGATTCCCGCGGATGCTCCGATTATTCGCTGGAAAGAATTTTTGAGGCTTTCCAAACACTGCTTCTACAACTACGAGGTTAAGCGCTCCAAGGACGATGCGGCCGTTATACTCTATTCGGGCGGCACGACAGGTACCACAAAGGGCATTATGTTGTCTAACTATAACTTTAACGCTATGGCCGCACAGGTAATTGCCACAAATCCCATGTTCAGACCCGGCGATAAGATGCTCGCGGCGATGCCGCTTTTCCACGGCTTTGGCCTCGGTGTATGCGTGCACACGATGCTTGCAAGCGGTGGGCGCTGCATTCTTATTCCCAGATTTACAGCCAAAACATATGCCAAGCAGATTGTTAAGCAGCGTTGCAACTTTATAGCGGGCGTGCCTACATTATATGAGGCCCTTTTGAGACTTCCCAGCATGGAAAAGGCAGATCTTTCCTGCTTAAAGGGTGTATTCTCGGGTGGAGATTCACTTTCAATTGAGCTTAAAAAGAAATTTGATAAATTCTTATACGATCACAAGTCTGTAGTGCAGGTGCGCGAAGGATACGGCGCAACCGAAACGGTTACCGCCTGCTGCTTAACACCTGTTACAGGCGCAAGAGAGGGCAGTATCGGTATTCCGTTCCCCGATACGTACATAAAGATTGTTGAACCCGGTACCGATAAGGAGCTTCCTTACGGCACTGAGGGAGAGATTCTTTTGGCAGGTCCTTCGGTAATGATGGAATACATGAAGCATCCCGAGGAAACCGCTGAGACCTTACGCGTTCACGCTGACGGTCTTAAATGGGTCTACACGGGTGACCTTGGTGTCATGGATGCCGATGGCTTCGTATATTTCAAGGGTCGTGCAAAAAGAATGATAATTTCATCGGGCTATAACGTATATCCTGCACAGATTGAGAACATTTTGGATGCTCATGCCAAAGTACAGATGAGCTGCGTAATCGGTGTTCCCGATTCCTATAAGATGCAGAAGGTTAAGGCTTTTGTGAAGCTTAACCCGGGAGTGGATGCTAACGATGCCACCAAACAGGATATTATGGATTACTGTCGCAAGAACATTGCCAAATACGCAATGCCCTACGATATAGAGTTTAGGGATGAACTTCCCAAAACGCTGGTAGGTAAAGTCGCTTACCGAGTTTTGGAACAGGAAGAACTGGCGAAGATTGAGGCCGAAAAGGCTTCCAAGCAGTAAGTTTTATTTTTACTTAAGTATTTTAAAGCCCAACGTATCACCTATGTTGGGCTTTTTGCTTGTTTGCGCGCCATGGGCGCGCTCTTAAGGGGCAAGCAAAAAACTATTATATAAAGGAGTCTTATGAAGAAAATTTTAGTGACAAATGATGACGGTATAAACGCAGACGGCATTAAGCGTCTGGCAGAGTGTGCAAAGAAGTTCGGCGAAGTGTATGTTGTTGCACCGAATGTTGAGAACAGTGCAGCTTCACACAAGATTAACATCCGTGAGCCAATCGTGTTAACAAAGGTTGAGGATTTCCCGGTCGAAGGCGTCCATGCCTACATGACTACAGGTACTCCGGCAGACTGCGTGCGGGTAGGTATCACTCAGGTGTTAAAGTGCAAGCCCGATGTTTTGCTAAGCGGCATTAACTTTGGCTACAATTCAGGCCAGGACATTCAGTATTCGGCAACTGTGGGCGCAGCAATGGAAGGTGCCACAAGCGGGGTATTTTCAATAGCTGTTTCCGAAGGCGCCGACGGTGTCGATGAAGTTTGCAGGGCATATCTTGAGGATGCGCTCCAAAAAGTCATTGATAAGCCTCTTGAGTACAATCAAATCTGGAATATTAACTTCCCGGAGTGTTCTTTAAGTGAGTTTAAAGGTTATCTTTTTGACAGAACCGTGGATGACCAAAGCTTCTATACCGATGTTTTTGTGGAAACCGGGGATGTTTCGGAAGGCACCCGGATTGTGGTAAAGGGGGTTTACAATTACGAGGCTTCCGAGGGTAGCGACCGCAAAGCTTTATTGGATAAATATATTTCCATCGGGATAGTAAACAACATTAGATAAACGATTGATGCAATTGTGCGATAACTGATGAAATTTGACAGAAATGAACAACTAAAGGCGGTTTACCTAATTTGCCAAGTTATGTTGATTATGCAAAATCAACAAATTATTTCCAAAATTTTCGTAACTGTATTTCGTTAATTATCGGGTAATAAATCTATCTTTAATCGACAAATTATGATACAATGATTTTCCGCCCATAAAGGCACATGGCGGTTTACATAACACAAATAAGGGAGATACCGCTTTGAGAAAGTACAAGTTGAGAGTCGGTCTTGATGTTGATGACGTTTTATATGAATGTAACGCTTATGCATTGTCAATCGTTAACTCGCACCATCCCGACGAGGAACCCATCACCATTAATGAGATAAAGGGCTGGGGTAATTACGGAAGACGTCCCCAGGAGCGTATCGCACTTTACTCCGATCCCGAGTTTGTGCGCACACAGCCTATTTTACCGGGGGCTCAGAAGTTTGTACATGAGCTCACAAAGATTGCGGATGTTTTCTTTGTAACGGCGGTTCCTGTTTCATGTATGACGGCAAGGGGTGAACGGTTGCTTAACGATTTCCCGGATATCCCGCCTCAGAATATCATTATCGGTACGCGCAAGGATGTTATCACGCTTGATATTCTGCTGGATGATGCAGCGCATAATATTGCAAGCTCCAAAGCAGCTTATCCTGTTCTTTTGCGCAGACCCTGGAACATGGATATGTCCGGTCTTTTATCGGTTAACAACTACAATGACTTCTTACAGCTGGTTAAGATGATTCGTAATTCCTTTACCGAGAAGATAAGCGATCTCACACAGGGCGGCGTTATCTGTCTGGTAGGGCCTTCCGGCTCCCTGAAGACAGAAATTGCAAAAGAACTTACTAAGCTTACGAATTATGAGAAGCCTATTTCATCAACTACACGCCCCAAGCGTGATGATGAGGATGAATCGGCTTACCGTTTTGTGTCCGAGGAAGAATTTATTGCCGAAAAGGATGCCGGCAAATATATAGAGAGTACCGTTTATTCACGTTTCCATTACGGTACCAGTTCCGATGAAATCGCACCTATTATTTCCCGCGGTCACTATGCGGTTATCCCGATTGATATATGCGGTGCACTTACGGTTCGCAACGAATATCGCAAGCATTCTTTACTGGTATTTGTGAACCGTCCCAAGCAGGACGTTATCAAGGACATTATTGAGCGTGATATAGATTCCGATGACAAGGCTCGTCGTATTCTTTCGCTCGACTTGGAATACCGCAATTCGGAAATCTGTGATATTGAGGTAAATGTAAGCGATAATCCCGCAGAGACCGCCCGCGAGATTTCGAGCATTGTTATAGATAAATTTACAAGACTTTAAGTAGGGATGTTTCCTGTTTATGTTTGAAAAGATTCTTGACGATATCAAAGAATTTAATACAATCATTATTCACCGTCACTCAAAGCCCGACGGTGATGCTATCGGCAGTCAGGTGGGCTTGAAAACTTTGATATGCGATAATTTTCCGTCAAAGAAGGTTTATGTTGTAGGGGATGAGGCCGGCAGATATTCTTTTATGGATGGCTCCCAAATGGATGTCATTTCCGACGACTGTTACAACGGTGCGCTTGCAATTATTCTTGACACGTCCGCTGAAGCGCTTATAAGCGATGACCGTTTCAAGCTTGCCGCAAGGACAGCACGTATCGACCATCATCTTTTTGTCGACAGGATTGCCGATGATGAGGTGACGGATTCTTCTTTTGAAAGCTGCGCCGGCATGATTGCATATTTTGCGCGCGAGGCAGGCTTAAAAGTTTCACCGTTGGCCGCAAAGAGTATTTACACCGGCATGGTAACCGATTCGGGACGTTTCCGCTACGATGCTACGACCGCGCGCACTTTTGAAATGGCAGCTTTTTTGATGCAACAGCCAATTGATATTTCCGGTGTTTACTCGGAACTTTACGCCGAGGACTTCGAAGGTCTTCGCCGCCGTGCCGAGTTTACGTTAAAGATTAAGTTTTCCGAGCACAATGTCGCTTATATTTACAATACGGCTGCCGAGGTTTTGGCTTCGGGGCAGTCAGCTTTCAATATTTCGCGCGGCATGGTCGGTGTTATGGGAGATATTAAAGGTGTTGATATATGGGTGAACTTTACCGAGGATACTCAGGGCATTTTGTGTGAAATTCGCTCCGGTAAATATAATATTAATCCTGTTGCCGTAAAATACGGCGGCGGCGGTCACCGGAAAGCTTCGGGGGCTACTGTGGCAGATTTTGACACGGCAATGAGTATGCTTAAAGATCTCGATGAAATCGCTGCAAACGGACAGTAATTTATATTTGTGAGGTAATTATGGATAATTTGCAGACCAAACAGGCCATTTTGGCCGCCATTAAAAAATATAATCGTATTATTATCACCCGTCACCTGCGCCCGGATGGCGATGCTGTCGGCTCAACTTTAGGTCTTTCAAAAATCTTAAAGCTTTCTTTTCCCGACAAGGAAATATATGTTACAGGTGATGACCATTCGGACTACGTAGCCTTTTTGGGTGCGGAAGATTCCAAGCTTGCCGACGAAATGTACAAGGGTGCATTGCTGATGGTGCTTGATACAGCCGGGATGGACCGCATTTCCAATTCGCAGGTTTCCCTTGCGGATTGTATCGTGAAAATTGACCATCATGTGGATATTGCTCCTTACGGAGATATTTCATGGGTTGAAGATACCCGTTCATCGGTTTGCGAAATGATTACCGATTTTTACTTAACGTTCAAGGATGAGCTTAAATGCGACAAAGAGGTGGCTTTATGTCTCTATACCGGTATGGTAACCGATTCGGGACGTTTTAAATTCCCCGAAACTTCCGGCGATACTTTAAGGTGTGCGGCTGCTTTGCTTGATATGGGTATTGATACCGAGACACTTTTTGCAAGACTTTACCTTGAAGAATATTCTTACCGCAAATACGCGGCTTACGTTTATGAGAATATGAACATCACGGAAAACGGTGTGGCATGGATTTATGTTGACAGCAACATGCAGCAACAGTTTAACCTTTCCCGTGAGGATGCTTCGGCAACCATCGGCATGCTCGATGAGATTAAGGGCAGCATAATATGGATTGCATTTATCGATAATCAGGACGGCACGATTCGGGTGCGCTTGCGTTCAAGATTTGTAACCATTAATAAGCTTGCCGAAAAGTATTCCGGTGGCGGTCATTTATGCGCAGCCGGGGCCACGGTTCACAATATGGACGAGATTAACGCATTGCTTAGCGATGCGGATGCCTTAATAAAAGAGTTTAAGGCCAATAATTTTTACCTGTAGTTAGGAGCCGCACATATGTATTTTGATTTGCAGAAAGCAAGTATGCTTAAGCGTATTTCGGCGTGGCTTTTGGATGCGATTATGTTTGCGATTTTAGCTGTGGGTTTTGGCTTTATCGTTTCGTATCTGGTAAAGTTTGATGCCAAATATGATGAACTTTCGGCTGTTTACGAGTCCTACGAACAGCAATACGGCATTTCCACAAGCATAACCGAGGAAGCCTTTAACGCACTCAGCGCTGAAGAGCGCTCGAAATATGAGGCCGCTTTTGAGGCCATGAACACGGATGCGAAGCTTAATTATGCGTATTCCGTAGTTATGAATATGACGCTTTTGATATTGTCATTTGGTTTCCTGCTTGCCTTTTTGGTAACGGATTTCTTTACGCCTTTGTTTTTTGGAAACGGGCAGACTCTGGGCAAGAAGATTTTCGGTATATGCCTGATGCAGGCTGACCATTTAAAGGTCAACAAACTATCACTTTGGGTCCGTGCTTTCCTTGGAAAGTTCACAATAGAGACAATGGTTCCGGCACTTATCATCATAATGATTTATTTCAATTTTCTTGGTATTGCCGGCACAATTACAATATTGCTTTTGGGTATTGTCCAGCTGGTGCTGTTGATTGCAACGTCCACGAATTCGGTTATCCACGATATTCTGGCCAAGACGGTTGTGGTTGACGCCAAGAGCCAGATGATTTTCGAAAGCAACGAACAAATGCTTGAATACAAGCAAAAAATGTAAAATGGATGGGAAGGTTTTATGAAAGTTGAACTTGAAAATGTAACAAAAAGATTTCCTAACAGAGACAAGAAGATTAAGACGGATGTGATAGCCGTTAACGATGTCTCCTTTACGATTCCCGATGGCAAGCTTGTGGGTTTGCTGGGCCCCTCCGGTTGCGGTAAGTCCACTACTTTGTTTATGATAAGCGGCCTTCAGAAGTTAAGCGACGGTAAGATTTTCTTCGGTAACGAGGATGTTACGGGACTTTCTCCCGAAAACCGTGGCGTAGGTCTTGTTTTCCAGAACTACGCTTTGTATCCGCACATGACGGTTAAGCAGAACATTATGTTCCCGCTCGAAAACTTAACGGGTGCAGATAAGCTTACCAAAGAAGAAATGCTCGAGCGTACTTTGAGTGTAGCTAAACTTGTTCAGATTGATGAACTCCTTGAGAGAAAGCCTTCTGAACTTTCAGGTGGTCAGCAGCAGCGTGTTGCCATTGCCCGTGCACTTGTAAAGATGCCTCGTGTTCTTTTGCTCGACGAGCCGTTATCAAATCTTGACGCACGTTTACGTTTACAGACTCGTGAAGAAATTCGCCGTATTCAGCGTGAAACAAAGATTACAACCGTTTTCGTAACACACGACCAGGAAGAAGCTATGAGTATTTCCGATGAAATCGTTGTTATGAAACTGGGTGTTGTGCAGCAGATGGGTGTTCCTCAGGAGGTTTATAATAATCCTGCAAACCTCTTTGTGGCAAAGTTTTTGGGTAATCCTCCGATTAACGTATTCACTGGTACGGTTGAAGGCGGCAAGGTATATATCGGTGAGGACGTTGTTATGAGTGCTCCCGGTGTCGAGGATCAGGAAGTTTATGTAGGTATTCGCCCCGAAGGCTTCATCGTTAACCAGAATGGTAATGTTGTTATTCCCGACAGTAACTTTAACTGCGATTTCGTAAACGTTGAAGTTATGGGCGGCGCTGTCAGCATTGTTTCCAAGAACGCCGCTTCGGTTAACCCGATTATTCGCGCAACGGTATCCGATGATGTCAAGTTCGAAGAGGGTACTACGACAGTTTCCTTCAGCATCAAGCCCAACAAGATTTATCTTTTTGACAAGGAAACCGAAGAAAGAATATATGTTGAGGTGAAATAATGGTAGACAGCAAGCATCAATGGAAAGCATGGTTATATCTTGCGCCGGCATGTATTCTTTTGCTGGTATTTACTGTCTGGCCCATCGTTAACACTGTAAGAATGGCTTTCCTGGAAAATTACAGTGGTTTGGAAGCTGCAGGCGGTATGGTATTTAAGTTTGGTTTCGGTAATTTCGCTAAGGTTGTACAGTACCAAAGATTCTTACAGTGCATGAAGAACACGGTTATTCTGTGCGTGCTTACGGTTCCGGTATCGACAATACTCGCGTTACTTATTGCTGTATGCTTAAATTCAATTAAGCCTCTGCAGAAGTTATTACAGACAATTTTCTTTTTACCTTACGTTACAAACTCTATTGCTATCGGTATGGTATTTGCAGCAATGTTCAATATCGTAGGTTCATTCTACGGCACCGAGAACGAGTTGATTATTACGGCAGGTATTATCAATAACGTTATTGAGTTTTTTGGCGGCAATCATGTTAACTGGATTAACTACGGATCTTCCTATGCAGCTAACATTACCGTTATGACCGTTTACATCGTATGGAACGCTTTGCCGTTCAAGATTCTGATTCTTTTGGGCGGTCTTCAGAGCGTTAACAAGCAGTATTATGACGCTGCACGTGTTGACGGTGCAAGCCGCAAGAAGATTTTTGCACGTATTACCGTTCCGCTTTTAAGCCCTATGATTGCATATGTTGTAATTACCGGTTTCATCGGCGGTTTCAAGGAATACACCAGCATCGTAGGTATTTTCGGCGAGGCTATGGGCCCTGCCGATGATGCGGGCAGACTTAATACAATGGTAGGTTTCATTTATGATGCCTTAAGTACCAATAAACAAGGTCGTGCAAGTGCTGCGGCACTCATTCTTTTCGGCATTATCTTAATCGTTACCTTACTTAACCTTCAGGTAAGTAAGAAGCGCGTTCATTACTAGGAGGTGCGAAATGGAAGAGAAACAGCTGGTTGCATTAACCGAAAAAGATTTAAAAGAGACAAAAACAAAACAGGCGATTGTAAAGGTTTTGGTGCGTATTCTTTTGTACGGATTCTTAATCATTATGGCTTTAATCGTCCTGTTTCCGTTCTATTGGATGATTAACTCATCCTTAAAGAGCCTTGATGAATATCGTATGAGCGTTCCCACATTCTGGCCTCGCAAGGTATTGATATCAAACTACGCTGAAGCTTACAGCACGGCTAACCTTGGAAAGCTGTTCGTTAACACCGTTATCGTAGGTGTTGTTTCAACTATTCTTTCACTGGTTATTACGGTGCTTTCGGCATTTGCGTTTGCCCGTCTTGAGTTTAAGGGCAAGAACTTATTGTTTGCAGGTTTGCTTGCAACAATGATGATTCCCGGTGAACTGTTTACAATCACCAACTACGGAACCGTTACCACCTTTGGATGGATTAACACATATACTGTATTGATAGTTCCTTTCCTGGTAAGCGTTTTCTACATTTACCTTTTAAGACAGAACTTTTTACAGATTCCGAATGAGTTATATCTTGCGGCCAAAGTTGACGGTACGAGTGACCTTAAGTATTTGTGGCGCGTTATGATTCCGCTTGCACTGCCCACATTGATTTCAATTACCATCTTAAAGATGATGGGTGCCTGGAACTCATATATCTGGCCCAGACTGGTTGCTAACGACGAAGCCCACAGACTTATCACAAACGGTCTTCGTAATGCATTTAAGGATACAACGGGTGATGTTAACTACCCTGTACAGATGGCAGCGGTTGCACTTGTATCCTTCCCCTTGTTCCTGGTATTTATTTTCTTGCGTAAGTACATCATGACCGGTGTAAGCCGTAGCGGTATCAAGGGTTAATTTCGGTAACTTTATGCGCGTATGCGCAATAACGTTATAAATTTCAGGAGGAGACGAAATGAAAATGAAAAAGTTTTTAGCCGTAGTTTTGGCAGTTGTTTTAGCACTTGCAACAGTTGCCTGCGGCAAGACTGAAGGCGGCAACAATGCTACCTCTAAGTCCAATTTCGAAGTTCCCGCAGGTGGATATGACGGAAGCGATGTTACAATCACTTTCTATCACACAATGGGATCCAACTTAAGTGCAGTTTTAGATCTTTACATTGAAGAGTTCAACAAACTGTATCCTAACATCCACGTTAAGTGGGAGCAGGTTGGCAGCTACGATGATGTTCGCGATCAGATTTCTACCGAAATCACTGTAGGTTCACAGCCTAACATTGCTTACTGCTATCCCGACCACGTTGCTTTATACAATATGGCTAAAGCAGTTGCTACACTTGACAGCCTTATTGACAGCACAGAGACAGTTACACGTGCAGACGGTTCTACAGAAGTTTTAGGTTTAACTGCAGAGCAGAAGGCAGACTTTATCGATGGTTACTATGCTGAAGGTCAGCAGTTCGGTGATGGCCTTATGTATACATTACCTTTCAGTAAGTCTACGGAAGTTCTTTACTACAACAAGACTTTCTTTGATGCCAACAACCTTACCGTTCCCACAACATGGGCTGAGATGGAAGAGCTTTGCGCAAAGATTAAAGCTATCGATCCCGAATCCATTCCGCTTGGATACGATTCGGAAGGTAACTGGTTCATTACAATGTGCGAGCAGTACGGTTCACCCTACACAAGCGCATCGGGAGACCACTACTTATTCAACAACGATCAGAACAAGAACTTCGTTAAGATGTTCCGTGAGTGGTATCAGAAGGGTTATTTAACAACTCAGACACTTTACGGCGCTTACACTTCAGGTCTGTTTACCGCAGAGACCGGCACAAAGTCTTATATGTCGATCGGTTCTTCTGCAGGCGCTACACATCAGCGTCCTACAGCTAACAACGAAGGTGTATATCCTTTCGAAGTCGGTATTGCTACAATTCCTCAGGTTAATGCTGCAGCTCCCAAGGTTATTTCCCAGGGTCCTTCAGTATGTATCTTCAAAAAGTCCAACCCTCAGGAGGTTGTTGCATCCTGGTTGTTTGTTAAGTACTTAACCACATGTGTAGAATTCCAGGCTGAGTTCTCCATGGTTTCAGGTTATGTTCCCGTATTAAAGAGCGTTGCCACAAACCCTGTATATGCAGAGTTCTTAGGCAAGGCTGACGGCGGCAACTATATTTCCGCATTGTCAGCAAAGATTTGTATCGATCAGGTAGATGCTTACTATACCTCACCTGCATTCAACGGTTCTTCAACGGCCCGTTCACAGGTTCAGACACTCTTTGCTAAGTGTCTTGCAGGTGATGATGCAGGCAATACCGATAAGTTTATTGATGATGCATTTAAGGCAGCAATTGATGAATGTGAGTACAATGGCTAATTTTAAAAAGAAATCTTTATCGATAATTGTTGTTTTGGCATTAAGCTTACTTACTGCATGCGGTGGCAATGCTTCTTCCGACGTTAAGCCTACAGGCCCATCGGGAAATTCTGCCACCGTGTCAGAGCCTGCAGAGCCGATTGATTATGCAGGTCAGGTTAAGCTCGATATGTCATCCGATACCCTTAAACAGGAAGTAACCGTTAAGGCGTACATTGATGGTGATACTACTCACTTTAATGTTCCGACAAGCGTAATGCCTGATGGAGTGTTAAAGGCCCGTTATATTGCTATCAACACTCCCGAATCTACCGGTAAGATAGAAGAGTATGGCAAAAAGGCTTCAAATTTCACAAAAGAGAAGCTTATGTCCGCATCTTCAATCATTATCGAGTCCGATGACGGAACCTGGGACGCTGACTCTACAGGCGGTCGCTATCTTGTATGGGTATGGTATCGCACAAACGATTCCGAAGATTACAGAAACTTAAACATCGAGATCTTGCAAAATGGTCTCGCAATAGCTTCTTCTTCGGCTAACAATCGTTATGGTGAGATTGCTACAAGCGCAATCGCAAATGCCAAGGCATGTAAACAGAATATTTACTCAGGCCGGAAAGATCCCGATTTCTTTTACGGCGATGCCATTGAGTTAACACTCAAGGAGTTACGTACTCATCTTGAGGATTACAATGGTGCTAAGGTTGCTTTTGAGGGTATTATTTCACGCAACAGTTCCAATGGCGTTTTCGTGGAAGATTACGATCCCGATACAGGTTTAACATTCGGTATTTACGTATACTATGGCTTTAATCTTTCGGGAAGCGGTCTTGATGTATTAAATGTCGGCAATCGTTCCAGAATTGTCGGAACGGTTTCATACTATGAAACCGGCGGTACATATCAGGTTTCAGGTCTTACATACAGAGAGATGAAACCCGACGATCCCGGCAACATCAAGAAAATTTCAGAGGGTAACGAGGCTGCATATACGGAAATTTCAGCCGATACATTTGCAACCGGTAAGGTTAATCTGGATGTTGATGATACATCAATTGAGTACGATTATGCTTTTGCCGCTATGGATACCACGGTTACGATTAAAGATTTGAATGTAATCGATGTTTACACAACGTCTAACCCCGAAAGTTCTTCTTTTGGCGCAATGACATTTACCTGTGAATGTGGTCAGACTCCGGTTACCGTTCGCACGGATGTGCTTTACGATGCAAACGGAAAACTTATTACACAGGATGCTTATCTTGGCAAAAACATCGATGTTCGCGGCCTCGTAGCTATTTACGACGGCAGCTATCAGGTTAAAGTTTTATCCGCTTCGGATATTACGATAAATAATTAATTTTAAAGAAAAGAGGAGAATCATGAAGAAATTTTTATCTTATCTTCTGCTTGCAGCTCTTTGCATTACAAGCCTTACAGCTTGTGGCAAGGAACCCGCTAAGGCTGACAATTCCGCAGACCTTACCGCTGCAAAGGATTATCTTTATTCAATGTATAAAGATAAACAGGGTACAACAGCTTCTGACTTTGAGCGTGTTGCAGTCATCAACATTGAAGGCGTAGCTTACAATGTAACATGGGCTGCAGATTCAGCTGAAGTTAAGGTTGTTCCCGGTGACAAGTTCACCACAATCGATGTTAACGAGCAGACATCCGTTGAAGTTAATTACAAGCTTACAGCTACAATCGCCGATGCTGACGGTAACACAATTACTCAGGAATTTACACACAACATCCCTGCTTACAAGGAAACTTCATGGGCAGAATATGTAGCAGCCGCTGACGGTGAAACAGTTATCGTTAAGGGTGTTGTTACAGCAATTATTTCCAAGGCAAACGGCAACTCTTCAAACTGCTTATACTTTGAAGATGCTGACGGTGCTTACTATGTTTACAACATGGCAACAGATCCCGTTGATATGGGTGTTGAAATCGGTATGACAGTTAAGTGTACCGGTACACGCGCTACCTACAGCGGACAGTACGAAATCACAGACAGCAACGTAGAAATCATTTCCACAGACAAGACTCCCGTTACTCCTGTTGATATCACAGACAAGTTCATGGCTGCTAAGGACTTAAAGGATGCTTCCATTACTGAGAAGCAGGGTTCTTTAGTAACTCTTAAGAACGTAATCATTCAGCCCTCTGTAAAGAGCGATGAAGATTCAGGTTACTACAAGTTTGCTCTTGGCGACAAGATTTCTTATGCACGTATCTCCAGTTCTGTATGCCCTATCGTTAAGGATAAGGATACATTTATTAAGAACTTTAAGGAGCACACAGGCTATTATGCTAACGTAACAGGTCTTATTACCCTTTACGATGGCGCATTCTATATTTCCCCTGTATCCGTAGACTGCTACGAGTACTTAACATTAAGTGATGCCGAATTCGAAGCTGTTGTTGAGCCCGAAGCTGATATGAGCGAAGCTCAGACACTTGCCGAGGCATTTGCACTTGAAGAGGGTGCTGCTTTAGTAGGTACACAGGTTCTTCGTGGAACTGTTACAAAGATTGAGACACCTTATGATGAAAAGTATGGCAATATTTCATTATGGATTCAGGTCGGCGATAAGGAAGTAGAAGCATACAGACTTAACGGCGGTGCAGAACTTCAAGTTGGTGATGTTATCACAGTTGCAGGTAACTTAAAGAACTACAAGGGTACTGTTGAGTTCGACGCTAAGTGCACATACTCCAAGGATTTATCTGTTGATGAAATGAAGCAGGCTAAGACATTGGAAGAAGCATTTGCTCTCGGCGAAGGTGAAGCTCTTTCCGGCAGACGTGTTGTTTCCGGTACAATTACAAAGATTGAGACAGCTTATGATGAAAAGTACGGCAATGTTTCATTGTGGATTCAGGCCGGCGATAAGGAAGTGGAAGCATACAGACTTAACGGTGGTGCAGACCTCAAGGTTGGAGATGTAATCACAGTTACAGGTTTCATCAAGAACTACAAGGGCACAGTTGAGTTTGATGCTAAGTGTGAATATGTAATGGGTAATGATTTCGCAGGCGCTCGTGCAAAGGGTTCTTTAACAGATGCATTTGCTCTTGAAGAAGGTGCAGCGCTTAATTACGAATCAACACTTACAGGTGCTATTACCAAGATTGAAACAGCTTATGATGAAAAGTATGGCAACATTTCATTATGGATTCAGGTTGGCGATAAGGAAGTAGAAGCATACAGACTTATCGGCGGTGCAGAACTTCAGGTTGGCGACGTTATCACAGTTACCGGTTACATCAAGAACTACAAGGGCACTGTTGAGTTCGACGCAAAGTGCACATATACTAAATAATCTTATTTAGTGCTTTGAGGGCAATCCCGTAAGGGGTTGCCCTTTTTTTACCACAGGGGACAGGTTATAGTGGTCGAGCGGCGGTGGGTGTGTCACCCACC
>JAZLHV010000005.1:0-11225 GCA_045617045.1 Lachnospiraceae bacterium
AATCTCATCAGCGCGACGATGTGCTTCCTCGGGTGATCTTGTTGCCAACGTTATCAAACCTCTAATCGACTGATCAGTATTTGCTCTTTTAGTAAAGTCTGTAACAATATGACCATCTTCATAGCGCATGTCATCGCCAACAATGACTCCGACATAGTCAAATTCCAGCCCCTGTGATGTATGAATACATCCGGCTTCGTTGATTGACGTCTCACTTAGGGCAAAAGGCTCACCACTACGCATGTTCCAGCTCATCTCAAAGTCACCAATTCGAATATCATGATATTTCGGGTTGTCTTGCTCAGCTTTAAGCCACTCCCAACAATAACCGGCCAGAATTCTGGCCGTTCCGGCGTTTGAATTACGCTCTACTACAAGATTCCGTACTTCATTCGGGGTATCCATTATTCTGATATCATAATCAATACCCTCCAGGTCATAGTTCGCAGTCTCACGCACTTCCAAAACATTATCTAGCCAAGCCAAATAACCATCAGACCCGTTGCATCTGAACTGTGAATTGAGTTCCATATAATGCAACTCACTTCCTGCTTCATTGGCCCACTTCTCTATCTCTTCAACAGAACCAATATCCTGCATAGTGACTCTCTGACTCTCGTCAATAAAAAATACCGAGCAGTATGCTGAATGGATTATTTCTTTAATCTGGTTCTCACCAAGATTATGCATCATTCCGGATTTTGCATTGAGACGGTGTGCTTCATCAACTATCAGTGTATGTGCAACATTCTCCCCGGTATCGACGTATGTTCCGGAACCCTTAAACATATTGTTGACAGTTGTCATGCGCATCTGCCCGCGAAGTTTTTTCAGATATACATTTCTCGGTGCAGCATTTTTCGATACATACTGAACCATTTGGTCACGTTGGGTAAGTTCTGACAGCAAATTCACCGCAACAACTGATTTTCCCGTTCCCGGACCACCTGTCACAATAATCGTACGTTTTTTGTAATCCTTCTGACATTGTAATGAAAGCTTCAGTATCTCCTCGTAAACAACCTTCTGATCATCAATCATTACGAACTCTTTATTGCCCCTCAACATGGATGCAATAGCATTCTGAAGACTTTTGGAAGGCCTGATTTTACCGTGATCAATCCAGTACAGAATTTCCTTTCTGTCTCCGGTCTTTATTGATTTCTTTATAAAATCCCTCAAATCGTATAACTGTCCCTTAGTATACGCAGGTGCTGCTTCAAGATACTCATGATATTGCTCCGCATCCAGCGGATCATTCTCTTTTCGCATATAATTATGCAAGCAAGCACATGGATGGAGATAAACATTTCTGTCCTGAACCGTTGAATTATAATCGCTTATTAGTGACGCATAAGACCACGCCTGATAAGAGGGATGTACAACTCGCCTGATTCCTCCGCCCAGAAATGTATCCACCAGTGCATCCGTACCTTCTACCGATTCAACCTGCTCCAGTTCTTCCCATTGTTTCAGCTCGACAATGATAACATTCGCAGAATCATCAGAATCATATCCGCTAATCATAAAATCAACTCTTTTTGCGGTCTGAGGGATATTGAATTCTATAGCAACTCCAGCATCGCAGGGAATATCACCGTCATTCAACACCTTGTACATGTAAGTCAGCGAATTTTCCCATGAATGAAACTCACTGATTGGCGTATGATGGCCAAGTTTAGACAGTATATTAGCCTCGATCTCCATTGCGATGGAATCGTTCTCGACGCTCTTCAGAAAATCATTTTTTAATCCGTCATACACTATCATCTTTATATCCTCGGTTTGTAAAATAAACTATAATGGCAGTTATTCATTAGGCTTTCTTCCGCGGTCTTCCAACCTTCTCACCAGGTTTTATCGCATTCTTAGGTAAGAGCCACTGCCTACCTAGCTGCTCTGCGCCCTTTATCCTTCCTGTCTTACAGTATTCCTGTACACGCCTTTGTGAAATACTCCATAATTTGGCTGCATCAGCCGAAGTCATATAATTCATTCAGAACCTCCAATTCTAATAACAACTCCCCTATAGTATAGTATATCCAGTTACACCTTTATTTCAATCAAAAACTGCGCACATGCGAACAATTTACTTCACATTATTTGTTAAATAGAAATATATAATACTTACAGGCATGCCGACCTGTGAATCCTCGGGTCTGATCACGATTCCCTCGTAGCCTGCATTCTGGAGCTTGCTTATATTGGTTGCTTCAACCTCGCAGTCATTACCGGTTCTCTGGTAAATCTGATCGCGAAGGTCTTCCATAAGGTTTTCTCTGAATTCTTCAAAATCCATAATTTGATTTCCTTTGTAATATGAAATTGTTTGCATGAAAAAAGCCCCGAGCTCCGGTTCGTACGCCACCGGAATTCGAGGCAATAAAAAAAGCAATTTGCGCAAAACGCAAACTGCCGATATGAAAAAAGTGAGGAGGTTTTTTTGTCCCTCACCCACTTTCCATTGTAATAATAACACAGGTATTTTCAGATGTAAATTAGCAATACCTTATCAAAACCTTATCAATACCTTATCAAATGGACAAAATTCATGCTTTTTAAGACCTTTTTAAGACCTTTTTCAGGTCTATCTGCATGACCACTGCAGATTAAGACGTCTTATCTTTCTATTTTATATATGTAATACTTTGATGCACTACTGTACAATTAGACCATCAGACAGGAGGTTGTCTATTTTGATGAAATATGAATATGTTAATGTAAAAAACGCTAAATTCTTCTCAGCTAACTGCTATGAACATCGGAAGATAATAGATGAATACGCCAAGAAAGGCTATCGCTTTATAAGCTTTATCCCCACAACTATCGAGGGATATGGTCGTATCACATCTTATGACCTTGTCTTCGAAAAGGACGAAGATCAGATTTTCTAACATATATTAAGGAGAGATTACTTTTATGGATTATAATATAGAACGTGCCGAAGCAATTGAAGCCGGCAAAAGAGCAAAAAGAAGCCTGACCAATGCGTTAAATGCTTTGGACAGTGCGAGAAGCTGGGGAATATTCGACATCTTCGGTGGCGGATTAATTTCCTCACTCGCAAAACATTCTAAAATGGATGATGCTGCCGAATATATAGAGGAAGCAAAAGCAGATTTAATGGCTTTCAGCGATGAGCTTGACGACATTCAGGAATATGCCAACATTGATTTGTCTACCGGAGACTTCTGGGGATTTGCAGACTGGTTCTTTGACGGACTATTTTCCGACTGGGTTATGCAGGACCGTATCAACGAAGCCCGAAGCCAGGTACAGAATGCAATCAGAAAAGTAGACAGCATTATAAGTCGATTATAATATATTCTTTGACAGTCCCGGAATGAAAAATCCCGGGACTTTTTCAATTAATTACAGGTAGCACAAAAATTATGAAATCGCCGTTTTTCGTCGCCAATATTAGAAGAAAGTAAACGAAATTGTAGTAAATTTGTAGTAAATAGTAAAAAAAGCGGCCTCCCGTGTGTCTGGGAAGCCGCATAAATACTGGGTTTTTACTTGTCGAGACTCTTCATAGTCGGGAACAGAAGCACATCCCTTATCGCCGGGCTGTCTGTCAGCAGCATTGTAAGTCTGTCGATGCCGTAGCCGATTCCGCCGGTAGGAGCCATGCCGATTTCGAGAGCGTTCAGGAAGTCCTCGTCGGTGTGGTTTGCTTCCTCGTCGCCCATGTCGGCAAGAGCGTCCTGCGCCTTGAAGCGCTCGCGCTGGTCGATGGGATCGTTAAGCTCTGAGTAAGCGTTGCACATTTCCCAACCGTTTATGAACAGTTCGAAACGTTCAACGTAATCGGGCTTATCGGGCTTGCGCTTGGTGAGCGGGGAAATCTCTACGGGATGGTCCATCACAAAGGTAGGCTGCAAAAGGTTGTGCTCGCAGAACTCTTCAAAGAAGAGGTTGAGGATGTCACCCTTCTTGTGATGATCCTCAAATTCAATGTGCTTCTCTTTTGCGATTGCTTTTGCCTCTTCGTCGCTTGAGATTGCGTCGAAGTCAACACCTGCGTACTTCTTGACAGCATCAATCATTGTAAGACGTTCGAAAGGCTTGCCAAAGTCAAGTTCAATCTCGCCGTACTTAAACTTGGTGGTGCCAAGTACTTCCTGGGCAACATAGCGGAACATATTCTCGGTTAAATCCATCATGCCGTAGTAGTCGGTGTATGCTTGGTAGAGCTCCATAAGGGTAAACTCGGGATTGTGGCGGGTGTCAAGGCCTTCGTTACGGAATACACGGCCAATTTCGAATACTCGCTCAAGACCGCCTACGATAAGTCTCTTTAAGTAAAGCTCAAGTGAAATTCTGAGTCGTAAATCTTCATCAAGTGCATTGAAGTGTGTCTCGAAAGGTCTTGCAGCAGCGCCGCCGGCATTTGCCACCAGCATAGGGGTCTCAACTTCCATGAAGCCCTGACCGTCAAGGTAACGGCGAATAGCGCTGATAATCTTGGAACGCTTCACAAACGTATTCTTGGAATCCTCGTTCATGATAAGGTCAACGTAACGCTGACGATAACGTGTATCTGTATCGGTTAAGCCGTGGAACTTCTCGGGAAGTATCTGAAGGCTCTTGGTAAGCAATGTAATCTCGGCTGCATGCACGGATATTTCACCGGTTTTTGTGCGGAACACAAAGCCCTTGATGCCGTAGATGTCACCGATATCAGACTTTTTGAAGTCAGCGTATGCATCCTCGCCGATAGCATCGCGTGCAACATATACCTGAATGTTGCCTTTCAAGTCCTGAATATTGCAGAAAGAAGCTTTACCCATCACGCGCTTAAACATCATACGTCCTGCGATAGATACGTTGATGGGGGACGCGTCCATGATTGCACGACGTTCATTGTAATCATTGTTGATTACTTCGCGTGCTGCTGCCTCATCGAGGCCTTCGGTTACCGGGGCTACGCGGCCTGCCAGCAACTTGGCTTCATGCTCCTCGTAGAGGTTTTTACAGTCATCTGTGTGATGTGTCTGGTTATATTTTGTAATCTTGAAGGGATCCTTGCCTGCTTCCTGCAATGCCTGAAGTTTTTCGCGTCTTACCTTCAATAACTGATTAATGTCCTGCTCGGGTGCCTGATTGTTGTTCTCGTTACCCATGGTAACTCCTTTCATCTCTTTATATAATTTGGGGAGGGTTATTAAGCCCTCCCGTTTAATTACGTGTATACAGTCAAAAGAACACTAGTTGGTGGAACGTTCAATTGCCAATACTTTGTACTTCTCAACGCCAAACTCGGTCTCTACCTTAACGGTCTGTCCCTTCTTGGCACCGATTAATGCCTTACCTACAGGGGATTCGTTGGAAATACGGCCTTCAAGGCTGTTAGCCTCGCTGGAGCCTACAATCTTAAATTCAAGCTCTTCGTTGTATTCAACGTCCAAAAGCTTAACTTTACAACCTACGTTAATGCGGCTGGAGTCAACTTCATCTTCGTCTACTACTTCAACGTTCTTTAAAATCTTCTCGAGTTCCTCGATACGTGCCTCGATATCGCGCTGCTCATCCTTGGCTGCATCGTATTCAGCGTTCTCGGAAAGGTCACCGAGCTCACGGGCTTCTTTAATCTTCTGGGCAACCTCTTTACGACGGGTTACCTTTAAGTTCTGAAGTTCTTCTTCGTATTTTGTCAAACCTTCATAGGTCAGGATGTTCTTTTTAGATTCCATAATCAAAATTCCTTCCTTGTACATTGCGTATATCCTACACAATTAACTTACGTATTATAATCACAAAACACAGAATGTGTCAAGGAAAATAGGGCTTTTCGTTAATTTAGTAGAATACATGGTTACCTATAATATAGCCTTCTTTTTTACCCTTACGTCTAAAGTGTGTCATGTCGCCAACATTTGAATATCCGTCCAGGGCTTCCTGGGCAGCTGCGTAGTTTGTAGGATTTGCAAGATCGTTCTCGTAAGCTCGCTGCAGCGAACCGGACATTGCCGGCGAGAACTGTCCCGATGCAAAAATAACGCCGTATATCGTGTTGGGGTAATACTTGCTGCGCAGTCGGTTCATAACAACGGCGCCAACAGCAACCTGACCTTCATAGGGCTCTCCGCGAGCCTCGCAATATATCAGATTGGCAAGTAGCTTAAGTGTATCGTCATCCGCTTCGATAGCCTCGTTGCGGCGTTTCAAAGCGTCTTTCTTTTCCTGTTCGGCGCGCTTGCGCTCGTTAATGGCTTCCATTGATTCACCATGGTCAATCTGGAACTCCATCTTCACAAATTCTGCCTTTACGAATCCGTCGAGCTGGTCAAAAGCAATGCACATCCACTCCTCGCCTTCTTCGTAAATCAGTTCAAAATAGTCATTTTCAACAGCATAGCCGATAATCGGTGCATCGTCGGATGCATCCGCACGTACACACAGGCAGTCCGTCTTAACTACCACCGATGTGGTGCCGACTTTCTTGGCAAGCTTTGTGGCATCTTCATCAAAAAGAAGGTATTTGCTGTTGCAGTATCCTATAACGTCACCGCTCTGCACAAGGCTCCAACCGTCTTCCTCGCGTTCAAGCACCTGACCGCCGCAATCCTTGTACATTTTGCCGATAATTGCGTACTCTGTGCCCTTGCCCGCGCGCATGTTAAGTGCCGAGTTTCCCTTGACCATTACAAGGTCGCTTGACTCAATCTCGGGAACTTCTTCGGGCATCTCGATGCCAAGATTGTCGAGCGATACGTTGTTATATGCATTTATGTTAAAAACAATCGAAGCACCTGCGCTTTCATTGCTTAACAGTCCGCCTGCGGTATCGGCAAGCGCACGCTCGGGCAATGCCAGCCACAAAATTGCCGCTATGGCAATCATGAATACGGTATGCTTCTTTCCCTTTAATAATTCCATTACCTGTTACCTGTTATGCTACCGGATTGTCCTCTGTCTGCAGGCTTCATAGGAAAGCACTGCTGCCGAAACCGCCGCATTGAGCGATTCGAGCATGCCCCCCATCGGGATGCGTATGTACACATCGGAAAGCCCTGCAAGGTGATCTGTCAATCCATTTCCCTCGTTACCGATAAAGAACGCCGTAGGCTTAGTGTAATCGTGCTCATAGCAGGATGTGGTGCCCTTTAAGTGCGCCGCATAACATGTTACGCCGTGCGCCTTAAGCTTAGCGATTGCCTCGTCCGGATTGTCTGTGTAGGTAAACGGCATCCTGAATATTGAGCCCATGGTGGAGCGCACGGTCTTGGGATTATATATGTCAACGGTGTCGCTGGTCATAATAACTCCGGTAACGCCGGCTCCCTCTGCGGTTCTCATTATCGTTCCGAGATTTCCCGGGTCCTGTATCGTCTCAAGCACCAGATACGTGCCGGTTGCATTACTGTCTGTGGCAATAATGTCGTCTACCGTAAAGCTGCTTTTGGATACAACACACAAAATACCCTGAGGTGTCAGGGTATCTGTCATCTTGCGAAACACCTCTTCTTTTACCACTTCATAAGGGATACTGTCAAGTTTTGGTATATTTGTATCAAAATCCTCCGACACATACACTTCCCTTATTGACTCGTTTGGTGCCTCCCAAAAAAGCTTAACGCCTTCGATCACGAAGGCGCCCTGTTCTTTGCGAACTTTTGCTTTGGTATTTAACTGAATAACGTTTTTAATATGTTTGTTATCTGCTGATGTAATCATTGTTTCTGAGGCTGTGAAGCAACCGTACGCGAAAGCAGACGGCTGATTTCATACTGGTAAGGATTAATTGTCTTGGTCATTGCAAGTGCTTCGTCTATGTCGTCGTCAATAAACTGTCCGTTTCTGTAGCATACGCAACGGTTTGACTTACCCTGCGCAAGAATATCAGCGGCATAAGCACCCATAATGGAGGCATAATAGCGGTCCTTACATGTGGGACTGCCGCCTCGCTGCATGTAGCCTAAGATTGTGGCACGTGTTTCAATACCTGTTGCAGCCTCGATACGGCGTGCCATAGATGTTGAGTGACCGATGCCCTCGGCATTTATGATAAGGTGATGTGACTTACCTATCTTACGATTTGAAATGATGTTGTTTACAAGTGTCTGCTCATTAAAGTCATATGTCTCGGGCAAAAGAATATCTTCGGCGCCGCTGGCAACGCCGCACCACAATGCAATGTAACCCGCATGACGTCCCATTACCTCGATAATGGAGCAACGTTCATGTGACGATGAAGTATCACGGATTTTATCTATTGCTTCGAGTGCCGTATTAATTGCGGTGTCAAAACCGATTGTGTATTCACTGCACGCAATGTCAAGGTCAATTGTACCCGGAATACCGATAGTGTTGATGCCGTGCGCCGCAAGTGCCTGAGCTCCGCGATACGAGCCATCTCCGCCGATTACCACAAGGCCGTCGATTTCATGCTTGGCACATATTTCAGCCGCCTTTGCCTGATACTCTTCTTCCTTGAACTCTACGCATCGTGCAGTTCCCAAAACGGTACCGCCGCGCTGTATAATATCCGACACGGACTTGGCATCCATATCAATGATTTCCTCGTTAAGAAGGCCCATATAGCCTTTCTTGATGCCCTTGACTTTTAGCCCGTTCGTAAGTGATTTACGCACTACCGCACGGATTGCGGCATTCATGCCGGGTGCATCGCCGCCGCTGGTAAGTACAGCTATCGTCTTAATTTCTTTTGCCATCTGTTATAAATCCTCCACAGAGATTATATATCTAAACAAGCTTGATATTATCAGCACCAAAGGCTATCTGTAAAGCCTCAATTATGTCAGGCTCCGACTTAACCATATACTGAGGTGCAAGATCTTTCTGTTGATGTTCTTTCTCAACATACACAATCACGTGATTGTGGCCTTCGGAAGTTTCCAAAAGACCGTACAATTCGGTTTCACGTGCACTGAAGGCTTCAAGACTGTCAAACTTTACGTAGAGTTTTCGAGGGATATCCTCAAAGCGTTTAATGCGCTCGGCAATTATTTTGCCGTCCTTATCATCCTCTACGCTGGCACGTCCTTCCACAAATATCTTGGCATCATCGCTTAAGAATGTCGAAAACCGTTCGTAGTCCTTGGGGAACAGTATAACTTCAACAGTCCCGTACAAATCTTCGACTTGTATAAATGCCATAGCCTTGTTGTTTTTGGTGTATTTGATGGTCTTACCTACAATCATACCGCCGATTGTTACCCGTGAATTATCTTCCACCAGCACGGTATTTGTGTCGGGGTCAAGCATAAACGCCGCAGCGTTTACGGTAGTGTTACGCTGTAATATTGAGCGGTAATCTTCAAGCGGGTGACCGGAAACGTAAATGCCCAGGACTTCTTTTTCAAAAGAAAGCTTTGTCTCTTTGGCATATTCGCCTACGTTCGGAAGTGTCTCCTTAAACTCATCGTTTGTGTCGTCACCTGAAAGGTCGAAAAGCGAAATCTGACCGGCAATCGCGGACTTTTTGTTGGATGCCTGATTGTCCATAATCTGCACATATATGCTCATGTACTGCTTGCGTGTACCGCCTAACGAGTCAAAAGCACCTGCCTTTATGAAGTTCTCCATTGCCCGCTTGTTAAAGTCATGCTCGGACATTCTGGTCACGAAATCGGTCATGTTCTTGTATGGGCCGTTGGCTTCACGTTCCTTGACAAGTCCTTCAATTACGGGACGGCCAATGTTCTTGATGGCTGTAAGTGCATAACCGATTTTGCCGTCAATAACCGAAAACGTTGCCTCGCCGGTGTTAATGTCCGGCGGCACTATTTCGATGCCCATCAAGCGGCATACGTTTATGTATTCGGAAACTTTGCCTGCGTTATCCAAAAAGCTTGTCATCAAAGCTGCCATAAACTCCGCCGGGTAATATCGCTTCAAAAAGGCTGTCTGATATGAAACTACCGCATAGCAGGCCGCG
The DNA here is from genome assembly GCA_045617045.1 of Lachnospiraceae bacterium. Taxonomy (GTDB): domain Bacteria; phylum Bacillota; class Clostridia; order Lachnospirales; family Lachnospiraceae; genus UBA1258. Next base: position 9,905 of record JAZLHV010000005.1, read on the forward strand.
TGGGATTTGTTGAACGCATACTTTGCAAAGTCCATCATATCCTCGTATATTCCGCTTGCAGCGGCCTCGGATATTCCCTTGGATACACACCCGGGAACCCCTTCTTCGGGATTACCGTATATGAAGTTGTTGCGCTCGACTTCCATAACGTGCTGTTTCTTTTTACTCATGGCACGGCGCACAAGGTCGCTTCTACCCATCGTGTAGCCGCCAAGGTCACGCACTATCTGCATAACTTGTTCCTGGTAAACTATACAGCCGTAAGTAGGCTCCAGAATCGGCTGCAGCTCCGGGGTGCGGTAAGTGATGTTATCCTGATTGGCCTTACCGGCTATGTACTTGGGTATAAAGTCCATGGGACCCGGGCGATACAGTGCGATACCTGCTGTAATGTCCTCTAATGACTGGGGCTTAAGCTCCTTCATGAAGCTCTTCATGCCGGCACTTTCAAGCTGGAATATACCCTCGGTGCGGCCTGACCCCATAAGTGCAAGCACTTCCTTGTCAGTGTAATCTATGTTATCAATGTCGACATGCCTGCCCGTTGAATTTTCAATAAGCTTAACCGCATCACGAATAACCGTTAACGTTCGAAGACCCAAAAAGTCCATCTTCAAAAGGCCCAGTTCTTCAAGCGTCGTCATGATGTACTGGGTAGTGATGGAGCCGTCTGCGCCTCGCTGCAGAGGCACAAATTCGTCGGCGGCCTTAGGGCATATCAAAACGCCCGCGGCATGCATTGATGTGTGCCTGGGCAAGCCTTCGAGTCGACGGCACATATCAATAAGATAGTGTACTTCCTCGTCGGTTTCATATAACTTTCTGAACTCGGGATTCATCTCAAGGGCTTTATCAAGAGTTATATTTAACTCCTTGGGCACCATCTTGGCAATCTGGTCGGCCTGCTGATAGGGCATTTCAAGCACGCGCGCCACATCACGTATAACACCCTTGGCCTGAAGCGTACCGAACGTTACTATCTGCACAACCTTTTCGGGACCGTATTTGCGACGCACGTAGTCAATAACTTCCTGACGTCGTTCGAAGCAAAAGTCAATATCAATATCGGGCATGGATACACGCTCGGGATTTAAGAATCTTTCAAAAAGAAGGCTGTAACGTATCGGGTCGATGTTGGTAATCTTTAAGCAATACGAAACAATACTGCCCGCGGCAGAGCCTCGCCCGGGGCCTACCATAATGCCGTTTTCCTTGGCGTAATTTATGAAATCCCATACTATCAGGAAATAGTCTACATATCCCATCTTACTGATGACGGAAAGCTCGTAATCAAGTCTGGGGCGCAGTTCTTCAACGCGGT
>JAZLHV010000006.1:0-49886 GCA_045617045.1 Lachnospiraceae bacterium
TCATGTAGTGAAGGTTGTAGGACCATCCTACAGAACGAAGGATTATTACGAATTGCTTGATGCGGAAGAGCAAAAAACCGGTCGGTAGAAACCTACATTTTCATTTCGGAAAAAAACGGCATTTTCATGTTGACATTTACATGTACAATATATATTGTGGTTGTATTAGGCGGTTTTGTGTTCTTACCACTCTATTTAGACAGATTTTTCTTTTCCGAAAAATATTTTTTCAGGATGCAAGGCTATGATTATTAAATGTGATTATTGCGAAAGTAAGTTTTCTCATTTAAAAATGGTGAAGAACAGCTGCCCAAATTGCGGTGGCTCTATTTCTGATGAAACATTGCGGCGTATTCAGGAAATGGAAAAAGAAAGCCTGCTCATAGAGGCTGAGCGTAATGCAATTCAAAGCGAGCTCAATGAAAGCATTAAAACGGCCAATACTTTGGCTAAGCAGGGCAATGAAGAAACTCTTAAAAAGATTTCAAAAGCAAAATATCGTCTTTTTTTCTATAAACGTCTGATGACAGTTCTGATTGTTATCTTCTGTTTGTTTTACATGTACAAGTTAAGTCGGGCTGAGGGCATGGACATCATATGCTATGTGGTTCCCGGCATCTTGGGACTAATTTTTCTTATATTCGGTTTTATTTCACGCAACAAATATTATAATCATCTGCTTGTATGCTCTGAATGCGCATTGGGAAAGGTGACCGACCATTATCATACGCGTGACGAAGACGGCGACAGAGTTACGCATCCTGAGATTTCATTTTACGTTGATGGTGTGAAACATACGGTCACGGATTTTAAAGGCTCCAAGATATATATCAAAGGTGAACCGGTTTATGTTGCCTATAATCCTGAAAGGCCTGAGGATATGGTTGTCATTAAAGACAGGGGGCGCAGACTTGAGTTTAAGGCATATATCTTTGTCGCATTTATAATGTTCTTTCTTGGAATGTTTGCGCCTGCTTTATATTGATATGAATCAATGGGTGATGTTTCTAATTGGCCATTTAGGTTAATATTATTAGCATATTTGCGTGTTTTTGACTTCTCGATTAGCTATGATAAATGGAATAATCATCCTGAAATCGGATCCTGAAATCGGTGTTCAAAAATGTTGACTGCCTTATATTGTGACAATATAATATTTAAGTGTATCTATATGGTACATAAGGGGTAGTACGTGATGTTCACAAAATACTATTGTATGTATTGGAGTAATATATTATGAATCTCGGGAAAAAGAACAAAGTTGAGCGCGAACCGCAGTACTATTTGTCGGCAACTAATGAACCTGTATATAATTATCGGGTTTATTATATGTCTTTGGGGGAAAAGTTTATTTATTTTCTGCTTGCTTTTGTGATGGGAGCAGCGATAGGATACCTTTTTTACGGAGGTATTGGCAAGGACGAGTTTGGGCTTCCAACTACACTTACGTATGTTCTTAATATTCTCATTCCATCAGTAGTAGGGATTGCTGCTGGAGTTCTTTTTGTCCCTCTCCGTACTAAAACTATTATTTCAAACAATAAGACAAAATTAAGCCATCAGTTCAGAGATATGTTAGATTCGCTTACAACATCTTTGGGTGCGGGTAAAAATGTAAACGATTCTTTCTTTTCTGTTTACGATGATTTAAAAGTTCAGTATGATTCCGAATCTTTTATTATTAAAGAGCTGGAAACAATTATTTCGGGTATTCATAATAATGTTCCAATTGAAGAAATGCTTATGGATTTTGGAGTTCGTAGCGACAATGAAGATATTCAAAGTTTTGCCAATGTATTTAAGATATGCTACAGGAAAGGTGGCAATATTAAAGATATCATTAGAAATACTCACAGTGTATTGAGCGAAAAAATGGGTATTAGTGATGATATTGAGACGTTAATAACTTCCAATAAAATGGAGCAAGGAATAATGATTGTAATGCCTATTGCTATTGTTGGCGTAATGAAATTGATGACTCCTGAATTTGGCGCCAATTTTGTTACAGGTGCAGGCTTAATTTCTACGACAATCAGCATAGTTATATATGTTGTGGCGTATCTGATTGGTAAGAGAGTACTCGAGATAAAGATTTGAGGTGGCTATCGTGTTTAGTTTATCAGAAATTAATCTGGCAATGTTAATCATTGCTTCTGCTTTGACACTTATTTGGATTCTTTTTTTCTTTATGGGGCAGAAGTACAATTCAATGTTTGAACCTTTGAATGAAAAAGAGTATCCGTTAAAGGAAATATATGGTTTTGGTTACGGAATTCTTGAAATGATTCACTACAAGTATAAGTCAAAGGGTGACAGATTACTGAGAACTGAACTTGAAATCCTTTACGGTGGAAAATATGTTGAGTATTACTTACGTGTGATTCATTCCCAACAGTTGACGATGGCAATTACACTATTTGTTTTGGCGTTTTACTTTTACCCGTTGGCCGGTGTGGCACCTTTTGTAGTTTTTTTGATGTTCGCAGGTCTCGCGTATTACTATTTTGGCAATCTTCCAAAAGAAAAGTTGGAAAAACGTTCTCAAGAGATGTTGCATGATTTTTCAGATGTTGTGTCAAAACTTGCTTTGCTTACAAATGCAGGGATGGTCCTCGGAGAAGCTTGGGCTGAAGTCGCATATGCTGGTGAAACAACTATTTATAAAGAAATGCAAAATGCTGTTATTGAAATGAATAATGGTGTTGCGGAAGTTGATGCAATATACAATTTTGGTTCAAGATGTATTCTTTCTGAAATAAAGAAATTTACATCTACAATTATTCAGGGAATCACAAAAGGTAATAGGGAATTAAGTGAAATGCTTCAGGCTCAAAGTAAGGAAGTGTGGGAGTTAAAGAAGCAACTCGTAAGGCGAGAGGGAGAGAAGGCTGCCAGTAAATTATTGATACCGATTTTCATAATGTTTGCCGGCGTATTAATTATGATAATCGTACCGCTCTTCGCTAATTTAGGATAATGTTATGTTTTGAACATATCATATATATTTATAGAAAGGAGAAATCGTATGTTGAACGTGCTTACACAGTTGATTTTGTCTGCAAAGAATTCTGTTAAGAGAATTCTTAGTGATGAGAAAGGTGAAGTTAATGTGGTTGCTATTGTTCTTCTGATAGGTGTAGCAGTTATCTTAGTTGCTGTATTTAAAGATGCAATTGTAGGATTGTTAAATTCCCTGTTGGAAACAATAAAGGGCAATGCAACAAGCGTTATTTCCGGAACAGACTGATGCATTTGTTGAAGGGCGTGAATAACGCCCTTCAAATTGCAAAAAATAAGGATGGTAAAGATGATGGGAACAAAGACTAAAGCCAATAATGAATGTGGTGCAGTAGCAATTGTCGAGGCGGCATTTGTTTTTCCTATCATGTTTATTGTTCTTATTTTTTTGATCTATTTTGGCAATGCTTATTTTGTTAAGGCACAAGTTGATGCTGTCGTATCAAACGCTGCTATAAAGGGTGCAGCTTATTGCGCAGATCCTCTTTTGGCTGATATTAAGTCAAATGGAAACAAACTTCCGAGTTTAAGTTCATATAATTCAGATCCTTACAGATATATTTTAGGAGGAATGAATGAAGTTGAAAAGATGATTAACAACGAAGTATATAGTACTATTTCTGGCAAGAGCGTTAGCGGATTTTCAACAATGAAGCCTAAAATAATCACAAAAAAAGAAGCTATCTCTAAATATAACAATTACGTTGTATATTCAACGTTCGCTGTCGAAGTAAAATATCAAATGACTTTCCCTCTTAAAATGATAGATGGATCAACAATCCCAATTCTTACAATGAGTTCCAGAGCTGAAACTGCAGTAGATGATACTGCAGAGTTTATCAGAAATACAGATATGGTTATAGATTTGTTGACCGGGACTAAATTTATGAACAAGGTCAAAGAAGTATTCGGAAAAGTAAATGATTTTATAAATAAGTTTAGTAAATAGTGTGAGGATGTATGAAGATGCCTTATAGAGTAAAAAAGAAAACGAGAGGTGCTGTATCTATATTTTTGGTGCTGATTATGGTGCCAATGATGACATTGTCTGCTTTATTTGTCGATGCAGGTAAGGTGTCTCTGGCTAAAGCACTTGCAACATCTGCAGGTGATTTGACGATTAATACAGCATTGACGGATTACGATACTAAACTTAAGGATATTTATGGCCTTTTTGCAACGGCACAGGATACCGATGAATTATATGAAAATCTTGAAATATATTATCATGATTGTATAGTTTCCGCGGGTGTGTCTGAAACGGATGCAGACTCATATGTTGATCAGATAATGGCACAACTTCAGCTGCTTGGAACAGATACAAGCCCGGCAGATGATGTGCTTAATATGGAATTGATTGATTTCGAAATCCACAAAAAGCCTGAGTATTCGCTTGCAAGCCCGGTTATTTTGGAAAAGCAGATAGTTGAATTTATGAAATATCGTGCACCGATTGATATGGGCTCAAGTTTTATTTCTGCGCTTACATCATTCAAAACGCTTAGTGATCAAACGGACTTGGTTGATAAACGTCAAAAGTATTACGAGGAGCAGAAGAACGTCAATCAACTGCTCAAGGATGCTTGGGATAATATTAATGAATACAATAATTCCGATTTGATAAAGCAGGATAGTTGTTTGGATGATAATAAGAATGACTATCTCGAGAAGTTGAAAGCGCTGTATTTGTCGTTGGAAAAAGATTACGAGATAAGTGGCGCTGATGAGTATTTTCCTGTTTATTCATATTCGATTACAGGCAATTCAAATAAGGCGGGTTTTTACGCTCTTGAACATAAATATGTGAGAGATTTCTACACTTCTTCTGAAAATTATATGTCAACGAATCCATGGATTTATTTGGATTATTCTATCGGGATTTCAGGTAATACTGTGTCATTTACAAATTATGAGGGGAAGACTGTTTCTGTCCCTAATAATTACACAAAAGACAATCCAGCCACTGTAAGCGATGTTACTAGCAAATTAAAAACTTATGCGCAATATATTAACAAAGCACTGGCTAAACGAGATGAGATAGAAACGATTTATTCTTTGACAGATGAAATAAATCGTCAGAATGGTTTTACGCAAAATTCATCCGCTATATATAATTTCCCCAATAGCATGATTTTAAACGTATACCACCTTAGACTATTGGATGCATATTGTTCAAGTCAGGGAACGCAATATGCAGCCACATTGCAAAGTGCATATCATGCTTTTTGTGAAGCTCAAAATGCATATGAGTATTTGTCCAAGAACGACAAAGAAAAGCTAGAGACGAATGTGAATTTGAGTACGGATTATTATCGTTGGGATCCGGAAAATGCATCACGTTCAGATAAGCTTAATACTTTTGGAATGTCAGGAACATTGAAAAGTGTTATGGAAACTGTTACTGAATCATTTGTACAGGTAATGGGGCATGAGAATCATTATATTTCAATTCTTCGTGAGCTGGCAAATGAAACACAAAAGTATAGTGCAATCGATGCGACTGCAGTGAGCACGTTTGCAGCAGGATTATCAATAATCACGAAGGATGCCAAAAAATATTGGGATGTTATTGATGCAGATATTACATATCTTACAAATGCAATTTCAAAGCTTGAAGAAGCCAAGGCAAAATTGGCTGAAGGTGGTGCTTTAGCAAATGCAAAAACTGAATGGAGTAATGCAGCAAATAAGGATTCCATTGCAAACACATCCATGGCAATGCAGGACAAGGCTGAATTAAAACAGACTGAATCGTATTTGAATGCAGATGATATTTCAAAACTTATTACAAGATTGACAAACATTAAGGGAAAACTCCAGTCGTTAAAGACTGAAATGGAAAAATTCAAGTTTGGAAATAAGTTTGTTGGGGATATTAGTGGAGTGGCTGATTTTAAGGCTATAATTGATGCAAATTACCCGGAAGATGCCTTGAAAGATTTGTCGAAGTCATACTATAGGGAAGCAGATTTGAATTCATTAATTGATTCAAATTGCTCGTTTACAAAAGGCAATATAGATATATCTTGGTCAGGAAACGACAATGACAATTGTCCTAATCTTGCTTTTAATAAAGTGAATTTTTATTCGTATTTGTATACACATTTTCATTCCGACACTGAAACGAGTGGAAGCAAGCAAGAAGATAAAGAAAATGCTGAGAATCTGTATGAAAGCATAAAGTCCACCGGTAAATCTTCGGCTGATGCTGCATCGAATACATCGGATACATCAAGTGGAAACGCAGGAAGAAATACTGATACCAGCAAATGTACAGTTCATGATGCAGCAAATGCTGAAAAAGAAATCTCTAAGGCTCAGGGAGATTCGGCTCCGCTTCCGTCTGTAGGAAAAAATACTGCAACTAAAAGTGTTGAAAAGAACACTAACATTGAAAGTACGGAAAGTGCTGATTCGGCCGCGTCCTCTACTTCGGATGACCTAAAATCATTGTTGGGAGACCTTGTACCGGCAATAACAAATATGGCCAAAGATTTCAGAGATAAGATATATATAACTGATTATATTATAAATGAGTTTACATATGACACAATTGAAATGGAGAAAATTGTCAGTGATACAAAAGCCGGGAAAGCGCCGTCCGGTGATTTGAAATTGACGACGATGACAAAAGAACCCATTACACCGAGCTCCAATTTCGCATATCGGCGCGAAGTAGAATATATTTTGTATGGCGGCTCAAATTCGGGTAATGTTACCGCAGCGTATGCAACAATTTATGGTATCAGACTTGCTTTCAATCTGATATATGCTTTCTCCGAAAGTACAATCAGAGATACCGCATTTGCAATTGCAACACCTATTTCTGCTGCAACTTTGGGCATTATTCCTGTACCGCTTATTCAAACTGCAATTATTATTGCATTGGCATGTATAGAGTCCGGCTTGGATATTTATGATTTGTCACAAGGTGAATCCGTTCCTTTGTTTAAGTCACAAGATACATGGAATTGCTCAATTAATGGTTTGATTAATAAAGCGAAGGATGGTGCAGGGGATATTGTAAAAAAGAAAGCAAATGAAGTCATTGATTCAGCATATGACAAATTTACCGAAGTACTGGATATGACGGATTCGGAAATTGAAGAATTGATAAAGGGTGGAACGGACGATATTGTCAAGAAAGTGGATGATGCGTATGACACTTTGATTACTGAAAATGTGAATTTCATGATTCAAAAGATTAGTACTGAGGTTAATTGTGCAATAGATGAATTCAGTAAATATGTTAATATAGGTGACTCTGTTACAATTGAGTTGACAAATGACTCAGGTAAAACAATAACCGATGTCGTTGTTGGAAAAGTAACGGCGTGGGGAGATGCCAACTCAACCGGTAGCGAAATGAGTTCAAAGGTAATTAAAGTCGCAACAAATTGGTTAAGGAATAATACTGATGTAGTTAAAACGTATATAGAGAATATGCTTTCAGTTAAGTATAGTACCAGTACAAGCGATGTATCAGGAATAATTACGGCAGCCTTGAGTGTTAATGCGGATTCGGACTCAATTACTATCAGCGGTGGCATTGATGTAACCAGTAAAGTACAAGAACAGGTAAACACATATATTGATAGTGTTGGCGGTAAGCTAATGGAGTCTGTAAAGGCTATACGTGCAGGTATTAATAATGAGATTAATAATGCTTCCAATGAAGTTATTCAGGCAAAAAATAAACTAAAGGATGAATTAGAAATTGCTGCCGGTGAGGGTGTAGATTCATTTAAAGCAAAACTGAATGATACTATTGACGGTGTATTTGGATCCGAGTCCGATCCTTCAGGTACGGGTGTGGCATCGTTGTTGTCATTTAAGTATAGCGATTATATGAAACTGTTTTTACTTGTCGGATTACTTGCAAATGAAGAAAGCATTATGTTAAGAACTGCGGATGTAATTCAAACCAATATGCATTGTGTTACAAACAGTGTATATAAACTTTCAAATGCGGTTTCTTATATTGAATTAGATGCATCTTTAAGTGTGAAGCCTACATTTTTAGGAATGCCGTTATTTTCTGATGTTACTAAGATGCCTAATTATGATACATCTTGGTATTCATTTGAATATAGCGAGATGCGTGGATATTAGAATATGAATCATAATAAGTTTTGTTATTGATGCTGCAGGGGTGTGGGAAAACATCATCACACACCCTGCTGAAATAACGCTGGAGTATACATATAAAATTCCCACAAAAGAGATGTACGTTGATGTTCCCTCTTTCTATGAAGTTGAGCGGGGGTATACAGAGGTGTTTGACAGTAAACAAAATGACGAAAAAAGATCGGAAATTAAAGGTATTGTGGTGGCTATGATGGAGAGTGTCAGAAATGAGTTTTAGTCGACTTGAGGAGCGAAAACTTAAAAATAGTAACGAAAAGGGATTGGTTACAATAGAAGCAACTCTTTCGTTGACATTTTTTATGTTTTTTATAGTTACTATTTTGTCTGTATTAAACATAATTATTGCGCAGGTTAAAATTGGTATTGCAATTGATGCAACTGCAAAGGAAATATCGCATTATAGCTACCTGTATTCTCTTACCGGTATTGGCGATAGCCTGAAAAATGTCAACGACAGTACGATGACATCAAAGCAGTTAATTGATGGGACTTTGTCGGACATTCACTCAGTTTATGGTGAAATACAGAATTTGGGGTCAACTGAACCGAGTGAGTTCGGAGATATTAATTCAATATTAAGTGCATGGGATGGAATTTCGGATGATGCGGAATCTTTAGCAAATAATATAGAGGCAATATGTAAAGACCCTAAGGATTTGTTGTTCGGTGTTGCCAAAATGGGCGTATTAAAAGGAATGGATGTAGCTACTTCACGATTGATTGCAGCGCCTCTTGCAAGAGTTATGGTGAAGAAGCATCTTGTAACGGAAAAGGACGCTAATCCTGAAAACTATTTGAAATCATTAAGAATTATTCCTGATGCAAGAGGGTCATATCTTGGAGGACTTGATTTTAAGCAATCTACTATTTTTGCAAATAACTCGAGTGAAATTCGCATAGTTGTTTCTTATGACGTTGAAGTGCTACCATTGTTGCCAATTGATTTTACATTTCATTTTTGCCAAACTGCAGTAACTACAGCATGGGGAGCAGGAAATATTTCGTTCGAAGTGGAAAAAAGCAAATATAAGGATGAAACAAATTCAACGTTGTGGACCGATGCATCAGTAACGGAGCGCGCAACATATATTCGTCATAGGGAAATTGACACGTTGGAAGCAAATGGATATATGAAAACAAGAGGGCTTACTGATGTACCTATGTATAATCCAACAACAAACACATTCGCTATGATTTCTTCTATGAATCCTTTGTATAGTTCAGAAAACGACCGCACAAAGACGTTGGACGATATTAGCGAAACTGCTATACGGCAAGGCATTGAGCAATTGTGCGGAGATATGCTTAGTACCACTAACGGAATCAGTAAGATATCATTAAAAACCAAAGACGGATATGGAAATAATACTACAATTGAAAAAAATTGCGAAAATTCTAAAAAAGAGATTATCCTTGTTGTCCCTGTAGATGAGGGGCTAAAGGATAAAATTGAAGCGATTGTAAATAAATCAAATACCAGAGGCTGTAAAGTAATAGTTGTTTCCGGTTACGGAAAAGGTGCAAAAACTTCGCAAGTTTTAGTAGAAGAAAATAAAGAAGAGAACTCACAGAATGAATAATATTATTTGTTACATATTAACTGCATTACTTCCCATTCTTGGTTATTGTAGCACACAAAGATATACCCAAACAAATTCAGATAACGTTGAAGAGAAGATTTTTTGGCCTCGAAAACCTAAACAATGGTTGTTTGTAGTATTTGAATTTGTAGTTTTGTTAGCAATGCAGATTTCCACACATTATACACAGTACAACAACAGTATTTTTGCATTGTTGATGACTATTTTAGTAGGTTTTGCAATTCCAATAGCTTTTATAGATGCCAAGACACAGACAATTCCCAATGTGTTGCTGTTTGTTTTGTTTATTTGTAGATTATGTCTGTATGGTTGGCAATTATTGACAGAGTTTGATCAAGGTTGGGCATCGTTAAAGGATGGGCTGCTTGCAGTATTAATATTCGGAGGCTTCTTCCTGCTACTTGCGTTTGTGTTTAAAGGAAGTATAGGTGGCGGTGACGTTAAACTATTTGCAGTTATTGGCTTTTCGCTTGGAATATGGGACTCTGTAAGCGTTATCTTTTTTTCGCTATTAACGTGTTTTGTAGTTTGTGTTGTTCTTCTTGCTACAAAGAGAAAAAGCCGGAAGGATGTTATTCCTTTTGGACCAAACTTTTTGATGGGTATGCTGATATTCTATTTCTTTACAATTTTTAAATAGGTGGGTATATAATGATGAAGAATTATGGCAAATTAGTACCGGTTGTAATGGTTTTGTTGTTGACGTTGGCATGGTATACGGCTATTAGTGAAACAACTAAAAAGCAAAATGAATATGAAGGATTTCTGGAAATTGCCAGGGAAAATGCAGCACTTAAGATAGAGTCAACTGCTGTAGAATATTATCAAAAGGCGTTGACCGCATGGGGAACCCCGGATATATATATCGAAATTATAGAGTTATACCGCGCTACAGGAAATACGATTAAGCTTGAGACATGGATTGAGAATTTCATGGAAGCATATCCGCTTGAACCTAAGCCATATGAGTATCAGTTGGAACTTTATAAGTCTCAAAGAAAATATGAAGCTTTTTTTGATGTTGTTTCTGTTATGAAGAAAAGAAATGTAACGTCAGAATACAGTGACAGTCTTATAAATGAGTGCAAATTTAATTATGAGATAGAATACGATACTTATGATGATGTAAGAGCATTCAGTTCAAATTTAGCAGCTGTATGCAGAAACGGAAAGTGGGGATTCATAAACAGGTATGGAACACAACGAGTAACATGTATGTACCCTGAAGTGGGCGTGTTCACATCATCAGGCTATGCACCTGTTTCATCGGGCAGTGAAACATTTTTTATAAATACCTCAGGAGAGAAGAAACTTGCGTCTCATGATGAATATGCTATGTTTGGTTCTTATGTTGAAGGAATTATCCCAGCAAGAAGGACGGATGGAAAGTACGTTTATTTGAATGACAAGTTTGAAGTAATTGCCGGACCTTTTGACTATGCTTCAGCGTTTAATGGAGGAATAGCTATTGTAAAGAATGGCATTGAGTGGGTATTGGTTAACTCAAATGGTGAACCAATATCGGGAAAAACATATCAGGATATTGTACTTGATGACAAGGGAATTGCATTTAGAAATGATCGTTTGTTTGTAAAACAAAACGGTAAATATATAATGATTGACAAGGAAGAAAACCAAATATCAACGATGAATTTTGAAGAGGCTTTTGTGTTCCCTTCATCCGATTATACTGCTGTAAAAGACGGTGGAAAGTGGTTTTTTATCGATAAGGATGCTAATAGACTGTCAGAAAAGACTTATAGTGACGCAAGACCGTTTTTATCCGGATTTGCTGCAGTGCAGGTAGAAGGATTGTGGGGATATATCGATATGAACGAAAAGATTATAATTAAACCGCAGTTTTTGGACGCTCGCGATTTTACGGAAAAGGGTAGTGCATTTGTATCACAAAGCGAAGGAAAATGGCAGCTTCTTAAAATATATAGCTTAAATAGGGAGGAATAATTATGAAAATTAAGGTTGCTTTACTTGATGTGGATCAGGAGTATTTAAATAGAATTTGCACAGCTTTTTTGACAAGATACGCGGATAGAATGGAGATTTATTCATTTACCAGTCAGGATTTGGCTGTTCAAACAATTAAAGCTTCAAAACTTGATGTGCTGGTGGCTTCTGAACAATTTGAAGGAGTAGAATACTTAATTCCTGAAAAGGTAGGGTTGGCGTATTTGGTTAACTCTTCAGATATAGAGAGACTTAACGATAAACCAGCTGTATGTAAGTACCAAAAAGTTGAAATGATATATAAGCAGATTTTAGCTGTATATGCTGAAAATGCAGGAAATCTTTCAGAATTCAATAATGGTGCAGGAGTGACTGAGGTAATAGCATTTACTTCTCCTTGTGGTGGTGTCGGAAGTTCATCATTAGCAATGGCAGCAGCGAAGCACTACGCTAAGAATGGAATTAAAACGCTATACCTTGGCTTAGAAAAGTTTGGCAATCCTGGTCTGATTTTCGAAGGCCTTGGACAATATGATTTCAGTGATATCGTATTTGCATTAAAAAGCCACAAGGCAAATATATATATGAAGTTTGAAAGCGTTGTAAGACAGGATGAATCAGGCGTTTTCTATGTTGCCGCTGCTAAACATGCAATGGATATGGTTGAACTTACTGCTGACGAAATAAAAGAGTTGGTGAAGGAAATCGTACGCGCCGGTGAATATAAAAAGATTATTTTGGATTTAGACTTTACTTTGGGCAATGAAACAATAAGTGTTTTGGATCTTGCAAATACGATTATTGTTACAAGTGACGGTTCGGAGATTGCGAACGAGAAGATTGTGCGTGCATGGGATACTTGGAAAATAGTTGAGCAAAAGAACGGAGTTTCGTTGATTACGTCTGCTCACATTTTTTACAATAAATTTAGTAACAAGACGTCTCATGAAATAACAGAAGTCGAGATTCACAGTATTGGTGGCTCACCAAGATTTGAACATGCTTCATGCAAGGAAGTTGTAAATCGTCTGTCTGAATTAAATGCTTTCGATAATATAGGAATCTGAGGTATAGACTATGACATTTGATGAAGAACAAACTTTAATAAGCGATTTGAAAAAATACATTTCAGAAACTTTGCCTTTAAGTCAACTTTCTGACGAGGAGCTTGAAATTAAGGTCGAAGATATTGTAACACAAAAATTGAGCAATACATATTGCTCAATTGACCAACGAATTTCCATTATTCAACAGATTTACAGTTCTATTCGTGGTTTTGGCCTCCTCGATACAATAATTAAAGACGAAACGATTACGGAAGTAATGATTAATGGACCAGATAATGTTTTTATTGAACAAAATGGCCACCTTTTCAAACTCGATAAACATTTCGAAAGTCAAAGAAGATTGGAAGATGTTATTCAAAGAATAGTAGCTTTAGCAGGACGAGAAGTTAATCAGGCAAATCCTATTTGTGACACCAGATTACCTGATGGCTCTCGTGTAAACGTGGTGCTTCCCCCAATTGCCTTATGTGGCCCCACATTGACAATACGTAAGTTTTCAAAAGATCCCATGACTATTGAGAAACTAATACAGTATGGGTCAATAACTCGAGAAATTGCGGATAAATTGGAAATGCTTGTAAGAGCTAAGTACAACATTTTTATCAGTGGAGGTACGGGCTCAGGTAAAACAACATTTCTTAATGCTTTATCAAATTACATTCCAAAAGATGAACGTGTAATTACAATCGAAGATTCTGCAGAACTTCAGATTGTGGGCGTACAAAACCTTGTAAGCCTTGAAACTAGAAATGCGAATACCGCAGGAGTCGGGGAAGTAACAATAAGAGATTTGATTAAGTCATCTTTGCGTATGAGACCTGAGCGTATAGTAGTAGGAGAAGTGCGTGGGGGTGAAGCACTGGACATGTTACAGGCTATGAATACCGGACACGATGGTTCATTGTCTACCGGCCATGCAAACTCCGCGGAAGATATGATGCTAAGACTTGAAACGATGGTTCTTCAGGGCGCAAGCGGTCTTCCTGCAGAAGCAATTCGTAAGCAGATTGCTTCTGCTTTAGATATTGTTATTCATCTTTCAAGACTTCGTGATAAGTCTAGAAAAACAATGGAGATTTCAGAGGTTGTAGGTGTCAAAGACGGAAAGGTGGAGTTAAATCCACTGTATGTTTTTGAAGAAGATAAGTATTCATCTTTGGAAAAAGTAAGTGGTTCTTTGGTTCGTACATCTAATCCTTTGATTAATACACAGAAACTTGAAATGTCTGGAATTAAAACAGTTATTTAATATAAGAGGTGCAAAATGGCTAATTTTTCTTATGAAAATCAGGGTACAAATACATACTTAGTTTATTCGGTAGGCGAGAATGAGACTATTGACCAGATGGGTATAGGAATGCTTACAAATAACAGAGTTGCCGGATTGGCAGAGACACTATACACGCAAATGAATACGGATAGATACATCAAATACAATGTTACGGCAAAAATACCTGCTAGGGGATATCTCGATGGAATTGTTTCAAGAAAGCGTTTACTTGGAGTGTTTAACGGTATTGTTTCGGCAATTCTTAATGCTGAAGATTATATGATTCCGATTGAAATGATGGTTCTTGATTTAGACTATATTTTTGTCGATGTATCTAATTCGGAGACTTTGATTATATGCCTTCCGGTTCCGAGAAAAGATGCAAGAGATTTAAAGATGTTTTTGAAAGAGATTGTTCTTTCTGCTCAATACAATCCACAAGAAAACTGTGACTATGTGGCAAAACTTATGAATGTACTTAATAGTCCTGCTAGCCTTTCACTTGTGGCGTTTAAGGAGTTGTTGGACGAGTTATCCAAGGAAAATGAAGGGACAAATTCGCTAGGTTCGAAGCCGATAAGTGTAACGCCTATGGAAAAAAATAAAACGACTGATGCTTCGACTGAAATACAGACACCAGTGTCGAACATTTCAACTTCGAATCAGATACCGATAACGCCATTAAGCGCTCCCGCTCAAAATGTAATGCCCTTGGAGAATAATGCTATTCAGGAGCAACTTGTCACAGACTCAAGTGTTGAGGAAATATCTTTAGGATATTTGCTTGCTCATTACAGCAAGGAAAATGCTGCAAAGTATAAAGCGTATAAAGATGCGCAAAAAGCAAATGTTTCGGCTAATTCCAAATCAGTTAAAACTACTCCCGATAAACGGGCAACGTCCAAGGCATGTGCCCCGCAAGCAGGTTTCGCAATTCCTGGTCAAAATAGCCAGCAGAATTCTAATGGATTTGCAATTCCCGGTCAACCTATTATTGCACCAAATGGGCAGGCATATACATATCCAAGCAAACATGCGCCACAGGCGAAGGCAGTAACGCCGATACCTGCACCTAAGGCATCAAAGCAGGCTTCTGTACAGCCTTATGCAGCACCGGTTCAGTCACCTGTTGTTCAGCAACGTAAGTCTTCGCCAAAACAGGAAAGCAGTCTTGATTTTGGTGAAACAGTAATGTTGGGTTTGGGCACAGAGGATAACGCTACAGTAATGCTTTCAAACGTTTCTAGTTTTTCACCTTACTTTTTACGTGTGTCGACCGGTGAAAAAGTACGCATTACTAAGCCGCTGTTCCATCTGGGACGCGAGCAGTCTTATGTGGACTATGTAATTAACAATTCAGCTGTTGGCCGTAGCCACGCAGATGTCGTTTTGTCTGAGGAAAAGATTTTTGTTATTGATATGAATTCAACTAATCATACATATGTTAACGGAGCTATGATTGCAAGTGGTGTACAAATTCCTGTCGAGCACGGTGATAAACTTAAGCTGGCAAACGAAGAGTTTGAGGTTCACTACTATTAAGGGGATAAAGAATGGATTTTATAGTTGAAGCTGCAACAGATATTGGTTTAGTGCGGAAAACTAATCAGGATAATTACAGCGTGAAAGTAGTGAATTTCGCGCATGAAAATGTGGCTTTTGCTGTATTGTGCGATGGAATGGGCGGGCTTGCAAGTGGAGAAATTGCAAGTTCTGCCATTGTTTCAGGTTTTGAAGCGTGGTTTGACGGTAGATTTCCATTTCTTGTTGAAAAGGGAATAAATGATGAACTTATTCGCTCGGAATGGACGGCAATTGTCACTATGGGAAATGATAAGATAAAAGACTATGCTTCTAAAATTGGTAAGCAGATGGGAACCACTTTGACGGCCATATTAATAACTGATAATCGTTATTACGTTATTAATGTTGGAGATTCAAGAATATATGAAATCGGTTCAACGGTTAGACAAATAACCAAAGACCATTCTTTGGTTGCAAGGGAAGTTGAAGCCGGGCGACTTACTGAAGAAGAAGCCAGAACGGATTCAAGGCAAAACATTTTAACACAGTGTGTAGGCGCAGTCGATTTTGTTAAACCGGATTTCTTTTTTGGAAGACCTTTGGCGAATGGTTGTTATTTGCTGTGTTCCGATGGTTTTCGACATAAGATTGATGAAGAAGATATTTTGTTGCAACTTTCTCCTTTTTCAATCAGTAATAATGATGACATTCAACGAGGTATTTCTTATTTGATTGATTTGAATAAGCAGAGACAAGAGACAGATAATATTACTGCGGTGGTTATTAAGGCGCAGGATGAAGGCAGAACGGAAGAGCTCCCTTCAGTAAATGGCTATTTGTAAAAAGCATCAATCCCTTTGCATACACTACTGAGGATGATATGCGTAAACGCTTGGAGCGCATGGTTAAGAATGCCCAAAATCGTGGTGAGAAGGATAATATATCCGTTATCGTAGGTGTGATGCTGGATGACGGAAAGGATAAATGTGTTACTGTTGAGCTGTAGATTGTAAATGGGGAGGCAAAATGTTGGATCATACACTTTTTACCAATGTAGGAGAGCGTGATAATAACGAAGACTATGTTGGTATGGTTGAACAGAATGGAAGATACTGTTTTGTGCTATGCGATGGACTTGGGGGACATGGCAAGGGCGAGGTCGCATCGCAACTGGTAGTTGAGAGCATTAAAGATTCCTACTGCAGGACTGCCGGCGTAACCGGGTGGATTTCAGATGCGGTCAGAAGAGCGCAAAGAGACCTTTTGGATAAGCAGCGTGAAATGAATGAAATGGATGGCATGAAGACTACGCTGGTGGTGCTTGAAATTACGGAAAGCACCGCACAGTATACGCATGTAGGGGATTCGCGCGGATATTTTTTCCTGAAAGACAGATATAAGTTCCACACGCTTGACCACAGCGTGCCGCAGATGCTGGTAAAGTCACATAAAATAAAAGAACGTGATATCAGAAATCATCCCGATCGCAACAGACTGCTTCGCGTTTGCGGCGTGGAATGGGATGAAGACAAGTTTGAAGTAGGAAAGCTTATAAAACTTAAAAAGGGTAAGCGACAGGCGTTTTTACTTTGCTCGGACGGCTTTTGGGAGCTTATTACCGAGCAGGATATGGAAGAATGCTTAGAGCGTGCAAATAATTCACGCGAATGGGTCGCATATATGCAGGAATTGATTCTGCAAAATGGTTCAGGCACAAATATGGATAATTATTCTGCTATAGCAGTGATAATTGGTTAGGAGACAAAATGCAGGTAGTACGTTGCGAAAACAATCATTATTACGATAAAGATACTTATCCTAAGAAATGTCCGCTGTGTGCAGAGGGTGTAGAGCCTTATGTTGATGAAAGCCTTGACATCGGCAAAATATACACTGACACGTACGTAGGCGGTAAAAAAGGCGATAAGTTAAGGAAAAAGCAGGCTAAGCTTATAGAGAAAGAAAATAAGAAAATCTTGAAGCAATCCAATAAGCGCGCAAAGAAGCTTGCAAAAGAAAATGCTAAAGATAAGAAACACAGCAAAGGTGACGTTACCGTTGAAATGAACGCGATTGATTCCGATGAAACGGTTGCACTTTCCGAAGGTAGCGAGGAAACCGTAGCACTTACAAATTCGAATGGCGAAGAAACGGTAATGCTTAATCAGGACAGTGATGCTACAGTAATACTTGACTCACAAGGTCAATAAATGTACGTTGATATCAAATAGCAGCTATGCTTTGAAATACAGGCATAGCGGCTATATTCTTTTGCCACACGGCAAATTTTATTTCGGGAGAATTCATAGACGATGATACGTTGTCATTCATGTATGAAGGAATTTAACCCCAAGTACAAGGTGTGTCCGTACTGCGGGTATATAATGGACAGTCCGCCCAGAGAGCCGTACCAGTTGGCTCCCGGTATAGTTTTAAAAGAAAGATATGTTATCGGTAAGGTAATAGACTACGGTGGCTTCAGTTCGGTATATAAGGCATGGGATAATATTTTGCAAATGACCGTTGCAGTCAAGGAATTTTATCCGTCGGGTATTGTTCAGCGTGTTCCGGGAACCACGAATGTTATTGTGCTTGCAGGGCATGACAGAGACTACAATAACGGCATAGAAAGATTCCTGCTTGAAGCACGTTATACCAACAAATTTGCCAAAAATACCAATATAGTAAATGTTCAGACTTTCTTTGAAGCCAATAATACGGCATATATTGTAATGGAATATCTGGAGGGATGTTCGCTAAGCAGGTATCTTGAAGAGCATGATGACAGAATCAACAGTGAAATTGCCGTTAATATTCTTTTGTCTGTAATATATGCGCTCAAGGATGTTCACAAAGAAGGGGTCGTGCACAGGGATATTTCCCCTTCAAACATTTTCCTGTGTGCGGATGGTAAGGTTAAGCTTATCGACTTCGGTGCCGCACAGTTTCCCAATGAAAAGGATGACGTAATTATTGAGCTTAAGCCCGGTTATGCACCCCCCGAGCAATACCAGACGAATGCGGTTCAGGGGCCGTGGACGGATATTTATGCACTTGGGGCAACTTTATACAAGGCGGTTACAGGTCAGATTCCCGACGAATCCACAAACCGTATTATTGATGACGAACTGAAAACGCCCAAGGAAGTAGATAAATCAATTCCAAACTATCTTGACAAGACGCTTATGAAAGCAATGGCGTTACAGCCCGAACTTCGCTTCAAGAGTGTAGATCAGTTTGAGAGGGCAATTCAGAACAGGCGTCATGTTAAGACACTGGAAAAAGAATTAAAGCGCAGAAAAAGAAGACGTGTTCGCGGCATACTGTTTTTGACCTTGGTGATTCTTGTTGCCGGCGGATACGGACTGTTCCATTATTGGACAGAGCGTATGAAAGAAGTTCTGCCCACAAAAACGTTGGAAATCTGGATGATTGCCGATTCCGATGAGGAAGCTTTAAGCAAACAGAGTCTGTTCGAGGCTATGGCCGCCGAATTTACGGAAGAATTCCCGCAGGTTACTTTGGAATTTACCCATTATCCGGCCGCAGTGTATTCCGAAAACGTTGAAAAAGCTGCTGTGCTTGGAAAGATGCCCGATCTTTTTGAACCCGGAAACCTCGATGATTATTCATTGTTTTATGCAGCCAAGAGGCCGACGGATTTGTTTGAACTTATTGATTTTAACGAACTGTACATCAGTAAGCAGAAGCAGGATTACATTTACCGAAATCGTGTAATTCCGTTAGGACTTACCACTCAGATAGCGGTTGTAAACACTGAACTCATCCAATACTGTGACGGTGATATTGCGAACATGCCTATATTGTTTATGAGAGGGCAGCTTCCCGCCGCAATGCTGACATTGGATGAATACAGACAGGCAAGGTCGATGTTGTCGGGTGAGTATGCGGTAATCGAAAAGCCGCACATTGAGTATACGAATGAGTGGTGTATCGGTGCAGATTGCGATATAGAGGAAACGGTTTGTGTTACGCGTCTTTTGTACTACTTGTTAAGTGACAGTGCGCAGGAAGAAATGTGTATTAAGTCACAGTATTGTCTTGCAATACGCAAGCAGGTATTGGCTAATTATTTAGGCATTAACCTTGAAATCGGGTACATTAAAGATGCTTTGGAAAGTGAAGATTTTGCTGTTTTGGAAGAATGCGATTACGAAGCTTACTACAATCAGGAAATCAAGGAAGGTTTCAGTGAACTGATTAAGCAGTATCGTAACGAAAAGTAAGACATGGCTTTAGGCCGGAATGGAGATTAGTGTGACACGTTGTTTAGGATGCATGGCGGAATATGATGAAAAATATGAAGTCTGTCCTCATTGCGGATATATAGAGGGAACTCCTGCCAAGGAAGCTTACCATCTTGAGCCGGGGACTGTTTTGCACGAAAAATATATTGTGGGAAAAGTGCTCGGTAACGGTGGTTTCGGCGTCACATATATTGGCTGGGATACAGTTCTTGAAACCAAAGTTGCCATTAAGGAATATTTCCCCGGAGAGTTTTCAACGCGTGTGGCCGGCGAGACTGCAGTCAGCGTTTTCTCGGGTGACAGAGCCGAACAGTTCCATTCAGGTATGGTTAAATTTATCGAAGAAGCACAGCGTCTTGCCAAATTTAATAAAACCAAGGGCGTTGTTCATGTATACGATTACTTTGAAGAAAACTGTACAGCATACATCATTATGGAGTATTTGGACGGTGAATCCTACAAAGATAAGATGAAAAAGTACGGTCCTGTTTCGGTTGAAGAAGCGCGAGATGTTATTATCGCGGTTCTTGATGCGCTGAAAGAGGTTCATGAAGAAGGTATTATTCATCGAGATATTGCTCCGGATAATATTATGCGTACACGCTCGGGGGAAATAGTTCTTTTGGACTTTGGTGCATCACGATTTGCAACTACCAAGCACAGTAAATCGCTGTCGGTTATATTAAAGCCGGGCTATGCTCCCGAGGAACAATATCGGTCGCGCGGCGATCAGGGACCCTGGACGGATATGTACGCGACTGCAGCTACATTTTACAAGATGATAACAGGCATTACCCCGCAGGCATCGATTGAGCGTAGCGCACGTGATTTGGTAAAAAGACCTTCAAAGCTTGGCGTAAAGATACCCAAGAATCTCGAAAATGCGATTATGAACGCACTCAATATACGTATTGAGGCGCGCACCCAAAATGCAACCGAATTTCTGGCTGCATTAAATGCTGAGAAGGTAAAGCGTAAAAAAGAAAAAATTAAAGCCGCAGATATAGGAAAGTGGCCGCTTTGGATCAAGATTCTTGCTCCGCTTGCATTGGCAGGTGTGGCTACTTTTATAGCATTGATGGCTACCGGAGTCATTTCTTTCAGCATGTTGACATCCAGAAACGGTGGCCTTAAAGACGGTCAGGTGTATATGCCGAGTATAGTTAATATGACATATTCCGAAGCCGAAGAGAAACTTGCCGAGAGTAATCTTTTTATCAACATAAAAGAAAAAGAATATTCCAACGATGTTCCCGAAAACAGGGTATTGAAGCAAAGCATTGCCGAAGGTGAAGTTGTTGACATTAATACGACGGTTGAAGTTACGGTAAGTGCGGGCGTAGAGATATTTTATGTGCCTTCTGTTACGGATACGGCAGACGGAGTATTTACCGATGATATGGAAACTATGCTGAATAACAGCCACATGAAGTGGCATGTTACCGGTGTGGCAGGCGAACTTATTCCGGGAACAATTCTTTCACAGAGCATTAAGCCCGGTACGGAAGTTACGGACGATATGGATATGGAAATTCTTGTTTCGCAGGGACTTCCGACTATAACATCGGGTTTAAACGCTAAAATGATAGATGTTGTCGGTCAGAAATTCGATGAAGCAAGACAGAACCTTAAAGAAAATAATTTTTATGTAATAAAGAACGAAGAATTCCATAATGATGTTCCGTATTTGTACGTATTGAACCAGTCGGTTGCTCCCGAAACCGATGTTACAACCGGAATCGCGGTAAGCATTACGGTAAATATGACCGAGGCCAAAATAAATATACCGGATATTAAAGGTCAGGTATTTGAAGAAATTGAAGAAAGCCTTAAGGAAAAGTATTTCGAAGTATCTTCCGAAGAAATATATGATGCATCAATAGCATCCGGAAATGTTGTACGTACAGAGCCTGAAATAGGAACGCTCGTAGATGTCGGTGATGCGGTAAAGATTTTTGTAAGCAAAGGGCCCGAACCCGTAACCAAAAAGCCAAGTTCAAGCTCCGGCAACAGTTATTATAACAATAACCGACAGACATATTACAGCAGCCAGGTTACGGTTCCCAACATTGTAGGTCTTTCAAAGACGGAGGCGTCCGGTCTTTTGGACAGTGTGGGCTTGTATCTTTCGTACAGATGGGTTGTTGAAGATTACGGTAACGACATAGGAATTATTGAAGACCAGTCACCCGCTGCCGGAGATGTGGTCAGTCGAGGGTCAGAGATTACGTATCGCATATGCGTGGGCCCCGAATATGTTTCAATGCCTAATCTGGTGGGCATGTGGTGTTGGACAGCATATTGTACATGCTTGGACAACGGCCTTAGGAGTAACTATTACTCTTCAACGGATGAGACGGTTATTTCTTACCAATCCGTTGAACCCGGAACAACGGTTCATAACGGTACATATATTTACATTTATTAAGTTCTTTTGGAGAAAAAATGAGCTCAAGAAAGAAAAAAAAGGATAAAAAAAGTATATGGAAGCGTTTGCTTAAAACTGTCCTGGTGCTTGTGATACTTGCCGGTATAGGTGGAGTCGGTTATCACTATGGATTACAGATTACCCAATTTGTGCAGATAAAATTGGCTGAATATGAAATCTATGAGGGAAGATCCACGGCGGCAATTAATACATACAGGTATGCTATCAGAGTATATCAGGATAATCCCAAACCGTATTATTCACTGGCAGAGCTGTATGAGGATGCGGATAATGATTATCAGGCATTGAGGGTTTATCAGGCCGGTTTTGAAGCAACAAACGATCCCGAACTTGGAAACCGGGCAGATGCTTTGACACAGAAACTCTTTCCAAAAGTTATTGAGCAGCAGCCTTTAGTTAAGGAATCTCCGATTGCCCAATCCGCAGATATCTATCCTTCGAAGGTTACAGTTCTTGACAGCGAAGGTAAGGGCGAGGTATCTTCATACACTTATGATGCTGACAACAATGTTACGGCGATAGTTAATTCCAACGAACGAGGCGACTTTTTGGGCCGAAGCGAATATGTATACGGTCCCGACGGACGCCTTACCGAAAGTAAAGAATACGTTCTTCGCTTTGGCAAAACTTATACATATAATGACAATGGCTTTCTTGTGGCTGAAACCGGTACTTATTATGACGAAAATCCCGGCGTTGTTACTGTTCGTAATACTGATTTAGACGGATATGTAACTGTTTCAAATAACGGCTCATATGTAATTAACTATACGCTTGATGCCTTGGGACATGTCGAAACGGCGGAAATTGTTACAGGTGATGACAATACGCACGTGATAACCAATACCTATACAAAAGCAGGCAATCTTGAAAAACGTATCGACAACGAAAAAGAGTATGAATATTCTTTTGACGATGACGGTAATATTGCCACAGTAGTTTCTTATGACGATGAAAACATACGTAATACGGATACCTACAGCTACGCTGATAACGGCCAATTGTCAAGCGTGGTGCGCATTCGTGAAAACAGATATATTGTCGAAGAACAGGATTCACGTGGCAGAATAACGGAAGTAGAAGTTTGGGAGCCGTGCTTTGAATCGTCTACGGTATACAGTTATGCGAACGGTAATGTAGAAACGATACTTCAGTACGAGAACGGGGATATACTGTACAGTTACACTTATCATTATGATGAGAAAGGTATTCTTGCTTCCTGCATTTACTATAACTATACGTCAAAAGTGTTAAGCTCGGTTGAGTCGTATAGTTACGATGAACACGGAAATCTTATGGAAACAAATACGTATTACCCGTTTGCCGACAAAAACTTTACAACCGTAAACAGTTATAATGCCAAAGGGCAGAGTGAAAGCTCCATAAAGAAATATTACGGCGAGGATGTAGGTACCCTCGAAGAAGATAAGTTTATTGCATATTCGTACGATGAAGAAGGACGTATTGTCGAAGAATCAAGCTATTTTATAGATTCTTACAGCCGTATTGTTGAAGACGAATCCGATACTGAGGACGGCGGCAGCAGACTTGTATATTCAGACTATGATCCTTTAGGCAAAAAAATGCTTACTACAGTCGAAATGTATGATCGTGACGGAAGACTTTATTTCAGAACAACAACAAATCCCGATACAAACAGGACATCTTTGTATGAGCGTTTTATTTACGATGATTGGGGTGAAGTCGGTCAAACGATTTACTATAATGAGGCAACGGTTATAGACCATCAGGAATCACGTCATCGCGATGAAAACGGATTTGTGGATTACCTGATTAAGGCAAAAGAAGTAAGAGGCGAGCAAAAATATTATCGGACCGAGGATTATACGTATAATGCGGATAATCGTTTGGAGGCTGTTGCATGTTATGACAAGGAATATCACGAGTACTACAGTTATGACAAAAAAGGCAGATTGACCGCAGTACGTAAGGTCAGCAGCCGAACAGGTAAATTATTGCAATCGACACTTTACGAATATTGATTTGTTTGTGTAAAAAGTATATTGACCAATAGGGATAATAGGATGATAATCGTCAAGGTGGCCGTAAAGGTCGTTGTGTGAAAATGCATTTTTCACAAGTGAAATGGACGCGATTATGAAGATTACGATTATCATCTCTTTAGTAATGATTGTGGCGCTTGTAGCGTCAATATTGTTAAAACCGAATGTCTCGGTTAAGAAAATCACAATCGGAACATATTGGGTTGTTGCACTTTTAGGTGCGATAGCTTTGGTGATGACCGGCTGCATTACACTTTCGGACATCGGAAGCGGTCTTGTGGCCCAGTCATCAATAAATCCTTTAAAGATTTTGGTGCTTTTTTTGTCGATGACGGTTCAGTCTGTTTTCCTGGATGAGGCAGGGTTGTTCAGATATTGCGCCGGTGAAACTTTGAAGCGTGCGTGTGGCAGCCAGAGGGCTTTATTTTTATATCTGTATCTGATAGTGTCTGTTCTTACGGTGTTTACTTCAAACGACATTATTATTCTCACGTTTACACCCTTTATATGTTATTTTTGCAAGAATGCGAATATTAACCCTATTCCGTATTTGTTTACAGAGTTTGTGGCGGCAAATACGTGGAGTATGGCGCTTATTATCGGAAATCCCACAAATGTTTACCTTGCAACGGCTACGGGAATTACGTTTTTGGATTATGTTTCGGTAATGATACTGCCAACAATTGCAGGCGGCCTGATGGCGCTTGGAATTTTGTATCTTATTTTCCATAAGCAGTTAAATATGCCTATGAATGTTACCCGTGAAGACGTCAAAATAGAAGATAAAGGGCTTTTGGGCATAGGCGTGACACATTTGTCGCTTTGCACAATACTATTGGTGGTATCGTCGTATATCGGACTTGAAATGTGGTTTATCACATTTTGTTTTGCATTAAGCCTTTTTACAATTTCAGCAATTTATTGCCTGATATCGCATAAGGCGTTGGATATATTGAAAGTTTCGTTAAAACGTCTTCCGTGGGAACTCATTCCGTTTGTGATTTCAATGTTTGTGTTTGTGCTTGCGTTTAATCGGGAAGGGATTACCGTGGAGATATCCGATCTGTTTGGTGAAAGAAATGTTGTGTTAAAGTACGGAATATCGTCGTTTTTGGCAGCTAACCTTGTTAACAATATTCCGATGAGTGTTCTCTTTTCATCAATAGCCCAGGGGCTGAATCCCGAGAATATACGCGGGGGTATTTTTGCCGCAGTTATAGGTTCAAACATAGGTGCGTTCTTTACACCTATAGGCGCGCTTGCGGGGATTATGTGGTCAGGAATTCTTAAGAAACAACATGTCCGCTTTAACTTTTCTACGTACATAAAATATGGTATGATGGTATCTGTGCCGACTCTGTTGGCAACGATTTTATGTCTTACACTTGTTAACCCTTAATTTTTATCAGCATGAAGAAAATAACTGTATTAGCCTTGGTAATAGCTTGTCTGCTCGGAATAAGCCTTTCCATTCCGAAACTTACGGACTATTATGTCGAAAAAAAGAATAACGAAGCTTTGGCGGCTATGGAAGAAATCCTTTACGCCGAATACGAAGCCTACAAAGAAAGTTACAAGGACGTTTTTTATCCGGGGTCCGTTTTAAACGGCAAAAATATCGGCGGCCTCACTATAGATGAAACTATTTGGAGTGTAGAGCAGGCTTTTTTGCAGCAGGAAATTGTTATTAATCATCGCGATGCAAGCGATGTTTTTGCATACAAGGATTTTTCAATTGATTTTTCCGAGTTTGAAAAGTTTGTAAACAATTCTTTTGATAAGCGGAAGTTTTCCCTGCAGGATTACAGAAACGGTAAATATGCTTCTTCACTAAGCTTTGATATGGCACAATGTGTTGATTTTTCCAAAATCGATACTTCAAACCTTACCGCGTTTACCGGTGATGATATTGTGAAAACCGAAGATGCATATATTTCAGTCGATGTAGAGGCAGGCTCTGTTGCCATTATTGAGGAAGTATACGGGCATGACCTTATCGAAGGAACTTTGGAAGCATATATTGAGGATGCGGTCAGAAACGCAAAGCCCGAGATAAACATAGCTGAGAGCGATTATAAACAGCCTGCGGTAACGTCCGCCGATGAAACTTTAAAAGCAGCTGCGGCCAAATTAAAAATCATTTTCAATAAGACCATTAAGATATCACTTTGCGGTGAGCAGACGGAGCTTAAAGGGAAACACTTATGGAAGATGCTCGACTACGACAATGAAACCGGAGAAGTACTTGTTGATTCCGATGTGGTAATGGACTACGTAATGAGTCTTAAGCGCAATTACGATACCTATGGGATTGACCGTGCTTTCCACACAAGTACCGGTGAAGATATTATAGTGTCCGGCGGAGATTATGGTTGGGCAATTGACCGATATAAAACAACGACCTTGCTTTCGGAAGCTATTGCAAACAATGAAGCTGTGGTAAATTTTACACCCGAGTATGCTACTTACGGGCAGCATCCCAAGTCATGCGAAATCGGAAACACATACATTGAAGTCAGCATCGATCATCAGAAAGTATGGATGTATATAAACGGAACTCTCGTATTAGAGGATGATTGTACTACCGGTGAGCTTACAAAGCCAAATTACAACACAAACCGCGGTGTTTTTGACTTGACATATAAGGATTCGCCCGCAACGCTTTATTTCGAAGGAAATTACTATGAAGTAAGTTACTGGATGCCGTTTGATCAAAGCATTGGATTTCACGATGCAACCTGGCGTAGCGACGAGGAGTTCGGCGGCACCAATTATATCGGGAACGGTTCTCACGGCTGTGTAAATCTTCGCTTAAGCTCCGCCGAATTCATTTACAACAATATCCAAAAAGACACCCCGATAATCATATGGTAAACTAATGCCACTATTCACAGTGTTATAACAAATAGTCATCAATCACCGCCAAGCTTGCTTGGAAGGTGACTGATGACTATTTGTTATAACACTGCGAAGCAGTGGCTAATACTCCATTCGTAATCCGTTACCCTTCCGGCAGTTAATAAGAATGGGGTCTAAAGAAGTCCCCAATTCTTATTAACCGCCGGAAGGGTAACTTTGGAGCACGAAGTGCGAGATTACGAAATGGTATTAGCCAACTGTGAATAGTGCTGTGGCGAACGCTTCGCTGTGGCGAACGCCTCGCTGTGGCGAACGCTTCGCTGTCGCGAACGCCTCGCTGTGGCGTATATAAGGAGAACACACAATGTCAAATAGAATCATTATGACACTTACCATAAACTGTACAGAGTCTTATGAAGTAAGCACACCGGATAAGACCGTAAGAATGGTGCTTTTTAACGGATTCGCAGAGGGCGATTTCTTTAACGGCACAATTATACCGGGTGGAGTCGATACGCAAAAATGCCTCCCCGACGGAAGCGGAACACTTTCGGCAAGATACATACTTAAGGGAACGGATTACGAGGGCAAAGAATGCAGTGTGTTTATCGAAAATTCGGCCGACCTGGGCAGTGTTGATACAAGACCTGTAATTGTTACGGACAGCGACGCTCTTTCATGGCTGAATAATGCCGACCTTACCGGGAAAATGAGCTTCGGTGAGGCCTTTAACATAATTATTTCCGAGAGCGGAGGTCACGAATGAAATTATATCAAAAAGGAACAGGTTTTTATAAGCAGGTTTTTAAGTTGGCAATTCCGATAGCGTTACAGAGTCTTATAAGCATCGGCGTTAATATGCTTGATACGATTATGGTCGGTAGCCTGGGAGATGCCTCACTGTCGGCCACATCGCTTGCCAATTCATTCATTACCGTTTACCACATTTTTTGCATGGGCCTTGGGATGGGCGCTTCGGTTTTGGTGTCACGCTATTACGGCATGAAGAAGGCCGGTGAGGATGCCGATAACGCCCTTAAACAGACGGTGGCTTTGATGCTTCGCTTAACACTCGCGCTTGCGCTGCTTTTTGCACTCGCCACACTTTTAGCGCCGGGCACGATTATGCGGATGTATACGCGAGATGCTGAAATCATAAGACTTGGCAAGGGTTATTTTAAATATTCGGTTATCACGTATTTCTTTCTGGGAACGTCGCTTACAAGCACCATTGTTTTAAGGAGTGTCGGTGAGGTAAAGTATCCGCTGTTTGTTTCTATCGGTGCTTTTTTTGTAAATTTGTTTGCAAACTATGCATTTATATTCGGTAAATTCGGTGCGCCGAGAATGGAAGTTGAAGGCGCGGCTATAGGAACACTTATTGCAAGATTGTTTGAAGCTGTAATGATTGTTTCGTACCTTCTTTTGTACGATAAAGAGATTGCGTTTAAGGTTAAGGATTTCTTTATGCCGACAGGTTCTTTGTTTAAAGAATATTTGAGAATCAGTATACCGGTTTTGATAAGTGACGGAATTTTGGCTATCGGTAATAACACGGTGGCAATGGTTATAGGACATTTAGGTGCGGAATTTGTGGCTGCAAATGCAATTACCAGCGTCACGCAACAGCTTTCAACGGTTATGATATCCGGCGTCAGCCAGTCGGGTGCCATTGTGACAGGGCGCACATTAGGTGAGGGCAAGCGTGAGCTTGCCATGAAGCAGGGTTGGCTGTTCTTGGGACTTGGGTTGTTTTTGGGACTTATTTCGGCAGGCATTATTATGCTTTCGAGTGAATTCGTGATAGCTTCTTATACGGAAGTAAGCGATGAAACCGTCAGGATAGCAAGGCAGCTTATGCAGGCAATAAGTATTATTATAGTGTTCCAGGGTACCAACAGCATCATGACCAAGGGTGTTTTGCGAGGCGGCGGAGACACAAAGATGCTGATGCTTACGGATAACATTTTTCTGTGGGTGATTTCGATACCGTTAGGTATTCTTGCCGGATTTGCTTTTCACTTTTCAGCTTTTACAATTTATGTATGCTTAAAATTCGATCAGATTATTAAAGCGGCCTGGTGTATCGGAAGACTTAAAAGCGGCAGATGGATTAAAAAAATATACAGAAGTGATACGGAAAAAGTGTAAAATTCTTGTAATTGTGCCCTAAATAGATTAAAATTAATAGGTTAGATAGTGGTTATTGTTAGTTTAGTAAATGGTTTCAAAGGGGGAATTTGGAATGATTGAAGATAACAGACCTGCGGTGCTCATTGCTGAGGACGAGGAAATTAACCGCACAATTTTGCGTGAAATACTTAAGGATAAGTATCGTGTCCTTGAGGCTGAAAACGGTCATCAGGCGGTGTATTGTATCGAAGCGTGGGAGACGGATCTTTCGCTTGTGATATTGGATATTCACATGCCCAAACTTGATGGATTCGGTGTAATTGATTATCTGGCCAGGAACGGCTTAAGCGAGCGCGTACCGGTAATTATTACCACAAGTGACAAATCAACGGATGTTTTGTTGCAGGGAAAGCAAAATAAGGTCGTTGACATTATTTACAAACCTTTCAGAGCATCTGAAATTCGCAAGAAGGTCGATATGATAGTTGAGGTTTGTAAGTACGAAAACAACCTCGATGCTATTATAGCGGATACCTCTGTTTATCTTTCAAATCAGTATGAAACCGTTCGCAAGGCACGGGCCTTTCATCATGTCCGTTGGGAAGAAAATGTACGTGTTTTCATGGACAAGATGCTTCCGGACAACGTTGACCATAACGGTCGTATTCGTGCTTATACGGAGATTATGCTTACTAAAATTCAGGAAAACTATCCCAAATACGGGCTCACAAAGAGTTCAATCAAATGTATTTTGGATGCAACGGTTCTGCATGATATCGGTAAGGTTATTATTCCCGATTCGGTTTTTGACAAAGACGATGTTACCGCGCACAGGGGACTTATGCAGTTAAAGAGAAGACCCGAGGCGGCTTGCGAGATGATTAACCTTCTTTTTGGAAAATCTTCGCATCAGACTGAAAGAAAGTATGCGTATGACATTTGCCGTAACATGTTTGAACTTTTCGACGGCAAAGGATATCCGGAGTGCTTATGCGGTAATGAGATTCCGATTTGCGCGCAGGTTGTGGGACTCGTTCACAAATACGACGAGTTAAGGTTTCCGCTTTTGGGAAACACGATAACTCATAAAGAGGCTTTCAGAAAGATTCTTGAGGCTGATTTCAGGTCATATAACCCGGACCTGTTAGAAGTTTTGGAGGAACTTTCAGATGATATAGAAGCAATTGCCAAGGGGAAATCTTTGGCTTAAGGAGGTATTTTTTATGGCAAATTATCCAACACCACACATTAATGCAAAGCCTGAGGACTTCGGAAAGACGGTCTTAATGCCCGGCGATCCGTTGCGCTCCAAGTTTATTGCAGAAAATTTCTTTGAAAATCCCGTACTTGTTAATAATGTACGTGGCGTTCAGGGTTACACAGGTACCTATAAGGGCACCAAAGTATCTGTTATGGCAAGCGGCATGGGGATGCCTGCCATCGGAATTTACAGTTACGAGTTGTTCAATTTCTTTGGCGTAGATAACATTATTCGCGTTGGATCTACCGGGGCTTTGGTTCCCGAAGTAAAGATTCGCGATATCGTATATGGTATGGGTGCATGCACAAATTCAGATTATCAGCGTCAGTACAACCTTCCCGGTAAGTTTGCACCGATTGCTGACTACACATTGTTGACCGAAGCTATTAAGGCCGGTGAAGCAATAGGAGCACGTTATCATGTCGGTAACATCCTTTCTTCGGACACTTTCTATGATGCAGACCCTACATGTAATGATAAGTGGGCTTCCATGGGTGTTTTGGCCGTTGAGATGGAGGCAGCAGCTCTTTATATGAACGCAGCATATGCCAAGAAGCGTGCGCTTGCAATGTTCACCGTATCTGACAGCTTGGTAACCCACGAAGCTACCACAGCCGAGGAACGTCAGAATTCATTTACGCAGATGATGCAGATTGCACTTGACACAGCAGTTGCCATGGAAAACAAATAGCCTTAAAGGTCACCCGGGGACGGGGTAATGGTGACATTTAAGGCAACGATAAAAAGCTCTCATGTCGAAATTGACATGAGAGCTTTTTTTGTACTATTAATGTAAAATGTCACTTTGCACATGTCCCGGGGGGACATGTAGGTGTTGTTTATTTTGTTTCGAGATTGAAGCCGAAATACTTAACGGCGTTGTTATAGGAGATACCCTTCACGATTTCGGAAAGAATGTCCGTATCGTAAGCAAACTCGCCGTTTTCAACCCATTCGCCAAGAACGTTGCACAGGATGCGACGGAAGTATTCGTGGCGGGTGTATGACAGGAAGCTTCTTGAGTCTGTAAGCATACCCACAAAGCCTGAAAGGTTTCCGAGGCTTGCAAGACTTCTTAACTGATTCTCCATGCCAATCTTGTGATCGTTAAACCACCATGCGGAACCCTGCTGAATCTTTGCGACAGCGGTGGAATCCTGGAAGCACCCTAAAATGGTACCGATATACTCGTTGTCGTTAGGGTTTAAACTGTAAAGAATTGTTTTGGGTAAAGCACCGGTTTCAAGCAAAGCATTTAAAAAGTCGGCAAGCTCATTGGAAGGAGCTCCGTTTTGGATGCAGTCGAATCCTGTGTCGGGGCCCAACTTATTGAACATCGGCTTGTTGTTATCGCGCTTGCAGCCGAAGTGAAGTTGCATTACCCAGTTACGGCGAGCATATTCTTTACCCATCTCAAGCATAAACGCTGTCTTGAATTTTAATTCTTCAAGGCGAGTGGGCTGTGTGCCGTTTATACGCTTGGCGAAGATTTCCTCGATTTCGGACTCGCTTGCGGGATTGTACATAACGTACTCTAAAGCATGATCGGAAACCGTACAGCCTTTTTCGGCAAAGAAATCGAGGCGGACTTTCAAAGCTTTAATCAATGATTTGAAAGAATCAATCTTTACACCGGAAACCGATGAAAGAGTTGAAATGTAATCCAAGTATGTGGGCTTTTCAAGGTTCATGGCCTTGTCGGGACGCCATGCGGGCAATACCTGTACATCGAAGGACTTATCTTCGCGTATGGCATCGTGCCAGTTAAGAGCATCTATCGGGTCATCGGTAGTACATATCAATGTGACATTGGATTGGCGAATGATGTTACGGACACTCATGGAAGGCTCGTGAAGTTTGGAATTGCAAAGGTTCCAGACATCCTCGGCGGTCTTTTCGTTTAAGACACCGTTGTATCCAAAATAACGCTGCAACTCAAGATGACTCCAATGATAGAGCGGATTACCGATTGCTCGGCCGAGGCACTTGGCCCAGGCAAGGAATTTGTCGTGGTCTGAGGCATCACCGGTGATATATTTTTCATCTACGCCCGATGAACGCATAAAACGCCATTTGTAGTGGTCACCGCCGAGCCAGACCTGGGTGATGTTGTCAAAAGAACGGTCCTCGGCGATTTCACGGGGATTGATGTGGCAGTGATAGTCCAAAACGGGCATGTTCTCGGCAAAATCGTGGAACAGTGAAACTGCCGTGGGATTAGAAAGGATAAAATCCTTGTCCATAAATTGTTTCATTTATTGTTCGCTTTCCGCGCTGAATGCGCTTGTTTATTTATCAGGTGGTGCTGCGGATAACCAGCTCACCTGCATATTCGGATTTAAGAGGCATTTCTTGACCCTTTAACACGCCAAGAAGAGTATCGACCAGCTGCTTACACATGGCTTCCAATTTGTTGTCTACACTTGTAAGCTCAGGCTCTGACATTGTGGCAAGAATGGAATTGTTGTAACCGATAACCGACAAATCCTCGGGAACGCGTATACCCTCGCGGCGTGCAAATTTTAAAGCGGCAACCGCCAGTATATCTTCGGAAGCAACAACAGCGTCAAACTTAAGCCCGTTTTTGTAGAGCGTGTCGATATAGTTAACGAAGCCCTGAATGTCTTCGCGCTCAATCGTAACCATTTGGCATAAATCTTTACTGAAAGGTATGCTTGCGCGCGCAAGAGCTGACTTGTAGCCATCAAGCTTACGCATACCCGAATAGGAACGGGAGTTGTAAAGATAAAGAATATTACGACGTCCCTTGTCGATAAGATACGATGTGGCCTTGTCCATAGCTATAAAGTCGTTGCAGTATACCGAGTAGATGTTGGGCTGTTCATAGAATGCGTTTAATAACATTACGGGAATGGAAGATGCCGCGTCACGGATATATTTGTTGCCGGCCTGGGAACCGTCTAAAAAGTTTGAACCTACCAGAATGGCAGCGTCGACTTTCTTGGAAATAAGAAGGTCTAAGGCCTTGCGCTTGTCGGCAGCATCGTAGCCGGTGCAACATAAAAGAGAGTCATATTGGTTGGCACGCAACTGTTCCTCGATATGGTATACAGCTTTGGCAAGGTATGTATCAGAAGAATCCTGGCAGAGAATACCAATCGTTTTCATGGTGTCAAGGCCGAGACCGCGGGCAAAAGCATTGGGCTTGTAACCCATTTCCTCCATAACCTTAACTACACGGTCGCGGGTTTCGGGATTGACGTTTGAATACTGATTAAGTACTCGTGAAACGGTGGCGATTGATACACCGGATTTCTGGGAAATGTCGTAGATTGTAATTTTTTGTTTCTTATCGCTCATGTAAAAAAACTCCGTATTTGTGTAAGCGTTTTCATTGATATTTCAAATTATACATAAGTTATTGCGTAAAATCAAGGCGCAAATTTTCTTTAAAATCGTGTTGACTTTATATAGTTTGGCGTGTATTATCAAAAATGTAAGCGCTTTCACAACATTATCAGCGCACCAATGGAGGATATGAAATGCTTAAGTTAAACAAATCGATGGCTCCCGTCAAGGAGCGCCCTATTAAAGTTTTACAGTTCGGTGAAGGTAATTTCCTTCGCGCATTTGTTGATTATATGTTTGATATTTGCAATGAAAAGGGACTTTTCGACGGCTCGATAGTCTTGGCTAAGCCTATTGAGTTCGGCAGCCTTGAAATGTTTGGCAAGCAGGATAACATATATACGGTTTCACTCAGAGGCCGTGTGAACGGCGAGCCTTCGGTTCAGAACCGCATTATCACAAGCGTGGCTGATACGGTAGACGTATATGAGGAATACGAGAAATTCATGAATTTCGCCAAGCTCGATACATTAAGATATATTGTTTCAAATACCACCGAGGCCGGTATCGTTTACGATGATACCGATAAGTTTGAGGCAATGCCGCCCAAGACTTTCCCCGGCAAGCTCACAAAGTTTCTTTATACAAGATACGAAGCGTTTAAGGGTGATGTTACAAAGGGCCTTGTGATGTTACCGGTTGAGCTTATTGATGATAACGGTATTGAGCTTGAAAAATGTGTTAATAAGTTTATTACTCTTTGGAACCTTCCCGAAGAGTTCAGAACATGGGTTTCAGAAGCCTGCAATTTCTGTTCAACGCTTGTTGACCGTATTGTTACCGGATATCCTCGCAACAACGAGCAGGCAATCTGGGATGAACTCGGATACGAAGACAGACTTGTGGTAACGGCGGAACCGTTTGCTTTATGGGTAATTGAGTCCCAAAAAGACTTGTCTGACGAGCTTCCCTTTGTTAAGGCAGGTCTGCCGGTTATTTACACTGATAACCAGAAGCCTTATAAGCAGCGAAAGGTACGTATACTTAACGGTGCACATACATCCTTCGTGCTTGCTTCATACCTTGCAGGTAACAATATTGTGCGCGAGTCTATGGAAGATAAGATGGTAAGAGATTTCATGAACGCTACGATTTTTGATGAGGTTATCCCGACGCTTACGCTTCCTAAGCAGGATTTGCTTGATTTTGCGGCATCCGTAATCGACAGATTCAATAACCCTTATGTAGATCATGCGTTACTGTCAATCGCTTTGAACTCTGTATCAAAATGGAAAGCACGCTGCATGCCGAGCTTTTTGGAATACATAAAACTCAATGGCAAGAATCCGTCACATCTTACCTTCTCTCTTGCAGCATTGATGGCATTTTACAGTGCTACGGAAATTGAAGATAAGGCATTAATCGGAGACCGTAACGGTGAAAAGTATCGCATTATGGATGATGCGGCGGTACTTGAGTTCTTTAAGGAAAATTCCCCCAAGGCTACCGCTGAGTTCGTACAGGCTTTCTTGTCCAACGAGGCTTTCTGGGGACAGGATTTGTCAAAAGCAGGCGATACCTACAAGCTTGTATGCGGCTATCTTGATGACATTCGCTCACTTGGTATGCGTGCCGCAATGGAAAAGAATTTTAAATAGAAACTGCAATATATTCGGAGATTTATGGAAAAATATATTAAAATACACCCTTCGGACAGTGTAGTGGTTGCATTGAAAACGATTAACACGGGTGAAAATGTTTGTGTTGAAGGAAAAACCATATGTGCCAAGGATCAGATACCGGCAGGCCACAAAATGGCTGTTGCCGATATCTGTGAGGGCAGTACCGTCATAAAATACGGGGAGGCTATCGGCAAGGCTAAATGCAATATCAGCGAAGGGTCTCATGTACATACACACAATCTTGCCACAAGGCTTGATGAGAACGTTATATATTCATATGACCCTGTAGTTAAAGAATCAAAGGCGCCGCTTGACAAGCTTAACAGAACTTTCAAAGGCTTTTTAAGAAAAGACGGGCGCGCCGGAGTACGCAATGAAATATGGGTAATACCTACTGTAGGCTGCGTGAATAACGTTGCCATAAAAATAGCTGAAACCGCAAGGGCTTACGCTACCGGAAGCGTTGAGGCCGTTGTTGCTTTCCCTCACCCCTACGGTTGCTCCCAGATGGGAGATGACCAGGAAAACACCCGTACAATATTGGCTGATCTTATAAATCATCCTAATGCGGGGGGAGTACTGGTATTGGGTCTTGGATGCGAAAATTCCAATATTGATGTTTTGCGCCCCTATATAGGAGATTACGATCCCGAAAGAATCAAATTTTTAGTGTCGCAACAGTGCAATGATGAGGTCGCCGAGGGCGTTGAAATTGTGCGCTCGCTTATTAAAACCGCCTCGCAGGATGTGCGTACGGACATATCGGTCGATAAGCTTATTGTAGGCTTAAAATGCGGCGGCAGTGACGGATTTTCCGGAATTACGGCCAACCCGCTTGTGGGCAGGTTTTCAGATATGTTAGTTTCGGGTAACGGTACTACCATACTTACCGAAGTCCCTGAAATGTTCGGCGCCGAGACTTTGCTGATGGCACGGTGCAAAACAGAATCGTTGTTCCAAAAAACAGTTAAGCTCATTAACGACTTTAAGGGTTATTTTTCAAGACACGGTCAGACTTGTTACGAGAATCCCTCTCCCGGCAACAAGGCGGGCGGTATATCAACCCTTGAGGATAAGTCATTGGGATGCACTCAGAAGTCCGGCAGTACACCGGTATGCGGAGTGCTTAATTACGGGGAGCGCGTGAGCGAA
Source organism: Lachnospiraceae bacterium (assembly GCA_045617045.1). Classification (GTDB taxonomy): domain Bacteria; phylum Bacillota; class Clostridia; order Lachnospirales; family Lachnospiraceae; genus UBA1258. The sequence goes on from JAZLHV010000006.1 coordinate 36,731, forward strand.
AAAGGATTGAATCTTTTATGCGCTCCCGGTAATGACCTTGTAGCGTCAACAGCGTTGGCTGCAAGCGGAGCGCAGGTGGTGTTGTTTACAACCGGACGCGGTACACCGTTTGCATCTCCGGTACCTACGGTAAAAATATCCAGCAATACCGCACTTTCTGACTTTAAGTCAAACTGGATTGACTTTAATGCAGGCGAGGTGTTGGGGGATGTTTCGTGGGAAGAAGCTTCCCGGAAACTTTACGATTACGTCTTAAGTGTAGCTTCGGGTGAGCTTGTTTCGAGCGAAAAAGCAGGTTATCACGATATGGCCATATTTAAGCAAGGTGTAACATTATAAAGCTCGCTGCGGAGCTCCTTGTAGAACTTTTGCAAGAAAATTGCTAAACGATAAACTTTTTGCGAAAATGTGTTCCGTTTTGCTACAATTTAATTAATTATTGGTAAACAGCAAAGGCTTATGCTAAAATGGATTTTAGCATAGGCCTTCTTTGCGTTTTGGGCTTGCTGATATTGTCGTGTTACGCAAACGGCAAATAACCGAGGGGAAGTATCGGATATAATGAGTGGAGTAAAAAACATTGTAAGGAAGCTTTTCGGTGAAGATATTGATTTGCGTCAGCGCATCATCAATATTTTATCGATGATTATCGTGGTGCTGATGGTGCCGACCTGCATTGTAACAGCGATAGTTGCGTATGACGTGGTCTCGCTTTTACTGATAATTGCTATTTCGGTAACCGGCGCTATTTCTTTGTATGTCAGCAATAAATTTCACAAGGTCAAGCTTGGAGCCATTCTTCTTATAGTGATTGCCAATTTTATCCTTCTTCCGCTTATGTTTTTCAAAGAAGGCGGCAGATTCTCGGGTATGCCGATATACATGGTTATGGGCGCTCAGATAATCTGGCTGTTGCTTGACGGTGTTTTGTGTTACGTGCTTTACGGCTTGCAGGTAATTGTTTTGGGCCTTTGCTATTACATTTCGGATATTCATCCGGAATATGTTACATTGATAGACGGAACTGTCAATCAGGCGATAGATACTTATGTGGCCGGTATACTTACGGTACTGGTTATAGGTGCTTTTTATAAGTTCCATGATTATGCATATCGTAAGGCCTGCAAAGAACTTGAGGCTAACGAGAAGAAATTAAAGGACAGTCTTGAGGAACTTGCATGTGCCAATGAAGCCAAAAGCAACTTCTTAAAAAATATGTCCCATGAAATTCGCACGCCTATCAATGCAATTCTTGGCATGAACGAAATGATTAAGCGTGAAAGCCTTGAAGAAAACATTTTAGGCTATGCTCAGACAGTTGAAAAAGCCGGTACACTTCTTTTGGCAATCATAAATGATGTGATTGATGTCACCAAAATTGAAACGCATCAGGTTGAGCTCAACCCGATGGAATATCAGACGGCATCTCTTTTGACGGACTGTTATTCGGTTGTTGAGTCGAGGGCAAAAGAAAAGAATCTCGAAGTAATATTTAAAAACAATCCGTATCTGCCCACGAAGCTTTACGGTGATGAGGTAAGAGTCAGACAGATACTCATAAATATTCTCTCAAACTCGGTAAAGTATACAATGCAGGGGTCGGTATCAATGACGCTTGACTTTACACACGATGACGAGAGTACCGCAAGACTCCGATTTATTATAAAAGATACGGGTGTTGGCATAAGCGAGGATGATTTACAGGATCTTGTCAAAAAATTTGAACGTGTACAGCACAAAGAAAACAGTGCAATACAAGGTGTCGGATTAGGGCTCGTGATAGCCAAATCATATGTGGACCTGATGGGCGGTTCCATCAAAATCGAGAGTAATTACGGTGTGGGGACAACGGTAATCATTGAGATTCCCCAGAAGATTATCGATAACACGGCATTAGGCAACATGAAAGATATTCTTCATACCGAGAACGGTAAGCATAAAAAATATGAGTCGTTATTTGTTGCTACCGGAGCACACATTCTTTCGGTAGACGACGTTAAGATGAATCACGATGTTTTGAAGATGCTGCTTAAGGAGTCCGGGGTTACGGTTGATACCGTATTCAGCGGTATTGAGGCCGTCAAGGCGGCTGCCATCACCAAATACGATCTTATACTTATGGACCACATGATGCCTGATATGGACGGCATAGAGGCTTTACGGGAAATCAAACAAATCGGCGGTCCTAACAAAAACACCCCGGTTATTGCCCTTACAGCCAATGCGGTTGTAGGTGCCAGAAAAGAGTACCTTGATGCAGGATTTGTCGATTACATCACAAAACCGGTCAGAAGTGAAGAATTAGAGCGAAAGCTCATGCAATATTTACCTGAAAATCTTATTGTAAAAAGAAAGGCGGAGAAAGCAGTGTTCTTATTTAAATCAAGCAAAGCACCCGACAAAATGGCAGAGTCCAAACCGGAACCCGTACCTGAATTTGTTAAAACCGAATTGGTACCTGCGGCCGGCTGCAGTGAGCCCGAGGTCGAAAAAGACGGAATTGTAACACGCGAAGATTTCGAAGCAATCGGCGGCATTGATATGGATTATGCACTGGAGTGTTGTGCAGACTCGATTGAAATTTACGTACAGGCTGTTCTGGGCTATATCGGACGTGACAATCGTGTTGACATGTTGCAGGAATTCTTTGAAAACCGTAATTGGGCTGATTATCGTGTAAACATCCATGCAGTAAAGAGTTCATCGCTTCTTATCGGTTTGAAGGACCTTTCGGCCGAGGCAAAAGCACTTGAACTTGCAACCGCCGCAGAAGATTATGCTTTCGTGGAGAGCCATCATGAAGAATGCCTTAAGCATTATAGGGATGTGGTTAATAAATTTAAAACATTGTTTGACGCTCATGGCGTAAGCGAAGAATAGCAGGCGGAAAACACGGATGGAATTTGATAACCTGCGCATTTGCAAAAAATGCCTGATACGGGAACTTGCCGAAAAGGAAGATGTGTATGCTTCCATAAAGCGTATGATTGACATGGTGGAAGCTTCGGATAAACCCTCCGATGCTCAATACGAGGAACGCCTTAACGTTTGCCGCCAATGCGACAAACTGCTTGAAGGCACATGTACAGCCTGTGGCTGTTATGTTGAACTTCGCGCTGCGCGAAAGTCAACGCACTGTCCTCATCGAAAATGGTAGAAATCGTTAGCAACTTAAAAAGCGGGTCGGACAAATGTCCGGCCCGCTTTTTGTGAGAGGGAAACAGTCTTTTGACTGTGAAAAAGTTTTATCAGCCCATAATTACCGTAACTTCTGAAGTCTTCTTGGAAGGATTGTAAGGAATTACGCATCCGGAAATCTTTTCTCCGTCGACAATCATTTCTTTTACACCCTTTTCAATACCATTGGTGATTACGTTGATGGTGTAGGTGACACCGCGGAACTTACGGGTTACCTTGAAGTCACCGAAATCTTTGGGCACGCAAGGGTTAACCGATAATCCCTTGTGTGTGGGGTAAACACCCAAAATATACTGAGAAATGTTTACAAATGTCCATGCTGCAGTACCGGTAAGCCATGAGTTCTTGCCTTCACCGGGAATGTATGCATCATTACCGGCAACCATCTGACAGTATACGTAAGGTTCGGTTTTGTGAATCTCGGAGATTTCTTCGGTATAGGAAGGACAGGTCTTTTTGTAAATCTCGAAAGCTCTGTCGCCGCGGCCGATAACGGTTTCTGCAATTGAAACCCAAGGATTGTTGTGGCAGAAGATACCTGCATTTTCCTTGTATCCGGGCGGATAAGAAGAAATTTCACCAAGCTCTAAGTGATAAACGGTGTAAGCCGGTTGCAAAATCATTACACCGTACTTACAGTCAAGGTACTTTTTGACGGAATCGAGTGCTTTTTCGGCAAGACCTTCCTTGACACCGATACCTGCCAAAGAACAGAAACCGTTGGATTCAATAAAAATCTTGCCTTCCTCGCAAACTTTCGAACCAATGGGGTTCGAGTATGCGTCGAAAGCACGTATGAACCATTCACCGTCCCAACCGTTTTTAAGAACGGCGTCGTACATGATTTGAACTTCTTTGCGGGCACGTGCGGCTTCTTTTTCGTCACCGAGCAATTCGGCCAACTGAGCATATTCTTCGCCGTACTTTACAAACATTCCGGCAATGAAAACAGACTCGGCAACGGGACCTTCGGAGGGACCGAAACACTGGAACGATTCACCGGGATGCTCAGAGAAGCAGTTTAAGTTAAGGCAGTCGTTCCAGTCTGCACGACCGATGAGGGGCAGATTATGAGGTCCTTTGTTGTTGACGGTAAAGTCGAAGGATCTCTTTAAGTGCTCCATAAGTGTCGTTGCAACGGACATGTCGTTGTCATAAGGAACAATTTCTTTTAATATGGATATATCGCCGGTCTCGCGTACGTATGCCGAAGCACCTGCAATGAGCCATAACGGGTCATCGTTGAAACCTGAACCGATGTCTGAATTACCGCGCTTTGTAAGCGGCTGATACTGGTGGTATGCCGAACCGTTTTGGAACTGTGTGGACGCGATGTCGATAATACGTTCACGCGCACGCTCGGGAACCAGGTGCACGAAGCCCAGCAAATCCTGGTTGGAATCTCTGAAGCCCATACCACGACCGATACCCGATTCATAGTATGAAGCGGAGCGGGACATATTGAATGTAACCATACACTGGTACTGATTCCAAATGTTAACCATGCGGTTAACCTTGTCGTTGTTGGATTCAAGAGTGTATATGGAAAGAAGGTTATTCCAGTATTCTTTTAACTTGGCAAATGCCTTGTCGACATCTGCGTCTGTCTGATATTTTGCAAGCATAGCCTTAGCAGGCTTCTTGTTAACGACGCCTTTGGATTCCCACTTGTCATCATCGGGGTTTTCACAGTAACCTAACACGAAAACATATGACTTGGTCTCGCCGGGATTAAGTGTTACGGTTAACTCATGAACCGCTATGGGAGCCCAGCCGTGAGCAACAGAGCCTGTGCAGGCGCCTTTTTCGAAAACAACCTCGGGGTTGTGATTATCATGATAAGCACCCAGAAAAGCTTCGCGCTGCGTGTCGAAGCCGTCAATTTTGGCATTTACGGAGTAGATGCCGTAGTGATTGCGGCGCTCTCTGTATTCGGTTTTGTGGTATAAAGTCGAATCGATGATTTCAACTTCACCGGTGGAGAAGTTACGCTGGAAGTTCTGGCTGTCATCGGCTGCATTCCACAAACACCATTCAACATACGAGAAGAGCTTTAAATTCTTAACGGAATCGGTGTTATTTGTAAGCTTTACCTGATTTATTTCGCAAGTGTCGTCTGTAGGCACAAAAGCAAGTACGGATGCGCTGACACCGTTTTTGGAAGAATTCCACTTGCTGTAGCCGATACCGTGGCGACATTCATAGGAGTCAAGGTCGGTCTGAGTAGGCATCCAGCCGGGGTTCCAGACTGTATCGCCGTCCTTAATATAGTAGTACTTACCGTTTGAATCCTGGGGAACGTTATTGTAACGGAAACGTGTAAGCCTTAACAACTTGGCATCTTTATAGAAACTGTAGCCACCCTGCGTGTTGGAAATGAGGGAGAAGAAGTCCTTGGAGCCCAAGTAGTTAATCCAGGGTAAGGGGGTTTTAGGGGTTGTGATGACGTATTCTTTTGCTGCATCATCGAAAAAACCGTATTTCATATATATTCTCCTTTGCATTTAATTAAGTAATCGATTAAGTAAAACGGGCAAAAAAAAGCCGTTGATGACTTACGTAGTTTGATTATATATAAAAAGTACTATAAAATCAATAGAAAACAAGGCGTTGCTATTTATTTTATTACAGTATATACTAAAAAAGCGAAAACGATTAAGGATTATAAATTGGGGGATTTTGTTCTTTAACCGGTTTTGAATTTCACCACAACAAAATTTATGAGGTATTTCCTATGGTATCAATGAAAGATATTGCCGCACGGTGTCATGTCTCGGTAGCAACCGTCAGCAAAGCATTAAACGATCAGACCGATATTGGTGAAGAAACCAGAAATATGGTGAAGCAGACTGCCAAGGAAATGGGTTACTTTTTTAATTCTCAGGCAAGGGCGCTTCGCACTAACCGCTCTTACAACATTGGCGTTCTTTTTGTAGATCAGGGTCAGAGCGGTCTTACGCATGACTATTTTTCAAAAGTGCTTGATTCGTTTAAGCGTGTGGTTGAGGATAACGGATATGATTTGACTTTCATCAATGGTTCAAAGACACGCGAAGGTCGTATGTCATATCTTGAACATTCCCGTTACAGAGGCTTTGACGGTGTCGTGATTGCATGCATCGATTTCCAGGATCCCGAGGTCGTGGAGCTTGCCAATTCGGATATTCCGCTTGTGACAATCGACTATATGTTTAATAACCGTTCAAGCGTTATTTCCAATAACTATGCGGGAATGCTTGCACTTGTAAATTATATTATCGGATGCGGACACTCGAAGATTGCCTATGTTACCGGTGAAGATACAGCCGTTACGCGAAATCGTCTGGCTGCTTTTTACAAAGCACTTGAAGACCACAATATCAGTATCCCCGATGATTACGTGGTTTCGGGTTCGTACCGCGATTTTAATCTCACCGAGAAGCTGACGGATGAGTTGCTGGAGCGTGATGATACGCCGACATGCATTCTTTTCAGTGATGACTATTCGGCGATGGGTGGTCGTAATTCGATTTTCATGCATGGAAAGAGCGTCCCGGAGGATATTTCAATTGCCGGATACGATGGCATTAATCTTGTGTCGCAGCTTGAGCCCCGAATCACTACGATTCGGCAGGATACCGATGAAATCGGCCGTACCGCGGCACTTAAGCTTATCAGCCTGATAGAACGTCCCAAAACAACCGTAGAAGAGCAGATTACCGTTGACGGACTTTTGGTTGAAGGCCGTACCGTCAAAAAGCTGAATTAAATTTACCAAAAAGGCATGGGTGACACCCACTCCCCTTGTGGTAAATGTGCACAAAGAAGAAAATAGTACTTTGGTACTATTTGATATTGCGCAATTGGTACTAAAGTACTATATTGTATTTAGATAAAGAAATTCTCCACAATCTTTATCGTACCCTAATTAACAGGTATTATACTCCCCTCAAGAAAAGAGATTGCTGCGGCAATCTCTTTTCACGTTGTCAAAATACAGGCGCCGGAGGGTCTTGCGTAGTTACAAATGGCAAGTCGGTGTGGTATTATTGATACAAACCGAATTTGGACGTTGCAGCGTAAAATATTTATGGAGAAACTTATGAAAAGAAAAATCCGGAATATAGTCGGGGCTATAGTTTTATTGATGGGATATGCAGTACTGCTTGACACGGATGCGTACTATGCACCGTATCTTTTAGGCATTGTTGCAGCGGTCGCAACCGGAATATATAACATATGCGAAAAGAATGAATATGCAAAACTATCACGGGTTGAAAAGGTTTTAACCGTTGTTTTTTCGCTGCTTTTTGCCCTTATGATTTCGGCGGCAAATTACAGAGTATGGCTGACAGGCTTTGAAAACGGTCTTTTCAGGGTAATGTGCGGCGCAGTGAATCTTATTGCTGTTTTCGGCGCAGTATTCATAAGTTTTTTCAATATTTTTGTGTTTTTGGATTACAAAAAGGAATGCCTGACGTTTTCGGGCGCGGTAAGCTTCCAAAAATCGCGCCGATATTTTGCGGCTACGTTCGCGGTTATTACAATAATTGACGTTGCCGTGCTGCTGCTTGCCAAATATCCGGGGCTTATGACATATGATAGCGTTAATCAGCTGAATCAGATTTTCGCCGGAGAATATTCAAATCACCATCCGTTTTACCATACGCTTATCATTAAACTTTTTATGAATCTGGGAATGGCACTCTTTGGAAATATTTATGCGGCGGTTGCAACATATATGGTGTTCCAGATATTGTTTATGGCATTTTGCATGGCCCTTGCGGTTAAGACTGAGGCCGATTGCGGGGCGCCGGCATGGTTTGTGGTTCTGTCAATTGTCGGATATGCGATACTTCCCGTTCACATCATGCTAAGCATCACAATGTGGAAGGATGTAATGTTTGCCGGTTTTGTGCTTTTGTATGTAATATTTGCCTTCAGAAGTCTTCGAAGCCTGGGAAAAGAAACCGTTAATCTGGTGGCGCTTTTTGCATCTGCTGTCGGTGTCGCTTTGTTTCGAAGTAACGGATTTTATGCGCTTTTGGTTTCTTTTGCGGTAATCTTTTTTGTGTTGTGGTTTAAAAAGAAAGCAATAACGTTTACTGTTTTGGGAGCGCTGGTATTGGGATTTTTGCTGAAAGGTCCGCTTTTGGCGATGCTTGACATTCCGCAGCCGACCATTCTTGAAAGTATTGCGGTTCCGCTGCAACAGGTTTCGAGAGTTATAAGTTGTAATCGCGAACTGGATGACCGGTCCGCAGAGCTTATCGAACGTATAGCGGATACCGGGAAAATCGCGGCAGCGTACAGTGACGGATGCGTGGATCCCATCAAGGCGGTTATCGTTGAAAACGGTACGGTTGACTTTTTGACCGATAATATCGGTGAGTATTTGAAACTATACGTAAGCTTGGGGTTAAAATATCCCGGGGATTATCTGCTTGCATGGATAGACGAAACCAGAGGTGTGTATGATGGCGGATATCCTGAATACAGATGGACCACATACATATGGGGAAATGATTACGGCCTCGAAGTAAGGGCAAAGTCTAAAGCCGCTGAAGATATATTGGAGGCAGATTATCTGTGGTTTTTCGATCATAACGCCTTTGCCGTGCTGTTTGTGTGTGAAGGGGTGTACGTGTGGCTGCTGCTTGTCGCATTCTATATGGCCCTTGTACGCAAAAATACGGATGCTACGCTTGTAATGGTGCTGCCGATTGCAATAGTGGCAACACTGGTGATTGCAACTCCCATGTCGGCTTCTTTGCGATATCTTTACTCAATTATCTGTGTGTGCCCGCTTGTGACGGCAATGTCGGTCGCCAAACAGGCTAAACAAGAAGAATAACAATTATTGACACTAAAAATAGGATAAACTATCATACCCTTATGAGAAAATATGAGTTGATTGCTCCGTGCCATTTCGGCCTCGAGAGCGTGTTAAAAAGAGAAATAATTGATTTGGGCTACGATGTTACCCGGGTACTTGACGGCAGAGTGTCGTTTGCCGGTGATGAGGAGGCTGTTGCGCGGGCAAATATCGGATTGCGAACAGCCGAGAGAATTCTTATCAAAATCGGAAGCTTTAAGGCAGAAACTTATGATGAACTGTTTGAAGCCACAAAGGCCCTTAAGTGGGAAGATTATATTCCCAAGGATGCACGGTTTAATGTTGTGAAGGCAGCAAGCGTCAAAAGCAAGCTTTTCAGCCCTTGAGATATTCAGTCAATCATGAAAAAGGCGATTGTCGAGCGCTTAAAAAGCGTCTACAACATTTCGTGGTTTGAAGAAAACGGTGACGACTACCCAATCAGAGTTACTCTGTTGAAAGATGAAGTAACCGTGGGATTGGATACTACCGGTGTAAGCCTTCACAAGCGTGGTTACCGTAAACTTGTTGCCAAGGCTCCGATTGCCGAAAATCTTGCGTCGGCACTGATTATGCTGACACCTTGGAGACAAGACAGGATACTTGTCGATCCGTTTTGCGGAAGCGGTACCATTCCGATTGAGGCTGCGCTTATGGCCGCAAATATTGCGCCGGGTTGCAATCGTACATTTTTCGCGCAAAACTATAAAGAACTTGTGGCACCTACAGTCTGGAAAGATGCGTTCAGTGAAGCACATGATGAGATAAATATGTCGGTTGAAGCCGATATTCAAGGCTATGATATTGATAAATCCATGATTGAAGTCGCAAGGGCAAATGCTAAGCTTGCGGGTGTAGATAAACTGATTCATTTCCAGACGCGTGACGTTAAAGAATTGAGCCATCCCAAGAAGTATGGCTTTATAATCACAAATCCCCCTTACGGTGAACGTCTTGAGGAAAAAGCAGCCCTTCCAAAGCTATACGGAACTTTAGGAGAGCGTTTTGCCGCACTTGAGGATTGGTCAATGTTCGTGATTTCATCGTATGACGGTGTCGAAAGTGCCATGAATCGTAAGGCCGACAAAAACCGTAAGATATATAACGGTATGATTAAGACATATTACTATTCATTTATGGGTAAAAAGCCCGGCGCACGATAAGGAGCAGGTTTGGACGAAAAGTGGTTGTTCAGAGACAAATTCATAAAGTTTTCGCTGCTTTTTGCCGGCATAGTTTTTTCGGCACTCATGAGTGTGATGATGGTGTATGCCGAGCACAAAAACGTTATCGTAACCGATGAAACAGGAACGGGTCTTGAGGATATAATCGAGCCGACCATGGAACCGACTTTAGAACCGGTTAATGGTGAGAATATAACGGACAATAATGTAATCGGCTCCAAGTGGGACGTTGATATTTCAAAGATAAAAACTCCTTTGCAGGCAGACAATAATCTTCCCGGTGAAGGTTTGCAGAAAGATTTAGGCCACGGGCACATTTTTATTCCGTGTTCGGTTAAGGCAAAACTTGACGAAGTTGATGTATCGGTACGATTTGACACGATGACCGCGACAGTCAATTGGCCTGATACGCAAGGCGCATTTTATCACACAAATCTTCCGAGCGGAGATTTACTTAATGTTACGGCACTTTCGGGTTCTTTTGACGGTGAAACCGTTAAGTACGTCATTAAAACGGACAGGATGTGCGAGTGTGTGGCAACGGGTACTGATGGCGGAATCGATATTGAAATCGTTCCGGTCAATATAGCCGAAACCGTTGTTTTGGTTGATGCAGGTCACGGCGGCAGCATGAACGGCACAAAGGTCGGTGACCTTATTGAAAAGAATGTAACGCTTGCAATTGCCAAAAAGGTAAAAGAAATCACGGATGCTTACGATACACCGTACAAGGTGCTGCTGACAAGAAGCTCCGATGAGACTATTAATACCGAAACACGCCTTGAACTGGTGGAAAGCCTGGGCGCTGATTATTACATCGGAATTCACCTTGAATCCAATCCCGATGACACCAAGGCGTTCGGAATGAGTGCAGCGTATAATGATATTTATTTCAGAAACGGTATTCAGAACATAGACTTTGCCGATGCGGTTTTGAAAAATGCCTGCTCGGTTGCATCCGATAAAGCGACAGGTCTTAAGCCCGCTACCGATGCCGAGGTAATTCTTGAAGTTATAGATATTCCCGCTACAGTGCTTTATGCAGGGTATATGTCAAATCCCGACGAAGCAGGTCTGTTGGCGTCCGATGAGTATATTGGTAAAATAGCGCTCGGAATTGTGAAAGCACTCGATAAATTAATTAAATAGTTTCTTGGGTTCGCCTCCTTAACGGGGGGCGAACTTTATTGTGTCGCATCCGTAACAACTTCTGTAAAGCAGCGAGAAAAGCAGCAAGTAAAGCAGTGGTATGTTAAATCCAAACGGCTGTGAATGAAGGGACAACATGAATGTTATTTTTGCAACGGGTAACAAAGATAAAATGAGTGAAATTCGCGAGATACTCGCCGATCTTCACCTGGTAGAAGAAATTCGCAGCATGAAGGAAGTGGGACTGGATCCGGAAATTGATGAAAACGGTTCAACTTTTGAAGAAAATGCAATGATAAAGGCTGAAACCGTATATGAAGCAGCCCGCGAGGCCGGTATCACCGATACGCTGATACTTGCCGATGATTCCGGTCTTTCAATCGAATGCTTAAACGGCGAACCGGGCATTTACTCGGCAAGATATTTGGGGCATGACACTTCTTACCGCATCAAGAATGCAAATCTTATTGACCGTGTTAACCGTGAGGGCAACGGAAACCGCAAGGCACAGTTCGTGTGTGCGATTGCCGCGGTTTTCCCCGATGGCACCCGGAAGGTGGTGCGCGGCACCATTGACGGCGAAATATTCACTGAAGAGCGCGGCGCAAACGGTTTCGGTTTTGACCCTATTTTTTACCTGCCCGGGCGTGGACTTACGACCGCTGAGCTTGCCCCGAGTGACAAGCATTCAATCAGTCACCGCGGAAATGCATTGAGACTCATGAAGAAAGAGATTGAAGCATATGAAGGTATTGATTGTCAGTGATACCCATGGGTATGACGATAATTTTTATAAAGTGTATAAAGAAGAAAGCCCGTTGGACTATGTGATTCACGCCGGCGATGTGCATGAAAGTGCTGACGCCATCAGGGCAGCGGTTAACTGTCCCATAAGATTCGTAGCCGGAAACAATGACTACAGCAGAGAGCTTCGCAAAGAACTCGAATTTGACTTAAACGGTTTTCACGTATTATTGGTGCATGGTCATTATGAGCACGTATACTACGGGCGAGATACCCTTATTTATAAGGCCGCATCGCGTGGGGCCAAAATAGTGATTTACGGTCACACGCATGTGCCTTCGGTCGAGTTTGACGAGACTTACGGCATTTGGGCAGTTAACCCGGGAAGCCTTACATTGCCGCGTCAGCAGGGGCGCAGACCCTCTTACATTATCATGAATATAGGGACGGAAGGACTTCCTTCTTTTGACATAAAATATTTGTAAAAGTTTTTGTTGACACACCAAAAACCTTATAATATAATCTTACTTGCGTCACGAGGGACGTGGTCCTTATTACGGGGTGTGGCTCAGCTTGGCTAGAGCGCCTGGTTTGGGACCAGGAGGTCGCAGGTTCGAATCCTGTCACCCCGATATTTAATACATGCGGGTGTAGTTCAATGGTAGAACACCAGCCTTCCAAGCTGGACACGTGGGTTCGATTCCCATCACCCGCTTTTCCTTATGCAACTTGCAAGGATTGAATGTGTCCGTAGCTCAGCTGGATAGAGCAACGGCCTTCTAAGCCGTGGGTCGGGGGTTCGAATCCCTTCGGGCACACCATGGTGGCTGTAGCGTAGTTGGTTAACGCGCCAGATTGTGGTTCTGGAGACCGAGGGTTCGAGTCCCTCTAGCCACCCGCTGTCTGCGACAGTATATTTTCCAATTAGGTAGAGTGTTGGAGATTGCTTTGGGCTATCGCCAAGCGGTAAGGCACAGGACTTTGACTCCTGCATTCGGCAGTTCGAATCTGCCTAGCCCAGTTGGAT
>JAZLHV010000007.1:0-14749 GCA_045617045.1 Lachnospiraceae bacterium
GTTATAGCGGTCGACCGCTATAACCTGTCCCCTGTGGCTGACTCAAAACGGAACCGTAAAGAAAGAACTTATTTTTACACGATCGTCATGAATCATTGTTATCGAATCGTAAAGGTTTTGATTCAGAAGCTTTGTGAGACCCTCGCAATATTTTACATAAACTTCTTCCAGCGCTGCCTTTTTTCGTTCCTCCAAAATCAATTCCTTGTTTTTTTGCGTTTCGGCAAGGTCAAAATTTGTGATGCACTTAACAATGCAGTAGCCGTCTTGTGTCTCAAAGATATCGCTCACTTCACCCTTTGCAAGTGCGAAAGCTTTTGATTCGTATGTAATATCCGTATCGCCTCTGGAAATCCTTCTTGTTAATTCCTGCGAATCCGAACATCTTGCAGCAACGGCTTCAAACGTCGTAGAGCCTTCCGTTATAAGCTCCAGTGCAGACAGTGCTTTATCGTATGCCTCCGCTTTGGAACGGTTGGAAAACTCAACACGGTTTCCCCACGCATCAAGTGTATATGTCTTAATCAATATTTCCTGGACAGAAATTGTGCGTGCCTCATCGTCACTGATTTCGGGATTTACGTCTTTTACAATGTAATCATATACAACATTCGCAAGTGCATACTGTGAATAGGCCTTCAGCACATCCTCATACGTTACCCCCATAAGCTCGCGCTCGGTTTCGTTTAATGAGGCATAAAATATTTCGGCAGCTGACTTTACTTCGCCCTCTAACTCTTTTGAAAGTTCGAGTCCGTAAGTATCTGCCATCAGATTCATGACCTTTATCTGCGCAATTTTGGCAAGTGCGGACTCTTTTACGATTGTTTCGATGGGAACACCGTCAATTGTTTCGGTCCACAAACCCTCACCGTAAACAGCTTCGTAGCTGTTCTGAATTGATGTAAGATATAACATCATTTCAGGAAGGTAACATGACTCTGAATTTATGCGCATGAGTTCGTTCTTTTCAAAACCCGTGGTAAGCACAAGATTCCACGACTTGCAACCGGTCAAAAAAACACTTACGGCAAGCATCAGAATAATAAAATTTTTTTTGAAAACATTACCTATTCGCATTTGCAAATAAATTCCCCAGTCTTTGTAAACCAGTCAAATCCGTTGGTGACAACATAATCTCCGTCATGTAAGACACGGTCACAAAAATCACGTATATCGGTTAATTTTGTTTTAAACGCCATGCCCCCCATTAACGCCGTAGTGTTGTGCTGGTCGGAGCCGGCAGTTATCGGAAGATTATATTTTGCGGCAAGCTCAAATGCTTTTTTGTTAAAGCGCTCTTTGGGACTTCTTGCCTTACCGTCGTGTGAATGACTTGCGTTTAAAGCCTCCAAGCCATCGCAATATTCGGGATATGTACGAAGGTTGGTGATGTAATAAGCCTCCCTGTAAGGATGAGCCTGAATTACCATACCACCCAAATTGTGGATGATTTTTAACTGTTCGGGGATTGTCGCAGTCCACAGTTCGGGGTGCGCTTTCAAATCTTCGGGCGACGGACCGTAAATCAAAAATTCAGGGCCACCGTAACCTGCTTCCCATCCGCAGAAAACCTGAAGTCCGTTTTTATCGCCCCATTCTTTTGCCCTGTCATAGCCTTCAAAGAAAGCATCAACCCACTTTTCAAAGTTAAGCGCACGATCCGGTCTCGTATTGCCGCCCCAATTGTGGTCGGTAATTATAATGCCTGTATAGCCGTGTTCAAAATAGCATTTTGCCATATCTTCGCCGTGGCAGTTGCCGCAGGCGCTTCCCTCATATGTATGCATATGCGTTTCATACAGAAACGGATATTCCGACTTGATTTCTGCCAAAGTCACTTTGATTTCCTTCTTTCGTAGCACAAAAATGAATAAACAATATCATGACAATACTGTTCGTCGCTGTCATGCGTAATTTCAAACTCATCACACTCGTCCAGATTTTTAAAATGCTCGTCTGTACTGTATGTATAATCAATCTTTGTAACATGCACCGTTTCAAGCCTGCCAAAGAAATGATTATACAATGCTTCGTTGTTTAAAAAGAAAATGTCATCGCTATTGTACTTGGACAATTCTTTTTCAACATCGGAAAGTGTATCGCACAAAACCGCACCCTTCGCCTTTACAAGGCGCCCCGCGGTATAAACTATATTCACGCAATCACGAATAGGCTGCTGTCCCGGAAGATTATTGATAAACTCACTTCCGTAAACGGCTACCTTTCCGCTGATTTCCCGAAGACGCAGTTTATCGTCTGCCGGGATTGAAACCATGGGGCGTCCCTTGTAAGAGATGCCCCAATTATTATCACATGTCACAAATGCGTTCACTATATCGCTACCTCAATATTTTTAATCTGCTCGTGAGTTTCGTAGCCTTCAAGGCTCACATCGTCACGTGTAAACTTGTAAAAGTCTTTAACCTCGGGATTTAAGTGAAACTTCGGAGCCGGTAAAGGTTCCCGGGAAATAAGCTCTTTAATAAGCGGGATGTGACGGTCGTATATATGAGCATCGGCAATTACATGCACGAATTCACCTACATTCATGTCACACACCTGTGCAAGCATATGCACCAAAACCGCGTACTGAACCACGTTCCAGTTGTTTGCGGCCAAAACATCCTGTGAGCGCTGATTTAAAATAGCATTAAGCGTAAGCTTATCCTCGCCTTTACGTTGCGTAACATTAAACGTCATTGAATATGCGCAAGGATACAGATTCATTTCATGCAAATCCTGATGCACGTAGATATTTGTGAGAATGCGACGGCTGAACGGATTGTTTTTAAGGTCATAAATAACGCGATCAACCTGATCCATCATGCCTTCTTTGTATTGATGCTTAACACCTAACTGATAGCCGTAAGCTTTACCGATGGAGCCGTCTTCATCGGCCCATGAATCCCATATATGGCTGTGAAGATCGTTAATATTATTGGACTTTTCCTGCCATATCCACAGCATTTCATCGGTAGCACTCTTAAGCGCGGTTTTACGTAAGGTAAGAATCGGAAACTCTTCTCTTAAATCATAACGATTTACAACACCAAACTTTTTAATGGTGTAAGCAGGTGTTCCGTCTGCCCAATGCGGGCGAACCTTCTCGCCTTCCGTACTTGTACCGTTTTCAAGAATGTCTTTGCACATATCAATAAATATTTTATCAGCTACACTCATATTGTCCTGCCTTTATATGTTTAAGATGATTTATCTTCTTTTACCGCCCTTTGCGGCTTTATTGGACTTTCCGCTTCGGCCGGATTTCCCGGATTTGCCGGCTTTGCCGGTCTTTTCGGATGTATGGCCCGACTTCTTTGAGCTTTGCTTTTTGGCAGATTTCCCATAGTCGTCATCCACCGGAGCGGTTGTTGAGCTGTAGTCGGGATCCCATTTATCCGCAAGCGAGTTTATCTGGCTGGTAAACTTGGCGAGATCTTTGTTGGCATGTCCCTGATTTTTGTTGATGACAGCCATTAAGCGCTGGCCGGCAGCGAGAAGTCTTGCAAAAGCATCCGAAATGAAAGCTGTTTTCTTTTTGCGCTTTTCGGGTGCTGCCTCGTATTCAAACTCACCTGTGGCAAGATTAAACACCGTGCCACTGAAAGGTGCGTAAGCCGGGATTTTCAACTCCTTGTCGATGTACTGCGTCAATGATTCGCATGCAATATCATCACCGTGAACCACAAATACCTGCTTGGGCTTTTCCTCAAAAGCTGAAATCCACTCAATAAGACCATTACGGTCGGCGTGGCCCGAAAGTCCGGGTAACTGACATATTGCAGCCTTAACCGAAATCGGTTCGCCGAAAAGTTTGACCTCAGTCGCGCCCTCGATAAGGTTACGGCCTAAAGTTCCCTGAGCCTGATAGCCCACAAAAAGAATCGTACATTCCGGTCTCCAAAGATTATGCTTAAGATGATGTCTGATACGACCGGCTTCACACATGCCGGAAGCCGAAATAATGACCTTTGGCTCGTCGTCGAAATTTATGGCTTTCGATTCATCACTCGTAATTGCCAGGTTAAGTCCGGGGAACACGAGCGGGTTACCGCCACGTTTAATCTCCGCGATTGCTTCTTCGTCAAAACAGCTGTAGATATTCTTTTGGAATATTTCTGTTGCATCAACCGCAAGCGGTGAATCCATATATACCGGAAAATCGTGGTACTTAACAAGGCCTCGGTTCTTAATCTGTTTAATGAAATACAACAGTTCCTGGGTACGTCCTACGGCAAAAGAAGGAATTACGAGGTTACCGCCGCCGTCCAAAGTTTCCTGTATAATCTGGGCAAAATCCTCGATTGAATTAACCTTAGCCTGCTCGTGAAGACGATCGCCGTATGTTGACTCCATAACAACATAATCTGCCTTGTCGATATATTGGGGATCCTTTATAAGCGGCTGATTTTTGTTGCCGATATCTCCCGAAAAAACAATTTTACGGCGCACACCGGCTTCGCTCAAAAAAATTTCAATACTGGCAGAACCCAGCAAGTGTCCTACATCGGTAAACCTTACATGAACTCCGTCGGCAATTTCATACATTTCGCCGTACTCGCACGGAACAAGGTATCTGATAATACCTTCCGCATCCTCCATCGAGTATAACGGTTCCGTATCTGTAGCTTCTTCGCCGCTTCGTTTCTTTTTACGGGCTTTCCATTCAGCCTCCTGCGCCTGAATATGTGCGCAGTCACGCAACATTATGGATGCCAGCTGTGAAGTTGCAATCGTTGTATAAACGTTACCTCTAAAACCCTTTGCATACAAATACGGCAGCATACCCGAATGATCTACATGTGCATGCGTCAAAAGAACAAAATCTATTTCCGCTTCAGTACACGGAAGCCCTTTGCTCTCGTATGACATGTTGCCCTGTTCCATACCATAATCAATCAAAAACTTTTTGCCACACGCGTCTATAAAATGCGCACTGCCAGTAACCTGATGATCTGCCCCGACAAATTGTAGTTTCATTTTGTCACCCCTAAAGTTATTTTAGTTTATTTGCCATTGTATAAAATTTGTAATAAACACCTTCTGTACTTAGAAGTTCGTCGTGATTGCCCTTTTCAACAATGCCTTCTTCGGTAAGTACCATAATGCAGTCGGCATTTCGAATTGTTGAAAGGCGGTGTGCCACGGTAAGAGTCGTGCGACCTTCGGAAAGCTTTTCCAAAGACCTTGCAACCAAATACTCGCTTTCATTGTCAAGTGCACTCGTTGCTTCGTCCAAAATGATAATCGGCGGATTTTTAAGGAACACTCTTGCAATGCTGATACGTTGTTTCTGACCACCCGAAAGCTTAACGCCACGCTCACCTATATATGTATCGTAACCATCTTTAAGCTCTTTAATAAATTCATCGGCTCCGGCCTTTACCGCAGCCTCGATAACCTCCTCGCGGGTTGCATCGGTACGACCATACACTATGTTTTCGTAAACGGTACCGCTGAAAAGGTAAACATCCTGCTGCACGATTCCGATAGAACCTCTGAGACTTTTCAGCGTATAGTCTTTTATGTTACGCCCGTCAAGCGTAATAGCACCCGAATTTATGTCGTAAAATCTCGGAATAAGATTGCAAAGCGTTGTTTTGCCACCGCCCGAGGGACCCACAAAAGCAACCTTCTCGCCCGCGTGAATCTTAAGATTTAAGCTGCAAAATACCTGATTGTGATCGTCGGGATATTCGAATGTTACATCTTTAAATTCAATCTCGCCCTTAGGATTTTCGATGTCTATGGCACCCGGTTCATCAAAGATTTCAATATCCGCATCCATTATCTGCAAAAATCTGTCGATACCCGTAACGCCTCGCTGGAACTGCTCTATAAAATCCACAATCTTTCGAATAGTGGTAAGAAGCGTTGTAACATAGAGCATATATGCCACAAGATCTCCGGCATTGATGTGCCCGTAATACACAAACAGACTACCGACAACTACCGTAGTTAAGTAGATTAAGGCATCGAATATTTTAATGCTTGTATGAAACCATGCCATCAAAGCGTAATAGTTCTTTTTGATGTCAAAAAAATTTACATTATTGCGGTCAAACTTTTGCTCCTCCAAAGCTTCATTGGTGAACGCCTTAACAACTCTGTGCCCCAAAAGCGAATCCTCTATGGAAGCATTTAACTCACCTATCTGGACACGCTGTTTACGCTGAAGTGCACGAAGCCTCGTATTAAGCGTTATGCACACATAGAGCATAATCGGTATAAAAATGAATATGATAAGCGTAAGCTTAAAGTTAATACCGGAAAGAATGACAAACGAAATAATTATCTTTATGGTCGCAATAAATATTTCCTCGGGGCAATGATGTGCAAACTCCGTTACATCAAACAAATCATTTGTGATACGCCCCATTATCTGACCGATTTTTGTGTTGTTATAATATGTATCGGATAATTTTTGCAGATGCGCATAGGCATCACGACGCATATCGGTTTCAATATGCGTACCCATTACGTGACCCATATCGGCCATATAATAGCCTGCCGCACAATCAACGATACGCAAAAGAAGGTATAAAAGACCGAATTTACCGATAACGGCAAGCGACAGCACTTCCGTTTCGGAAATGCCGACATTCGTGATATATCGCATAATCATGGGCAACACCAAATCGCACACCGTTGTAAGCGATGCGCAAAACAAATCCATAAACAGAGTGCCCTTATGCCGTGAAAGATACGGCCAAAAACGTTTTAACAGTTCCCCCGTGGGATATTCACGAATTCTGGTCGGGTCGACTTCTTTTGCCTTAAACATGTATATACTCCTTCGGCCATCAACTAAATAAAGAAATTCATCACAAAAATCGAAAGCACTGCTGCCAATGCAACCACCACGAGGCTTTGCTCAAAATAAGCAAGCAATATTGCCACCAAAGTACCGACAATTGCCGCCGGCATACTTGACGTACACGTAAAAATTGCCGGGAACGTAAGACTTGCCAATACCGCATAAGGTACATAGTACAAAAAAGATCTCACGAATTTAGATTTGATTTGTCTGTTAAATAAAGTTATCGGAAGTGCTCTCGGGATATACGTAACGAGAGCCATAATCAGGATAACAATCAAATATCTTACCATTGTGCTCATGCCATGCCTTCTTTCCCGTCCTTTAAGGCTTTTGCGGTTTCGGTATCCGAATCATCAATCGGTGCTGCCGCTGCCATTATCGCCGCTCCTATAACGGTTGCTATAATCATTGCAAAGCCATCCGTAACGGCCGAGAAAATCGGTACGTATTTTAAAATGCATGTAACTGCAACAGAGATAACAATGGCGCCCAAAATCGGCCGGGATTTTTTGGCCGGCGGTACGATAATCGCAATAAACATTGCATAAAGGGCTATCCCCATCGCATCCGCAAGTCGCTCGGGAAGTAAGCTTCCGGTGACGGCCCCTAAAAAGGTGCCGAGGCTCCAGCCGATAACAGGTGTCAAAACAAGACCGTACATATAATGTGCGGTCACGGTTCTCTCACGTGTGGATGCAACCGCAAATACCTCATCGGTAATTCCAAAGCCAAACAACAGCTTCTGGCCCAGTCTTGTGTTGCGGGCTATTTTCTGTGTAAGTGCAAGACTCATGAGCATATATCGGATGTTAATTACAAACACCGAAAGCCCTATCTCAAAAAAAGGTGCGCCTGAAAGCATCAGCCCCGTACCTGCGAACTGACCGGCACTTGTAAGATTCGAAAAAGAAATAAGTACAGCCATCCAGATAGGCAAACCGCCCTCAACACACCATATTCCGAATGTAAAAGACACAGCGAGGTAGCCTATTCCGATCGGAAGGCCTTTTTTGACGCCATCGCTGAATTCCTCACGCTTTGTATATTGTTTCATAGTATTTCGCGATATTACGCTTAAGACTCTTTGATGCCGTTGATAAGTTCATCGACAGTTTCCTCGAGAAGTTTCCGGCTGTAAGGCTTGGTAATAAAGCGTGTCACTCCGTTTCGTAAAGATTGTTCCTCGTCTTTGGGAAATGCATTGGCCGTGATGGCAATAACCGGAACGGTTTTAGCATCATCACGATCAAGATGTCTGATAATACGTGTGGCCTCATGACCATCCATAACAGGCATCATAATGTCCATAACAACAATACTGAAGAAACCCTGCTCGGAATCTCCGAAAGTTTCAACAGCCCTTGCCCCGTTAGCAACCCATGTAACCGAAAAGCCCATGTTTTCAAGTTGAAGCTTGGCTATTTCGCCGTTGATTTCATTGTCCTCAACCAATAAAGCATTTAACCCGGAAAAACTATCTGCCATCCCATTCACCCCTTTTACCGTTTAAGCCTGTGCCGTACGATCTTATATAAAAACGCGTTTTTGTTTTATAAGAAATTTGAAGAACTTTCCGATAAAGCAAAAAAGAAAACCGGGCCGTTTCAACGACCCGATTCTATTTTACCCTTTATTTTGTGCTTCGACAAGACTTACACCACAATAAATTTGACGAAGCTTCGGTTTTTCTATCTTTCCGGTAGGATTTCTGGGAATATCCGCAAATATGATCTTGTGCGGTCTCTTGTATCTGGGAAGAGCCATACAGAAATCCATGATTTCTTCTTCGGTAACAATCATATGAGGCTTAAGCTCAATGATAGCTGCAGCGATCTCACCCAAACGCTTATCGGGAAGACCTATAACCGCTACATCGTGAACCGCATCGTTTGTACGTATGAAGTCCTCAATCTGAACAGGATACAGGTTCTCGCCACCGCTGATAATAACGTCTTTCTTGCGATCGACAAGCATAATAAAGCCATCCTCGTCTTCTACAGCCATATCACCCGTAAACAACCAATCGTCCTTTAATACCTCGGCAGTTGCCTTCTTGTCGTGATAGTAGCACTTCATGACGCCGGGACCCTTTAAGCAAAGTTCGCCGACCTGACCCTGCTTAACAACTTCGCCGTTTTCATCGACAATCTTTGTTTCCCAGCCGTAACCGGCCTTGCCGATTGCCCCAACCTTATGAATATTTTCAACGCCAAGATGTACCGCACCGGGACCGATAGACTCGGAAAGACCGTAGTTTGTATCGTACTGGTGATTCGGGAAATATTCTTTCCACTTTTTGATAAGACTCGGCGGAACAGGCTGTGCACCTATATGCATAAGTCTTAACTGTGAAAGTTCATAATCTTCAAGCTTAATGGTACCGTTGTCAATTGCCTCCAGGCAGTCCTGACACCACGGAACAAGCAGCCATACTATAGTACATTTTTCATCCGAAATAGCTCTGAAAATTGTAAGCGGCTTCGTGCCCTTTAGCAAAACAGCCTTGGAGCCCGAAATAAGGCTTCCGAACCAGTGCATCTTAGCTCCGGTATGATAAAGCGGAGGAATGCACAAAAATACGTCATCTCTTGTCTGTCCGTGATGTGCCTGCTCACATTTGGCAGAATGCATCAAAGCCTTATGTGCATGCAAAATTGCCTTAGGAAAGCCCGTTGTTCCCGAAGAAAAGTAAATTGCCGCATCATCATCGTCTGAAAGAACCACATCGGGTTTACGGCTCGAGCAGTTTGCAGTAAGTGAATTGTAATCTTCCGCAAACGAAGGGCAGTTATCTCCCACATAGAAAAGAAGGCGGTTCTTGGAAATTTTCTCTGCAATACCCTCCACACGTCCTATGAACTCGGGGCCGAACACCAATACATCAACGTCGGCAAGCTTTAAGCAATACTCGATTTCATCGGGTGCATATCTGAAGTTAAGCGGAACCGCAAGCGCACCGGTCTTCAATATGCCAAAGTAAATCGGCAGCCACTCAAGGCAGTTCATTAATAAAATAGCTACCTTATCTCCCTTTACAACTCCACGTGACATCAACATGTTTGCAAAACGATTTGCTTTTTCATCGAATACGCTCCATGTAATCTCGCGACGATAATGGGTGGTAGGATTCGGCTCTATAAGTTCATACTCTTTCCAGGTAACGCGTCTGGTTTCCTTAACCTCAGGGTTAATTTCTACCAGGCATACATCATCACCATACTGTTGTGCATTTCTTTCAAGTAAATCGGTAATCGGCATTTCAATCCTGTCCTCGCACCCGATTGGATTTAGCATTCGCTTAAAGCGAGCTACGGATGCAGCATAAAAAATCAATCAAAAGAACCGGGTTGTATTACTTTCATTTTACGGTTCTTTGCAGGCATCAAGACGTTTGAAAATCTATTTTTCTTTCGCGCTTTAACGCTTTTACCCGCTAAAGTAGAATATACCCCTTGAATGTAAAAGTCAAGCATTTATTTACATATTACATGTATATTCACTATTCATAGGTTTGTGCGTTTGCGCAACAAATGGCTAAAGTGCACACAAATTAGTCCTAAAGTACTAATTTTATGTTTCGAATTTGTACAAACTGCCGAAAAGGAAGGCGTTTTGTAACTTTATATTGCGTATTTTTGTATAGTTTGCTATATTCAAGGCACTAGGGGAATTCTATAGTTACCACTGCTACCGTCCCCCCTTTCTCACGATAGCAGCGGTAACACATTTGAGGAAAACTATGAATATGCAGGATTTTTCTTTTTCAAATGAAAAGGAGAATGAGCTGTTATGGCTCATCAACAGCATTAGCTTTGACTTTACCTTTGTGTATTTTATCAATGATAACTGTGCAAAGGTTACACCTTACATCGAAGGGCGCAAACTTGACGACAGATATATTGAAGATTTTTCAAAATACCTGCTTTTCAGAGTGCATCCCGATGACATCAGCGTTCTTGAAAATCAAATCGATCATACACGCAAAAGTGTACGTGAGTTAAGTTTCGAAATCCGTATTCGCGAAGAAAACGGACGACGTTTTCGCTGGCATTCTGTACGCATGTGCTTAACAGACACAGTTGCCGGCCCTGCTTATGCAGGTTCTTCATCATTAATTGATAACCGCAAGGATAAAGAATCGGAGCTTACCATTAAAGCCCGTCAGGATCCTTTGACCGGTCTCCTCAACAAGGTAGTCACCACGGAATACATCACATCATATATCAACGAGCACCCCAATGGTTGCGGCGCCATGATAATGTTGGATATTGATAACTTCAAAAGCTACAACGATTGCATGGGGCACCTGTTCGGGGATGAAACCATTAAAGAAGTTTCTGCAAAAATCCGCAGAATTTTCTCGGGTGATTCTTATATCGGACGTATCGGCGGCGATGAATTTGTTATTTTTGTCAAAAATGATAATGACGTTTCCACCATCGTTAACAGGCTGTGGCGACTTAAAGATTCTTTAAACGATATTACACTCGGACAGGCTTCACGTATCAACATCACCACGAGTATAGGTATCTCGTTTTTCCCTGAAATGGGGCGTTCATACGATGAACTTTTCCAGGCAGCCGATATGGCGCTTTATTATGTCAAAGGCAACGGTAAAAACAACTTTGCTTTCTATACCGAGGAATTATACGATGAAAGCGTTTTAAAAGACGGTGAAAAACGTCTGGATGAATTACGTGAAGAAAGCTACACTCTCACAAATTTTGCGTTCCATCTTCTCAACGAATCCGAAGATGTTACAAGTGCGCTTAATCTGTTGTTGTATAAGCTTCAAAATGAATATGACCTCGAAGCAATTTTTGTAAACGAGTTAAATCCCAGAGAGCTTAATACAACCTGCACTTACGAGATTAAAAAGAACAGTTATCCTTCACGCCTCGGACAGAAAATTGAATTTTCCCATCAGGCATGGAAGGCAACCTGCGATTCACTTAAAGTCAAGGGTTACAAGCTTTACGACTTAAAGCATCCCGAAATCGAAATTCCCGGCAACGGTGCCGAGTTGCTGGACGGTGCCGCCTCAATGCTTCAGGCAGATATGAGACTGTTTTCGAAGACTCGCGGATGCATTGACTTTATCAGTCGATACGGTTCCACTGTCTGGACCAAGAAAAAAATCGATGACATTCTTGCTATCACAAATATTATTACGGTTTGCCTGTACTATACCGGCAAAGTAAACCGTGCCAAAGATGAAATTACAAGATTTACCGAATATGACGCCCTGACAGGTCTCATGAAAGAAGACAACTTCATTGATGCGGCCACACGTCTTATTAAAGAACGCGGCAAGGATTCAAAACTTTCCATCGTGTACCTTGATATCAGCAACTTTAAATACATCAACGAAGCCTACGGTTACATCACAGGTGACCATATTCTTGCCGATGTTGCGGACTTTATATCACACAAAATTTCAAATGTTTTGTGCACAGGTCGATTCTATTCGGACAATATTCTCTTTATGTTGGAAAACGACCGTGAAACTCCGAATGACGAACTGCTTAAGTATGTTGACACCACAAATGCTACGCTTTCCGATTATTTAAGCCGAAAATACAGCATCAACAACATTTCCGTAAGATCCGGCATATACGTTATTCCGGACAGCACAACAGAAGTGTTGCAGTCGATTTCCAATGCAAACATGGCTCGCAAAATTGCGAAATCCGGTAACGGTTCAAGGTGCGTTATTTTTAATAACGACATGTTTGAAAAACGCAAGAAACAGATTCGTTACATTCAGCGACTGGATGAGTCAATTGCCAAAGAAGAATTTTACGTAGTCCTGCAGCCCAAGGTAAGCGGCACCACAAACAGACTTGTGGGCGCAGAAGCACTTGTAAGATGGCGTCCCGAAAACGGACCCGAAATATATCCCGATGAATTTGTTCCGGCTTTTGAAAAAGACGGCAGCATCGTAAAACTTGACTTCTACGTTTACGAAAAAGTAATGCAATATATTCGCGGTCGTCTAGATAACAGTGAAAAGGTGCTTCCGATATCCATGAACGTTTCAAGAGCACATCTTCACACCCCGGATTTTGCCGCTAAGTTTTTAGCCCTTGTTACCCAATACCATATTCCGACCGAATATCTTGAACTTGAGCTTACCGAAAGCATATACCTTGAAAACCTTTCGTACTTTAACTCTATCATCGAACCGCTTCGCGCGGCAGGCATCAAAATTTCGATGGATGATTTCGGGTCGGGTTATTCATCCTTAAATGCATTAAACGACTTAAAGATCGACCTTTTGAAAATCGACCGCATTTTCATGAAGGAAGACAACTTAAAAGACAGCGATAAAACTATAATACGTTTCATAGTCGATATGGCCAAAACGTTAAGTATGCAAGTGCTGTGTGAAGGTGTTGAAACACCGGCTCAACGCGAGTTTCTTAACGAGACCGGCTGCGATCTGCATCAGGGCTACCTTTACTCAAAGCCTGTCAACATCGCAACCTTCAATGACTTTATTGCTCACGAGGAACAATTATTTAAAAACATCGGGTAATTATAGTTCCACGATACATGCAAACCCCAAGCGAGGCAAAAGCCTCCGCTTGGGGTTTTGACAATATTTCCGTTTTTAAAGACTTATTAGGGGGATAAGTCTTCGGACGGGTGATAAAGTTTCCGGTTTGAAAGTCTTATCACCCCGATAAGTCTTCGGCCGGGTGATAAAGTTTCCGGTTTGAAAGACTTATCACCCCGATAAGTCTTCGGACAGGTGATAAAGTTTCCGGTTTGAAAGTCTTATCACCCCGATAAGCCTTCGGACGGGTGATAAAGTTTCCGATTTGAAAGTTTTATCACTCAAAACCTACCCCTGTTCTCCTCAACTAACATTTTTCCGCGCAAGTACATTTCGCATCCATTTTTCGGTTTTTCCTTGACAACATCAAGAAATTCATTATTCGCATCCGTCTGCCGCTAGACGGGGAGCGAAGTCGGACATACCCGAAAAAAACCAGTAAAATCAAGGAGGAAAGCACTCTATCCTCGGGTTATCCCCAAAACTGTCCCCAAAATGATGGGGACAACGCTGATTTTTGCTCATGAAAAACCACAGAAATCAAGCTTATCAACGTATAAATACAAGCTCTTTTTGTGTCTTTTCTTTTATGAATGAACTAAATTCCTCGACCGTTCCGCCGGTCAAATTGCTTTTATCATATACCTGTGCATGGCTGGGACTGAAAACGAAAACAAAATAATCCTTTGTCTCCGCAATCGTAATGATTTTATCATATTGCCATTCGGTATTTCCCATTTCAGTTTCTGAATAATATCCCTCATCACGAAAAGTAGCCTTTGACTTTTCTGTTCCCTTCAGCATGCGCTTTCTTGCAATATATCCGTTTATACTATCCTCAAATATCAAGACCAGTAGCAATATCAAAATCGCCAAGTAAGTGATAACTGTCCTAAAATCAAACGAAACAACCCGGTCACCTATCGGAAGCACAAGCAGAAGAGCCAATGCCATTACAATCCAGCCGAATATGTGACTGCGCTTGTTGTGCTTTCTCCTCAGAGTTTTTCGCAAAACCCGGGCCATTGTTTTCGTTACTTTCTGACTGTATTCGGTTTCAAAAATAAATTCCATACGTAATCCCTTTCTACTCTGCACTTTTCCTGTCCTTAACAAAGAACGAAGCAATAAACAATCCAACGACAACAATCGGATCTATTTATAATTCTCTGCATAATCACTTTCTATTCAGAATGTTAGCTGGATCCTCTTGTGAAAATGATTTTGATTTCCTCAGTTCGGAAATTCGCTGTCCTAAAGATGACATATTAAGTAACCTCCATTTTGTTGATGCAGACATTATCCATTTCTTTTATGAGAATTTCCACCAACTGCGGATTTGTAATCTGTCAACCGGCGGTTTACAT
>JAZLHV010000008.1:0-14632 GCA_045617045.1 Lachnospiraceae bacterium
GACAGCAGTGCTCAAAATATTTATCAGGAGGTATAAACCTATGTCTATGTACTTTATTGGAATTGATATTTCCAAGTACAAACATGATTGCTGCATTATATCTGCAGCTGATCAAAAAGTAGTCTCTAAAGTCACTATTAAGAACAATAAGTCTGGCTTTGATGAACTACTTACTATCATCAACTCTTTATCTAATCCTGAGGACATAAGAATAGGGTTTGAATCAACTGCCCACTATGCTCTCAATCTTGAACTCTTCCTTGAAAATTCTCTCCTAACCTTCATGGAAGTTAATCCTGTGCTTATCAGTGAATACAAGAAATCAAAAACACTTAGGCGTACAAAAACCGACTCTGTTGACTGCGAATCAATAGCTCGTTGGTTAATGACTGTTGAGTACAAACCCCATTCAAAGGGATTTTACCACGCTTATTCTCTTAAGTCATTAACACGTTTACGTGATAAGCTTATTCGCCAGCGTTCCTTTTATCTTGTTAAAATCACAAATGTGTTAGATCACACATTCCCTGAATTCAAACCATTCTTTAATGAGCGATTATCTAAAACAGCTCTATATCTGCTTGAGAACTATGGTTCCGCAGAAAAAATGGCTCGTATGAATTCCGTTTCTTATGAAAAACTGCGTTCTCTATCTAGAGGCAAGTTCTCGCCTCAACAGTTTCTACAGTTAAAAGAGCTTGCCGCCAATACTGTAGGAGTTAATAACTCTATTTTTGATGTAGAACTTAACAGCCTTCTCTCACTATACAAGTCTCTTGCAAAAGAGATTGATACCCTTGAGAAAGAGATTAATAAGCTGATTGAGGAGGTTCATCCCCACTACATGTCTATTCCTGGTATAGGGCCTCTGTCAGCTGCTGTAATCTATTCTGAATACGGTGATATTTCTAACTTTTCTAATCCAGGACAGATGCTTGCATTTGCCGGAATAGAACCAGGTGTAAATGATTCAGGGACTGAATCTCACGGAGGCAGAATGGTTAAGCGTGGATCATCTCAACTTCGTTATACGCTGATTAATTGTTGCCTTCCTTTAATCCGTTTTGACATGACATTTGCAGCTTACTATGCCAAGAAACGCGGAGAAGGCAAACCACATCGAGTAGCTATTACTCATGTAGCAAAAAAGCTTATTAGAGTCATCTATGCATTGGAGAGGCAAGACATCGACTTTAATACTAAAAAGCTTCATTAAATCTCAACTTACTAAATTGATTGCTTCCATCTGAAATACGATGTATTCAGATGGTTTATTAAGGTTACCCATTTTTACAAATCAAAAAATCTTTCAAAAATCTCTTGACTGTTTATAGTTTGTCACCCATTTTCCCTTTAATCTTGTCCATCGCATCCACAAATACAAGTATTTCGGCAACAACCTCATATAACTCGGGGGGAATTGCATCGCCGACATCCAGTTTTGACAACGTTGCGGCAAGCTTCTCATCCGCATGAATCGGTATGTCTGCCTTGGTGGCTTCCTCAATAATTCTGTCGGCCAGTAACCCTTTACCCGATGCAATAACACGAGGCGCTATGTCTTCGGGATCGTATTCCAACGCTATGGCCTGTTTAGGCTTTTGAAGATTTTCTTTACTGTCTGCCATAACTATACCCTCGCATCAAAGCAAGTCTTCGAAACCATGATTTTACTGGTGCTTTGATTAATCATTTCCGTAATCGGTGACGCTTTCTTTATGTCAATTTTAAACTCCGCATTAAACGAATAACCTTTTTCGTTTAGTCTTTTGTTAAGATAATGAATATTGTCGGCAACAAACTTTAATGACTCTTCGCTTGAAAGAGTAAAATTTGTGGAAACATTCAAGTCAGAGTTCATCTTCACAAACACATCCGTAGGACCGAGATTATCCATGTCAAGATGTATAAATGCACTTAATTCGCCTGTTCCCGACGTTAATGACTGCTTGTTTTTAAGTACATACAGTTCACCCGAACGATTTGAGTCTTCGCCTCTGAACGGGATCTGAATATAAGGCGTAAAGGAATTTAACGCCTCCATAAAATTAAGATTATTGTTTAAATTGGTAATCTGTGCGGTAAGCTTGGGATATGTGCCGTTTAAACCGTTCAAATCATTTATAAGCGAACGTGTCTGGGTAAGCATACGGTTGTACAAATCCTTGATTTCTTTTTTATCGGATATTTTGCCGCGCTCAAGCGTCCACTGCGAATTTATGGTACGCGAAATCGTTTCTTTAAATTCCGAACTGTTTATAAAATCGCTTAATGCCTTTGACCTCACAGCTTCGTCGGGTGTAACGTTTTCTTCGAGCCCCGTAAGCGCATTAACCATTGCACCGGGCTTAGGATTTAATATACTTTCCTTTATGTCTTTAAGAACCGCATTCAAAACAGCAGCCGGATTGCCGGCATCTTCACTTACATTTTGGCTTATACTGCTGATATTTGAATTTTCAAGGCCGCCTGCTTTAAGTGAATCGGAAAGTTTCATGATTTCTGATGCCGAAAGCTTTAACTCATCGCCTGCTGACGATGCATTTTCAGAAAACCTTTCAAGTACATCTAAAATCGGAGTTTGCGATTTAAGTATCGGATTTGAATTTGAAAGATTATTAAATGACTGTTCCCTTCCGAGCGAGGACGAAAAATACTCGACGCCTTCACGGGTATCATACAGTTTATTAAGCACTTCCTCGGGAATTGACACTTCACCGGATAGCGGCATTGCTTTAAGCGTGGCCGCATTAGCGTCCAAGCCTGCAGTCTCGCCGCTTTGGGGCAGAATTTCAGCCTTTAACCCCTCCAAAAGAGAATCGGTAATTTCCGAAAAACTTTCGGCAAGCGAATTTTGCATATTCATATATGCCTCGTACTGTTCAAGATTTTCAGGGGTACGGGGTATATTAAGTTCTTGAAGATCAACAATATATTTAACCGGTGTATTGGGGTACATTGCGACATCTTTGTAGGACTCGCTTAAAGAAGCTCTGTCTATGGGATTTCCGTACTCCATATTACGGGCGGTCATCTCAATCGAACGCGTATCAATCGGAATGCCTGCCTGTCGCAAGGCTACCTGGCAGGTTGCTTCGGATGCCGTATTTTGATATAACGGTTTTAACGAAACAGAATTATTCTGACTCTTTAAAACTTCAAACAAAACATTGGAGCCGGGCGTTAACGATATTGAGCCCTCGGCACGGGCGTTAATGATGACATCCTCGCCCGCAAGAATTTGAAAAGAATCTTTTGAAACAGACAAAACTTTGCCGACCAGTGTATCACCATTGGAAATATTGTCCAAAAGGCGCATCAACGCTTTGTCGGCCTTCTCACTTACAGCGTTTAAGCTGCCGTTGTCGGCAGCCTGAACATTTATTTTATCTTGAAATAAATTAATGGAAAATCCCGCCATGCTGCCGCCTTGTTACACAAAATTTTTGATAAACGAGTTTCTGTGAATATCTGTTTTGCCGTACTTTTTTAATGCCTCTATATGTTCGGCCGTACCATATCCTTTATTGGATGCAAAATTATATTCCGGATACTTAAGATGGTATTCATCCATCAGGCGATCACGTGTAACCTTGGCAATAATGCTTGCAGCCGCAATTGAAACACTCTTTGCATCACCTTTTATAATCGGCACCTGTTTAATAGTAACCTTCGGAATCGTAACCGCGTCGTTTAACAAAACATCCGGTTGAGGGGTAAGCCTGGAAATTGCCATGTGCATTGCCTCATACGTAGCCTGTAAAATATTGATTTCATCAATTCTTTCAGGACTTACCATGCCGACTCCGACACTTACCGCGCCTTCCATAATTACATCATAAAGTTCCTCGCGCTTTTTGGCCGAAAGTTTTTTTGAATCATTTAAATAAAGAATCTTACAATCTTTAGGCAAAATAACGGCTGCGGCACATACCGGTCCGGCAAGCGGGCCTCTGCCAACCTCGTCTATTCCGCACACATAACCGAAAGACTCATATTCTTTTTCATATACCTTCAAAGCCTCTGTACGGGCTATTTCCTGCTCTAAAGTTAATCGTGGCATTTTTATTTACTTATCCTTCCAAATCTGCTAAACGGCCAAATTATGTAAATTGCGCGCCCGACAATTTCGTCTTTTTTAACGGCCCCGACTTTCTGTGTCCTGGAATCTTCCGATTCATTACGATTATCCCCCATGACATAATATTCATCGGGTCCTAACTTAAACCCTTCAGCCGCATTACCGGGAAATTTAATAGTTGCCCTACCGTAATGTTCTTCAAGCAGAACTTCGTTAATATATATATTTCCCTCATAGTCAATGCGAACCGTCTCCCCGGGGAGGCCGATAATACGCTTTATATAATTATCCCCCGAATCGTTCCTGAAAGGGAACACAACGATTTCGAAACGCTTCGGATCCCTGAACCTGTAGGAAACTTTGTCAAGCAATACACTGTCACCGTCTACAAGCGTCGGCAGCATCGAAGAACCGATAACCTCCGTGCGCTGTCCTATAAATTTAACAAGAAATACCGAAAAAAGAATTACAAAAAGATAATACAGGCTTGTACCGAGTATTTCTTTTAATCTTTCATTTTTGTCCCTGACTTTATTGTCGCCGGTAATGTTTTTACTGTTTGACATATCACTTCTGCTCATGGCTTTTCCAATGTAACCTTTCCTATTTTGCCGCTTCTGAAATCATCAAGTATTAACGATGCGGTTTTAAAATAATCATATGCCCCGCCGGCCTTTAACTGTCCCCTGTCGGCAGCAATTTTATCAAGCATTACCGATTGCCTGGTGGCAAAAGAAACCGCCGTTTCCAATGCCTTGTTAATGTAATCTTCGTCTAACCCGTATCTTACCCCGATAAGCTTTGGATACTCGTCTGTAAGCTTTATCAAAAGCTCTCCTGCCAGTTCTTCGGTAACAAGAATTTCATCATTAATTGAGCCTAAAAAAGCAAGATTAAGCCCTACATCACGATCTTCAAACTTGGGCCACAATATGCCCGGTGTATCCAAAAGCTCCAGTTCATTGTTAACTTTAATCCATTGTTTGCCAACCGTTACACCCGGTTTATTGCCGGTTTTGGCAATATTACGACCGCAAAAAGCATTTATGAAAGTAGATTTGCCAACGTTTGGAATCCCGGCAACCATTGCCCTGATTGGCTGATTTTTAATACCGCGTTTTAAATTTCGCTCAATTTTACTTTTGCATACTTCCCTTACAGCCGGCATCACATTTCTGAGGCCTTCTTTATTTTTGCAATCCAAAAAAACGGTTTCGATACCAAGTTTTGCGAAATAATTCTTCCATTGCTCACTTATTGTTTTATCGGCCAAATCCGACTTATTCATAACAATAAGCCTCGATTTATTGGCAGCCATTTTATCAATATCCGGATTACGGCTCGAAAGCGGTGCCCTTGCATCCAAAACTTCGATTACAAGGTCTATCAGTTTTAAGTCTTCCTCCATTTGACGGCGGGCTTTACTCATGTGCCCGGGATACCACTGAACTATCATTTTACAAATCCTAACATTTGAAGATTTTTGGAAAGTTTAAACCATACCTTTCCGATTATATATTCTTTCTTGACAACACCGATATTTGCCGAGCGCGAATCTTCCGAGAAATTACGGTTGTCGCCAAGCACAAAATATTCATCGGAATGCAGATGTATCTCGTTCTCGGCTATGCCGGGATCTTTTATCCTATCATAATTGCCTTCTTCCGCGAGTTTAATGCCGTTTATATATATTGCACCGCCCTGAATGCATATCGAATCTCCCGGAACTCCGATTACACGTTTTACGTAATAGTGAGAATTTTCGTTACCGTTTGGAGTAAAAGCAATGACGTCATTGAACTTCGGCTCGGAAAGCTGATAAGCCAGACGGTTCAAAAGGATTTCCTGTCCCGATACAAGTCCCGGTTCCATGGAGTTTCCGATAACGTTAGTGCGCAGTCCGAAAACATACATAAGCGAAACTGCAATGACAGCCGAAATTACAATCCAGAAAAACCACGAAAGCAATTCACGTACAATTCCGATATTAAATTTCTTTTTTCTTTTTCTGTTAAAATCAAGTCCCGTTCTTTTCATAACTAAATTATTATAGCACACTTACAAGCACTCAAAAGTAAAAAAATAAAAAAGGATTTCGCGCTTGATACATTTTGCTTTATGGGAAATCAAAGAACAATCCCTCAAAGCAATAAATAAGGATGGTACCACCCAACGGTGATACCACCCTTATTTAAAGGACTTAAATGTCCATGATATTCGGCATTTATCAGCCTTTCTTTTCCTTAACCTTAGCAGCCTTACCAACACGGTCTCTTAAGTAGAAAAGTTTAGCACGACGAACTTTACCCTTGCGAACTACTTCAATCTTATCAACGCTGGGGCTGTGTAAAGGCCATGTCTTTTCAACGCCAACGCCATTTGAAGACTTTCTGACGGTAAATGTCTCACGGTTTGAACCACCCTGACGTTTTGTAACAGTGCCTTCAAATACCTGAATTCTTTCCTTCTCGCCTTCTTTAATCTTAGCGTATACCTTAACGGTATCACCAACATTAAACTCGTCAACAGATGCTTTCATCTGTTCAGCTTCAATTGCCTTAATAATGTCGTTCATTTTATTCCTCCTTATATAGCAGATGTTCTTAATACACTTCGTAACAGAGGACCATCCGTAATGACAACGCTAGAATTTTAACATAGGTTTTCATCGTTTGCAACTGTTTTTTTCCTATGTTTTCGGGTTTTTTTAACAATCGGCGGATGCGCGGCCATATATGACGCATACAAATCCGGACGATACTTTTGAGTAACCTCCAAAGACTTTTGAAGTCTCCATTCATCAACTTTTGCATGATTACCGGAAAGTAAAATTTCAGGGACTGTTTTATCGTGCCACACTTCCGGTCTTGAATACTGCGGATATTCCAACAAGCCGTTTGAAAAGGATTCCGTAAGTGCCGATTCACCGTTTGACAGCACCCCCGGAACCAATCTTGAAATACAGTCAATCATGACCATTGCGGGAAGTTCACCGCCGGTAAGCACATAATCGCCAAGCGATACGTTATCTGTAACTATTTCCTCCAAAACGCGCTCATCTATGCCCTCATAGTGACCGCACAGGAATATAAGATCGTCTTCTTTTGCAAACTCTTCGGCCATCTTCTGGTTAAACGTATACCCTCTCGGCGTAAGGTAAACTACTCTCGCCCGCTTACGCCCGTCTCCGGTAATTTTACCCTGAACGGCTTCGCATGCATCATATACAGGCTGCGCCTGCATAAGCATTCCCGCACCGCCCCCGTAAGTATAATCATCCACCTTACGATGCTTATCAAGCGTATAATCACGAATTTGAACAGCTTCAACATCTATGAAATTATTTGAAATTCCGCGTCCGATTATGCTGGTATTCAATCCGTCCATAATCATTTCGGGGAAAAGCGTCAAAACGTGAAAATGCATTAAATGAGGCCCTCCGGGATATGAATTTTCATAATGCGGCTGTTAATATCTACATCCAGAATGCATTCTTTAATTGCGGGAATAAGAAAAGAGCTTCCGTCTTCCCTCGTAATCTCATATACATCGTTGGCACCGGTCTGAAAAACATCGGAAAGTGTACCGACAGCGTTTTCTTTATCATCAATTACCGACATATCAATCAAATCGGCAATAAAATATTCATCTTTAGCACACTTCACGGCATTCTCTCTTGTAACGTAAAGTGTTCGGTTTTTCAAAAGAAGGGCATCATCCATTGTATTGATGCCTTCAAGCTTAACAATTACAAACTGCTTAAAAAACTTGACACTTTCAACCTTCTTTAAAACATTTCCGGTTTTGGTCTCAAGCAATACATCTTTAAGTTTTTTAAAACGTTTCGCGTCATCGGTTGTCGGAAAAACCTTTACCTCGCCATGTACCCCATGAGCGGTTGTAATAACGCCGACAGAAAATAAATCTTCCATATGTTTCCTTTTGAAAAATAAGGGGGTACCCTTAGGATACCCCTTTGTGATCAGACAATTTCTACGTCAACTCTTGTATTATCTTTTAAGCTTGCCGCTTTAACGACAGAACGGATTGCCTTGGCAATACGTCCCTGCTTTCCGATAACTTTACCCATATCAGAATCGGCAACATGTAACTCAAGTACAAGTGTCTTACCTTCTGTACGTTCAACAACTAACACTTCATCGGGGTGATCCACAAGAGCTTTTGCAATAACTTCAACTAATTCTCTCATATCTACCTCCATTAGTTTTTAGCGTAACCTGATTATCGAAAATTACTTCGTAATACCGGCATTCTTAAAGATTCGGCTAACAACTTCAGTAGGCTGAGCACCGTTTGCAAGCCACTTCTTAGCTGCTTCCTCATCAACCTTGATTGCTGCGGGCTCAACGTTGGGATCGTATGAACCGATCTCTTCTACGAATCTGCCATCTCTGGGGGATCTTGAATCTGCTACGATAATTCTATAAAAAGGAGCTTTCTTCTGACCCATTCTTCTTAATCTGATCTTAACTGCCATTTTGTTCACCTCCGGCTAAAATAAAAATATTTATTAAAAAGGAAATTTACCCTTTTTGCCACCAAATCTTCCCATCATACCGGGAAGCTGCTTCATCATCTTTTGAGACTGCTCAAATTGTTTGATAAAGCGATTAACCTCTGCAATGTCAACTCCGGCACCTTTTGCAATTCTAAACTTGCGCTTAGGATTCATGAGCTTGGGGTTTTCACGTTCTGCAGGCGTCATACTCAGGACAATTGCCTCGGTATGCTTAAGCTTGCGCTCGGATTCCTCGGAATCCAAATCATCGGTTTTTATATTCATACCCATACCGGGCATCATTGAAAGGATACCGGAAAGTCCGCCCATCTTACGCATCTGCTGCATCGACTCAAGGTAATCGTTAAAATCGAACTTACCTTTTTTAAGACGGGAAACCATTTCTTTATCTTTGGAAGCATCCCTGTTTGCATTAGCCTCTTCAACCTTCTCGATAAGTGATAAAACATCACCCATGCCAAGGATTCTGCCGGCCATTCTGTCGGGATAGAAAGGCTCCAAATCTTCGAGCTTTTCACCGTTAGACACGAAAAGAATCGGTTTGCCGGTAACGGCTTTTGCAGATAAAGCCGCACCACCGCGTGTATCGTTGTCGGCCTTTGAAAGAATCATTCCGTCAAGACCGATTTTATCATTAAACTCGTTGGCAACGTTTACTGCGTCCTGACCGGTCATTGCATCAATAACAAGTATAGTTTCATGAACATCAACGTTTTCTTTGATTTCAACGAGCTCGTTCATCATATCTTCATCAATGTGAAGACGACCGGCTGTATCGATAATTAAAACATTAAAATTATTTTTAACAGCGTAATCGTAAGCGTTCTTAGCAATAACCGAAGGCTTTACATCGGTACCCATTTCAAAAACTTCCGTGCCGACCTTCTCACCGTTACGCTTTAACTGTTCAATTGCCGCAGGTCTGTAAACGTCGCAGGCTGCCAGCAATGCTTTTTTGCTTTTCTTTTTAAGTGCATTCGCAAGCTTTGCAGCCGCCGTTGTCTTACCTGCACCCTGAAGACCGCAAAGGAGGTAAACCGTAAGCTCTTTGCCGGGTCTGAAAGTTAACTCACTAACCTCGGAACCCATCAAAGCAGTCATTTCCTCGTTGACGATTTTAATAATCATCTGGCCGGGATTCAAGCCTTCAAGTACATCCTGACCAACCGCACGTTCATTGACGGAATTGATAAACTGCTTAACTACTTTAAAGTTAACATCCGCTTCCAACAGCGCCATCTTAACGTCTTTAAGAGCGGTCTTAACGTCTTCCTCGGTTAAGCGACCCTTACTGCGTAAGCTTTTAAAAACATTTTGAAGTTTTTCGGTTAAGCTTTCAAAAGCCATCTATCATAAATCCTTTATTATCTCATTAAGTTTGTTAAGAATATCTTTTCTGACCTCTTCGGCAAGCCCATTGCTTTCCTCAACAATCTGTCGGATATCCGTAACCTTGTTTTTAACGGTCTGAAACCGTTCAATAAGCTTAAGAGCACTTTCGTACTGCTCAAGTTGTTTATCGCAACGCTTTATAATATCGTGAATTCCCTGCCTGGATATTCCCTCCTCTTCGGACAACTCCGAAAGAGACATATCGTTAAAAACGGCTTCGCTGTATATTTTCTGCTGATGGGCTGTCAAAAGTTCTCCGTAAAAGTCAAACAACAACCCTCTTTCGATAATTTTGTCCATACGGCACCTCGGCACATTTTTGCACCTTTGCCATATTACTACCTAAAAAGAGAGTTGTCAAGTACTTTTACTTTACATCTTTTTTTGATAGCATTTCGCCACACCCGAGCTTGTGAATGGTGCATGTGGCCGTTTATCGGTCTATAGAGAAAAATACCTGCTACAGACCCCATAAAATTGCTTAAATAAGGCAATTTTCGGTCTGTGGAAGGTTGTTTGTCATATTGACCCCGCATAACTTAAAAAGATAAAGATTTGTCGGTCAATAGAAGTATGTAGTGTAAATAGACCCCACACAGGAAAATTCCCCGGCTCGGGTGTGGCGAAATGCCATCAGAAAAGTCGGAATATAACGCAATAATACGGACAGTAATAAAGGAACAATTCGAACCTTCCCGCAGCGTCGGCGCTTGGCGAGGTCTTAAGCACGAATGTTAATGAGCGCACGAGCCTAGCAGGGCGGCACACGGCGCACCATAGCTATCGTAAACATAGTGGCCGTCCGGCCGCTACGCGAGGGACCAAGCGGGAGCGGTGTTCGAATTTTCTTTATTACTGCCCGTATTATTAACGGTCACCCCCGCATCTGATGGCATAGGGAGTGTTTAGTTATCTACTTCGGTTGCAATCTGTGTGACGCGCTTTTTGGCACGCAAGTACGTAGAGTAATCCGAAAATCCGGCGTCAAGGCAGGCTTTTGTTATTTTCTCTCCCTCTTCGACTTTTGCTTCGGTAAAAAGAAGCCTTTTTTCAAGGATATACTTATGTACGCTGTAGCCGGTTGCCGCTTTAAATTCACGCATGAAATAATATCGGCTCAAATGAAACCTTGCGGCCAGCGAATCAATCGAAAGATCTTCGCCGATATGATGGTTGATATATTCGCAGCATTCGACGATTTTAGGGTTACATGCAACGTTTCCGCCATACTCGAGCGGATTTTTTGAAACAAATTCGTTAATGCTTAAAAGTGCCTGTGTAACATAGAGTCTGGTGTGCAAATCGTTGCAATAATCGTCACTTGTTTGCTTTTTGTAAGCTTTGCCAAGCACTTCGGTAAGCTTTTCGAATTCTCCCGCAGGCATGCGAATAATGTTTACATTTCTGTCTTCCGCCTCGCAAAAGCAATATCTTAACCGGTTATCGCCTTCGAAAAACCTTCTGTCAAAATAAAGCACATACCTTGTATATGTTGAGTCTTTCGAGACAAAGGGCTTGTGAATTCTGTTGCGGGGGACAAGCACAATGTCCCCCGTTGACAATTCATAATTTTTACCCTCAATACAATACGTAACCTCTCCGCCCGCGAACACGATAAGCTTATCAAAATCGTGATAGTGATACTCAAACGTCCGATTGGATTTATCGCTTAAGTAAAACAGCTTATACTCTTCAAACAAATAACCCTTTTTATCGTAACTCATTTATACGCAATCCTATCTGTTGCCGTTTTCCAGAAAATGCGGTGTCATGGCAATAAAGATTATAGCACACAGGAAATCGAATATTGCGGCCAAAAGAACAAACAAGGTAAGCTTATTCATCACAAAACCTATTGCTATCAATGCAGCCGCCGGGATAATGCCAAAGTATATAAACATTATCTGTACTATCTGCTTAATGCTCTTCCCTGCTTCTCCGGGAACGGAAATAGCGATGAAAGCGCCTACCGATGTTCCGAAGAAATCAATTGAAATGATAAACAACAGCATCATAAGTGTGTACCAGATGCTACACTTACAAAAGATTGTGCAAATAACAGCAGCCGGAATTACATCAAGAAGGGTGTTTGCAGTTCCGCCGAATAACGACCATAAAAGTTTATTTAATGCAGGCTCGGGAATCATTGTAAAGAATTCTCTTTGCGTATCTTCTTCAAGCGGGTTTCCGAGTGTTCTGTAGAAAGCTATTACGGCAAGTGCAAAGAAAGCAAACATGCTTGCAAACTTTCCAACCAGAACCGCTACAAGCGCATATACGATCATCGTCTTTGTGAAAACCTTTAAAATCGCAAAACGCTTTCTGTTATATAAGGTTTTGAAAAAGAATACATTTGCGCCAAAGCCTTTGTTAAAGCCGTTTCTGTCAATCTTTGAACTGCGTTCTTTTTCACGCACCACAATAGCACCCTTACCCTGCTGGGCAGCTTCCATGGCAACACTGATTCGCTCGCACGAAGCAATTGCCTCCTCATAAAAATCAGGATTCATGTGCCATATAATATATATAAGCAATGTCGAGAAGCCTACAAGAAGTCCCAGATAAATGCACCACGCAAGCATATTGTGCTCAACAGCCGCAACTACCCAGCCGCGAATCCAGCCGTAATAAGGAATCCATCTCGTGCCTTTCGATGCAAAGAACGCAACAGCACTTTGCAGATATGTTCCGTCCTGTGTTTTTGCAAAAGCATAGAACGCTACACCTAATACAACCAAAACAGCCAACAGGATTTTCGATATATTTTCAAGTTTCAGGTTTAACTTGGCCCCTACAGTATAAACAGTAACCTGAATAATTATCGAGCAGACATTCAAAACCGCCCATGCAAGAATTATTGTAAGAGCACCGAATCCGCCGAATCCGGCATTCATAAGTGTCGGAATCTGAGCCAGCATGTAAAGTGATATAAACAATTGCATTCCGAGTGAATTGGCAAGTCTGAACATCATAACCGCCTGCGGTTTCATCGGTGAAGCAAAAAGCATAATAACGTCGGCCGGCTTAAAAAGATTTGAAGACTTTGACGATGAAGCAATGCCGATTGAAAGCATAAACACTACAATACCGGCTGTTATCAGCTCCAGCATTTCATTAGGCGTAAGCCCTGTTCTTTCGGTAAGCGTTGCTCCGGGAATCGCTTCAGGTTCTGAAACTTCCGTGGAAATTTCCGTATTATTTTCTTCTGCCTTTTCGGCAATGGATCCCGCAATAAGACCGACGCACGCGCCCAGCAGCACTGCGGCGAGCATTATTATCATCCAGGTCTTAAACAGCTTTCTAAACGTGTTTACGATTGAATGAAAAGCATAATAAAGAAAAAGTTTCATTTATGCCTCCTTGCCATCACAAGCAGTCTCGTTATCGGGTTCTTTTGCCCTAACATCCTCGTCAGAAAGGCCTTCGGTAACTTCGAAGAAAAGTTCCTCAAGAGTCTTGCCCTGAGCATCAAGTTCGTTCTTGGTAACAATGCTCTTTACAAAACCACCCTGCATAATAATCGTCTTATCCCACAACATATCAACCGAATCAATGATATGTGTGCTGACAAGTAATGTCTTACCCTGCGCACGAAGTTCTTCTATTGTATTCTTAAGTTCCTTAATCGCATGCGGATCGAGACCGATCATGGGCTCATCAAGCAAAATAACCTGCGGGTCTGGCAGTAAGCCCAGGCAAAGGTTAAGTTTTTGCTGCATACCTTTTGAAAGCTCATCGCCAAATTTCTTATCTTTATCATCCAATTCAAACTTTTCAAGTAACGTATTAATACGGTCTTTATAGTTTGCCATTCTGTATGCCCTTGCTATAAACTCCATATGCTCTCTTACGGTAAGCGTCGGATACAAAGAAGGCATTTCGGGAACATAGCCTAAAATTTTCCTTGCCTCGGGGATTTTTGTGGGAATACCGTTCACGGTGATAGTTCCGTCATACTTCAAAAATCCGATAATCGATTTCAT
Organism: Lachnospiraceae bacterium; assembly: GCA_045617045.1. GTDB lineage: Bacteria > Bacillota > Clostridia > Lachnospirales > Lachnospiraceae > UBA1258. Next base: position 13,997 of record JAZLHV010000008.1, read on the forward strand.
GACAGTGCTTTTGCCGGCACCGTTAGGTCCCAACAATACAGTAATCGTACCGGGCTCAAGTTCAAAAGAAACATCATTGACAGCTATTGTCTTTCCATACTTTTTAGTTACATTCTTAACATCTAACATGGTTTGTTTATGCACAAACAGTGCTTCCTCCTTGTATTATTTATTTAGCATGATTATATATTAACCACTTAACGGCAATCGGGCAACTTTTACGAAGCCGATTTACATTGTTTTATTTTATCAAAAAAGAAAAAATAAAAAAACGACTGCCATATTGGAACGACTGCCGCCTATACGCGCGGTGATACTGCTTAATTTTTTACTGTACCGAATGCCTCCCGGTATGAATAAATCTACAAATATTATGAAATAAGCCACGTTCAGAAAATATGGTAATGCAAGTTATAGAAAATTGCTTAAACCTCACAGCTTAAGCGATTTCTTTTTGAAAAGAATACATATCCACTTGTCGGTCTATAGCGAACAATTGTAAGCGCTAAATAAAAGCGCGTATATGAATATTTTTTCCGGCATCTGCTAGGTGCCAGCATTTTACTCTATTTATTACCTATCAATTTTTGTATTTCGGCATTCCATGGTGCTATCTCTTCAAACTGTTCATCTGTC
>JAZLHV010000009.1:0-2921 GCA_045617045.1 Lachnospiraceae bacterium
ACTTTATATCCCAAATATCTCGGGGTTGAATCCACATTTGCGGTAATATCGTATGCGTTATGGAGGTTTAAGGGTGTTGCGTTATTAAACACTTTAACGGAAACCAAAGAAGTATCTTTGTTAAAATCGGCGGCACTCGTCAGTACCTTTAATGAGTCTGCCAAAATCGGCTTACCCGATTTTGAGTCGGTGGAGGTATAAAGTGCGACCCACTGACGGCTGAGTCCCTTTAATGTCCAGTTGCAAACATCGCCTATCATAAACTTCGTAACATCCAGATCCTTACTCGGTTCATTATCCTTGGTGACACGTGCTCTTTGCTGGTCGGCATCGGTCAGTAACGGGTTCTTAACACCGTAGTAGTAAATATAATCCTCCTCGGGAGCATCCTCATACTCTTGCCCGTAAATCGGCTGATATGAGCACATTACACGGGGGATATTGACATAGGGCTCATCGCCTTCCTCTGCAATAAGCGGAGCCAAATACTTTACGACAAGCGAAATTATCATAACACCGATGGAAACAACGGAAACCCATTTCAAAACAGCACCTAAACCGGCTCTGAGGAACGCAAGGACGCAGTTTGAAAATGTTGCAGGCATATTCGTGGCGGAAACCGCAATTCCGTTAAGAGTCTGTTCAACAGTCCATCCGGCACCATATGTATAGGTGCTTTCCGTTACAATATAATTCCCAAAGAATCCGCCTGCTCTCTCAAGGGTTAAATTCAAAAAATTTGTAGTAGAGGTTTCTAAAATATCAACTCCCACCACCTGAGCAAACTGTGCTTGAAATGAAAGATATGCATAGGTTGCAAATCCTGCGCCTGCCACAAGACCGGTTGCCGCCATTCCGCCGGAAGCTATGGCAATAATATCGCAGATATGCTGAATTTTTTCAGCAGAGGTAGTAACATGGGCAAAGGGCTTTTCCTGTGCTTTTTTTATTGCCTGACTTGTAAGTGCAATGCCGCTGTTCTTTTGGAAGAGCGAACGGTCAATGCCCTCATAAACCGATACAACATCGCCCTTTTTGATTTTCTCATCCTCGGTTTCCGCCTTTTTGTTCACAGTATCTAACATTCCGCAAAATGTGATGTCCATAACACTCGTAGGTACCAAAACAGAGGAAAGAAGCTGTGAAAATCCCACCTTCAAAAGTGCGCGCTGGCCTTTGGTCAATTTTTGGATAAGAGGATAAAAATCTTCGTTTGTGTAGTCATCCATATTATCGTGTGCCATGATAAGACCTAACAGGTTTTCGTATTGGTTTTTTCCGTTTTTGACATATCCTGTATAAGCAGAGTTTTTTAAAGCACTATAGTATATTTTGCCGTTTGTATAATGATTTTTGTCTTCCTTTGACAAACTGTCTATATACCGTTCACACTCTTCAAGCCGTCTTGCTGCCGCTTGCTCTTCTTCAGATAATTCGAATTCGTTTTCTTCTCCTGCCGCCGCTTCACGAATGATTTCCTTTTGTTCTAAATAATCTTCAAGCGGATTTTCCGAATCGTTGGAAATTTCCCCGACGATTGTCGCTTCCTGCATGGCGGCCATTTCTTCAACTTCATCTTCGATCATAAAGCCGCTGTTCATATAGAAGCGGATATCCTCCTGCACATCGGGGAGAGAAATGAGAATATCCTGTACATAAACATCGTACATCGCATAATTGGGGTTGTTTAGAAAGCCGTTCAAGCCCTTCAAATATGTCGGTTGTTGCATTCCGGTCATAAAATTTATGTCATTCTCGCCCTCACCTGTATAGGCATCGGCGCAAGCGATCATCAATGCACTCTCTATTGTTGAAAGGATGTTCATATTTGACTCCATTGTAAATGTAATCAAAGCGTCCTTTACGGCATCGTAGCTTCCTTTCGCCGCCAATGCGACAAAGAAGTCGGAAACGGTTTGCTTGGAATCATCCTCATATAAATAGTCAAGAATTTTTTTGGCATATAATGCATTTTTCTTGTTTGCGGCAAGAGCATCTGCATACTCTGATATGGCTTTATACAAATCCTCTGCAAGGAAATTCGCCTTATCTATAAGCTGGTCCAAGTATTTATCATACTCCTCGTATGACCAGCCGCCTTTCATATTCATGGCTTTTATGGATTTTACGGCATTTGCTTTATTGTTTGTGGTGGTATATGCAACATAAGTTTGAAGACCGCCGCATTCATAAATCGGCGTTTCAAACAAAGTATATGTTTTCCCCGCATCATCGCTCGCCTTTTTTGTGTTTTGCCTTGCTTCGTCTGTGCTTGATGCCGTAATCATAATGACCTCTTTGATATAGATGCCTTTTTCACTTGTGGCATAAGCGGAAAGCGGTGTTTCAACAGCCAATAAAACCGCCAAAAGCACGGCAATGATTACCGCCGGCCATCGGAGTCCGCCAAAGCTCCTTTTCGTTTGTTCCATACAAAGTACCTCACTTTTTATTTGTAAAAAACTATATCAAATGATTCAAGCAATTTTACGCTTTTTGCGGTAAACTATATACGCCGCAGTTATAACAAGCAGGAAAGCCGCCGAAAGAAAAACAATCATCCTTATATTACGGCCTGAAAATACCGATGCCGAAACATCTGCTTCATTATCATCTGTTTCAAAGGGTGCAAACCGATTATTACTCGTGTTGGTATAGCGCAGACCGATAGATGTTTCAGTTCCGTCAAAGGTAAAAATTCGATGCTTTTCGGTAGTATTCGTTACGGGAACTGTTAATTTATCTTCCTTATATGCCGAGCAGCCTGCCCAATATATATCCTTAACATTTTCATTCCTCATTTGCCTTACTGTCTGTTCGGGACTGTTGCTTTGGGGGACAAAGCCGATATTTGTCAAGGCATACTTTTCTTCCCAGTCGCTCGGTAATTCGTAATCGGAAAGTTTCTTTGTATCCATTCC
>JAZLHV010000010.1:0-16116 GCA_045617045.1 Lachnospiraceae bacterium
CCAGAGGCAACCAGAGGGGACAGGTTATTGTGGTCGACCACAATAACCTGTCCCCTCTGGTTTATTTTGTATTTTTGTGCAAGTTGTGATATAATTGAAAACAACTGCAGCTATTTGCGTAATGGCAGACAATTTGTGTGAGTGTAGAGCTAATATGGAAATTGAGAAGAAATATCTGATTGCAAAAATGCCGGATCTTAAAAAATATGCTTGTCATGAAATTGAACAGGCTTATTTAAACAGAAATCCGGTTTTCAGAATTCGTAAATGGGACGATAAATATATTTTTACATACAAAACAAAGCATAATCGAGATGCGAACCTTATCGTAAACACCGAGATTGAAGAAGAAATTCCGGAAAGTACGTACCTTCACCTGCGCGATAAAGCAGACAATTTTTTTATTACCAAGACAAGGTATATTATTCCGCTTGAAGATGGGTTAAAGGGAGAGCTTGATGTTTTTCATGGTCGCCTTGAAGGGCTTATATTTATAGAGGTTGAGTTCCCCAGCGAGGAGGCTGCACTCAGCTTCGCAGCACCGGACTGGTTTGGCGATGATGTATCAAATGACAGTCATTACAGGAACGGATATCTTTCAACCGTTGAGAAATATACAGGTTTTTCACAGGGTTAATTGTTGTACATAGTCTTTTCGGAGGAATTATGGACGATTACATTTTGATGGATGCCCAAAATTACAGTGACGACATGGAGGAGATTCACCGTGAAGCGGTGAGAGGGATTATCTTCGTGGACGGCAAAATGCTGCTTGTTGAAACCGACTTAGGAGAGGTTAAACTTCCGGGGGGCGGTATCGAAGCGGGTGAAAACGATGAGCAGGCTCTGATAAGGGAAGTGCGTGAAGAAACGGGTCGCACGGTAATTCCTGCAAGCATTCGTTTTTTCAAAACCATAGATGAGAAGCGTGCTTCCATAAAAGAGTATGCTATTTACCATCAAATCAGTCGACTCTATTTTTGCGATGTGGATGATACGGTGTGCGACACTCATTTCTCACCGGGCGAAATACGGCACCACCTGCATTCGGTCAGGATGACTCTTGATGAAGCAATAGAGGCTGACAGACGTATGCTGGAGCGAGAGGGGTATCAGGCGTGGAATCAGCGGGAATACCGTACTCTTTTGATTATCAGGGAATACTTTCAGAAAATGTCTTAAGGCTAATGATGTCAGGAGATATTGCTAATGTTTTTTAATTCGTTTGAGTTTTTGATTTTCTTTCCGATTGTGGTGTTGTGCTATTTTCTGATACCGCATAAGTTCAGGTACATATGGATTTTGGTGAGCAGCTTTTTCTTTTATATGTGTTGGAATCCGATATACGGGTTGCTGCTTGCAGGGGTAATTGTACTGACGTATTTCGGGGCCCGGTTGATTGGTCGATACACTTCAACTGACGGAAAGAGTGCTTCAATAAAGAAAGCTAAAGTCGCGCTAGCACTTACGGTGGCAGCGTGTATTTTGGTGTTGTGTCTGTTTAAGTATCTGCAGTATTTCGCAAATACGGTTTGCGCGCTGTTGGGTCTGGTGGGAGCGAAGGTTTCGGTTCCGATATTTTCAATTGTCGTCCCGGTGGGTATTTCATTTTACTTGTTTCAGTCTTTGGGGTATGTAATCGACGTATACAGGGGCAAAATTAAGGCCGAAAGAAACTTAATCATGTACGCGGCATATATTTCTTTTTTCCCGCAATTGGTTGCGGGCCCGATTGAAAGAGCCGACAAATTGCTGCCACAGTTTTACGAAGAGCACATTTTTGAATATGAAAGAGTTCGCAAGAATTTGCTGCTGATGCTGTGGGGCTTCTTTTTAAAACTGGTGATTGCCGACAGACTGGCCATTTTTGTGGATAATGTATATGACAATTATGAAATTTACGGTGGGTGGCTGCTGATAGTGGCTACGATTTTTTTTGCGTTTCAGATATATTGCGATTTTGCCGGATATTCCATTATTGCAAAGGGTGCCGCAGGCGTTATGGGCTTTGAGCTGATGGACAATTTTGACGCTCCGTACTGTGCAGGCAGTGTCAGAAATTTTTGGGCCCGTTGGCATATTTCCCTCACAAGCTGGTTTAAGGATTATATATATATTCCGCTTGGCGGTAATCGCCGAGGTGCTTTCAGAAAGTACTTAAATACATTAACGGTCTTTCTGCTAAGCGGTTTGTGGCATGGTGCCAGTTGGAGTTTCGTCTTTTGGGGCGGGCTTAACGGTGCATATATTGTTGCCGAAGAACTGTGGGGCAAGCTATGTAACAAGCTTGCGGAAATATTTAAAGTGAAGTTCCCGGCGATAGTACACAAAATTTTCGGTACCGTTATCACATTTGCGGCAGTTGATTTTGCATGGATTTTTTTCAGAGCCCCCGGACTTAGGGAAGCTGTTTTGATTATTAAAAGAATGTTCACGTTTGATAATGCACACGTTTTTTCGGACGGCACTGTCAGCGCCTACATTATGGACCCTGCCGATTTAACGGTCGGATTGGTAAGTATCGCTGTTCTTTTGACTGTAGACATTTGCCATTGCCGCAAGGTACATTTTCGAGAATTGCTTTTTAAGCAAAATATAGTTGTAAGATGGCTGTTTTACTGGCTGTTTATTATGACGATTTTGATATTCGGAATATGGGGATCGGGCTTTGATGAGACTATGTTCATCTATTTCCAATTTTAAGGGTTGTATGAAAAAGAAAACTTTATTGATAAAAACAGTCAGCTTTGCACTTATAATGGTGATTTCCCTCTGCATAGCGGACAAGGTTTGCCGGTATAAGGTCGGGACTGCCAAGTTCTGGGACTTTTACGAGGAAAAACAGCAGTTTGATGTACTGTTTTTCGGCTCAAGCAGGGTGCTGGATTCGTTTCAGCCGATGGAATTGTGGGATAAATATAAAATCCGCAGTTATAATCTGGCCCAGCATGGGGAAAGCCTAGGGCGCGATTACTGGCAACTTAAGAATGCACTCGAACACCATGTTCCGCGTGCAGTTGTCATGGATGTTTCGGCGTATTACGGGATATATCAGCTTGATCCGGGCGACTCCGATCAGCGTGGGGCACTTCACCAACATATCGATCACATACCGCTGTCTGTCACAAAGCTTAAAACCATTTGGAATTTGTGCCCTAAGGGCAGTCGGGCCGAGTATGTATTTCCTTTTATACTTTATCACAGCAGGTGGAATGAGCTTGACAAGTATGATTGGGCTATAAAGAAGAATAAGACTCCGTCGAAGGGTGCGGATGCGCTTCCCTATATGATAGCGCAGCCGGTGCCTGTGTGGGACGATAACGAGATTGCCGAAACGCTTCCGTTTGAAAGTCTGCACATCGATGATATCCGAAAGGTATGCGAAGAATACGGTGTTGAGCTTATTTTTGTGAATGTTCCGTATTCTTATGCTCCCGAGAGAATGGCAATGCTGAATTATATTTCGAAATATTTAAACGATGAAGGCTTTACATACCTTAACTATCAGCGGGACGCGGATTTTATAAGCTATGATTTTGATTTTGCCGATCCTACGCATCTGAATGTTGCCGGCAGCATAAAACTGACGGATGCTTTCGGAAAGTTTTTTGTTGAAAATTACGGCGTTACAGTGTCGGAACCCGAGACAGAGGCTGAATGGAACGAGCTTTTAAACGCTTATCGTGAGGGAAAGGATACGCGCATTATTCAGGCGGAATCGTTTGCGGATATTTTGATGCTTGCGTATTGCGATGACGACTATGAAGTTAAGGTGTTAACATCGCCTGAGAGAATGCACAGTACCGGTACCGATTTGCTTTACCCCGAAATGAAGGGAATCGAGGGCTGCGAAGGATACCGCATTGAAGTGTACCAAAAGGGTGGGGAGACACCTATACGAGTGTACGAAACGCAATAGAGCCGGCTGCGATATTTGTTTTTGGGGGACAGAGTATCACCTGCAGTAGGATTATAGGGTTAAATTGATGGAAAAGTGCTTGGATGAATTGTCTGTACAGATAGCGACAATGGACAAGTTAAAGCTTGTAAATTTCTACTACCTGTATGACCGTGAAAATGAAATACAGGCTGCGATGGTTTACTACCAAAATGATAAGGTAATAAATCTGTCGTCTTTGGATATGCATTTTGAAATGCTTATGAGACGTTTGTTTTTGCTTTATCATGAATTGGAAAACAGCGAAGACATAGTAGCGGATGAGCTTACACGTAAGGTCTTGGAAAACGGATATTTACAGACAACGGTTGACTATGACACGCTTCTTGAAGGCTTCGGGGAGACTGGGGAGCAGGCATATTTTAGGAAAAATTACGCTTACTATACGCTCAAAGGAATAATTGCCTATGTAGTTGAACTTTTATATGGGGTTCGATACGAAAACGTATGCGTCGGCAAATTGTCTAGGGATTGGTGCGGTAAAGGAGAAATTACCGTAACCGCCAATAATACGCGCAAGCGGCTTCATTACAGGATTTCAACGGAAACACCGGCTTTTTCGCAGATAGCGGTTTCTAACGTTTTTGATGCCGGAAATGTTTTGACGATTGATGTTTCGTGCGGTGAAACGGGAGTTGAAATTTCTTTTGCGGATACAATGCATGGTTACAGCGGCGGGATATCCTGTTTTATGGTAAGCGATAAGTTTTTTGAACGGGTAAGAATTTGCGAAGGCGATACGGTAAAGGTCGGAACGGAGAGAATTGTCGAAAAGAAAGCATGGGAACGTAAGGGGAAAAATGACTTTTTGTCACGTTTTTTTGATAATCCGGCGTGTTATGAGCTTTCTTGCGGTATGGTAATGATGCGCGAGCAACGCGACAAAAAAACATTAACTGCTTACGTGTCGGATGACGATGAGTGTGCATATGCTTATATTTGCGGGAAAAGAAACGTATCTATAGAGGGTAAGGCGGCATTTTCCTTTACCGAACAGACACTTACGTATTATGAACCGCGAAAAGACAGACACTACGCAATAGTGAAAGTCGAAGATAAAGATAAAACATATATAAAGCATATATAAAACATATATTATGAGGAAAATTGGGGTATGGCATTAGCAAAATCTGAAGTAAACGATAAGGATAAACTTGACGGGGTTGTTGCAAAGTTACGCCGTTTAAGCGATCCGGCAAAGGGGTTGTGCAAGTGTATAGAGGAAATCAAAAACGGGACGGAAGTTTCCGTGATTATGCCGCTTTCACTTGTAAACGACTTGTGCGAAGCTATTTTTTCAAACAGCAAAATCGCTGTTAAGGACTATTTATCTGTTTACAGACAAGCCGAAGATATATACCGGCTTCTGTTTTCGCGCGGGGAAAGTTCGCCCGATTTTCTGCACAACAAAGATTTGTTTTTGCGCCTTTACGAAGAAAACGGTCCAATATCAAGGGGTATGTTTGATAACCGTTTTTTCTGCACGTTTGCGGATAAAGGAAATTTTATTAACTTTATAAGACTGATAGACGCTTACCCGCATACCGGCGAGTCGTTTAAGGAAATCGCGGAATATGGCGTCCTTGTCAGGGAATATATGTTAAGTGATGAGAGCTACCTCGCCAATTTGCTTAAGGTTGTTGTTAAGTTAAGCAATGCTTCTACGGATTCCCTTCACACAATCATCGAGGGCGAGATAAAGAATGTCGAGCGCATGAACGGCATATACGATATAGATCCCGTGAGACTTATGGAGGTCGAAAAAAGCATTAATGATGCGGCTTCCATAGTAAATCGCGGTTATGATGTTTTGAAACTTTTGGATGTTAAGAAACAGCAGATTGAGGAAGAAGTCGATCGATTTGTGCAAAGGGTCGATGAACTTGAGCATCTTACCGAAGAATCTATATCCATCAAAGCCGATAAGGCAAAAGAAAGAGTAGAAAAAACGCTTTCGGATTTCGAAGCATCCGAAAAGAGAGCGGTGCTTGTTGAAAAGGATCTTCTTTTGAGGGAAGTCTTTGCCGACGCTGAAAATAAATTGAACGGTTATCGTGAAACCGCTAATGCCATTGCAAATACAACAGCCGTTGAAATTGCCGCGCTTAACAAGGACGCCGACAGGATATATCAGAAAGTCAATGATATAGTTACCAACGATAAAACTGTCAGGGAAATTTTGAAGCGATCTTCCGAAGATAAGGACATTGTTGAAAAGTTTAACAAGCTTTCCATGTTGAATACACACAATATCGATGCAATTGGAAACGTATCAGGCGGCGTGTTACCGTCGGAAAATGCAATTGTCAAAACTGTGGTAAACGGTATCGATGATAATGCTTTGTGCGAAGAACGTATACTTCCCGTCAGCATGTTCCTGGATACAAATGTGGAGTTCAAAGAACGCCTGGAATGCGTGATGAAGGAAAAGAAGCGAAGAGAGGCAGAGGGCGAACTGTTCCATGAAAAGTTCGACGACGTCTTAATTGCCGTGATGGAAGATGCGAATCCGTATCTTATCGGCCCTTCGGGTTGCGGCAAGACATATATGGTAAGGCAGATCGCATCGCTTCTTGGCATGGAATATACGGATATCGGCTATATCAACGAAGAATACGATATTTTAGGATTTGTGAATGCAGCCGGTCGATATACGCAGTCAAATTTCTACAGATGTTATAAGTACGGATACTTTGCCTTTTGCGATGAACTTGATAACGGTAACAGTAAAGCTACGGTAAAGCTTAATTCGTTTCTTTCCAACGGACGGGATTCAAATTACAGTTTCCCCGGGGGTGAGCGCGTTAAAAGGCACCCCAATTTCAGAATTATTTGTGCGGGAAATACTTCGGGTAACGGTGCCGACGTAAACTATAATGCACGTGAAAAGATAGAAGAATCCGTTCAACAGAGATTGCTGCCGATATATGTGGATTATGATAACAGAGTAGAGGAAGCGATACTTAAAGCCTATCCCGAGTGGTATGCTTTTGCATGCCTGTTCAGAAATGCTACCGACAGCAGGACGGAACTCGGCGGCGTTGCGGCTGCAGGTATTCTTACCACAAGAGATACTGCTCGCATCAGACGATATTTAGACAATGGAAGTCTTTCCGAAGACAAGATTATCGACTATGAGTTTATACAGACAAAAGGTCCGGAGTATCTTGAATTTCTGGATTCCTGCATGAAGGAAAACTGTGCCGCATATCCGAAGGCTGAGCGCCTTTATAAGCTGTTTCACGAGCGCAAGCAGGCTGTAATCGGGAAAGGCAGATTTTATTGATGATATATAAAAAAGAGCCTTTAATTGAAAAGCGGGATGATTGCGTAATTTATAAAATGGTTTTCAATTCTCTTTACGAGCTGGAAAAATATTTGCGCGATAATCCAGGGGTAAACACGAGTGTGTTTAAATCGCAAAAGAGCGAGTATCTTCCCGAAAGCTTTGCCGGAGAATGCCTGAGCCGTGCCATTGAATATTGCCACGGAGGCTACCGTAAGGGCTTTGATAAGTTTCTTGAATTGAAAAGGAAACTTGATGAGGTAAACAAGGAAGAGTTTCACAGGCGCAAAGCAATACCTTCCTTTGTGGGCTCGCGGCCAAACGTTGCGTCTTTTGTGGCGGACGTTCCCAAGTCTATGGTCAGGCTGGAACGTGTAAAGGAAAGAGAATTCATTGATATATACATGAATCTTGTATATAGCGGCGAAACGACCGATGAGCAGATACTTAATCGTGGAATATTGACGCTTAACCTTATCAGTGTTTTGGAAAATTCGGGAATGGGTGTCAACCTTTATGCATTCGAGGCAAGTCATTACTACAATGAAGTGTTTATTGCCGAGGTAAAGCTTAAGAAGGCGGGAGATATTACGGATATAGCGCATTGCTACTATCCTCTGTGCGGAAAAGAATTTATCCGACGCGTTTTTGTGCGCGTAAAGGAATCAATGCCGTTTAAAGAAAAATGGGACATCGGCTACGGTGTCAGCCTTTCGGAGACTGCGGCAAGAGATCTTATGCGTATCGGTGATAAAGCCTACTACATTTCTACCCCTGCGGATATGGGTATTAAAGGTGAAGACATTTACGAGGATGCAGATGCCTTTTTAAAGAAACTTAACCTGACGGATAAGGTTAGGGTACCACGATACAGGGATTATTTTGACAGGAAAAAGTAAATGCAGGAAATTGATTTTAATAATGTTTCTTCCATAGTTTCTTTTGGCAGACAGTGCCAAAATCGGCTTGCAGACGTAAACGCCTGCGTGGCAAAAGAATCTTTGCGGGAAAATTACGGGGAAACAGCCAAAATTTTAGAAGAGTTAAAGAGCCTTGCCTGCGATTCCGACAAGTACATATCGCAGGATAAAGAAAGCTATTTCGAGGGTCTTCGCGAAAGAATAACGGAAAGCCATCGGGCTTTTTTGATGCAAAGTAAAACCTATGAGCAATTGGCGAAGCTTAATGACGTGTATATTAAGGATTTGGTGATGCACATAGAGCATGCCAAAATTTTGGCAAGTGACAAATCGCGCGCTACGCTGTATGCCGAAAGCGTTTTAAGAAAGCGCATTAAGGAACTTGAACTTACCAAAACCGTAGCGGTGAACTTTACCGCGCAGATAGAGCTTATGGCTCAGAACAGCTTAGAAATGGCTTCCAAAATGCAAAATACGCTGATGACACTCTTTCCGCTTTTGAATTCACAGGTCATTTTTGCAAAAGAAGGCGAAAACGACAAAGTGATTTTAAAGACAATCAGAAAATCGGTTGATGCATGGGAAAAAGAAATTACAAAAAATATGTGATTCAAAAAAGGAACTGCCCGTAAATTGTACCGACCTCCAATAGTTAGATTTTTGGGTCTAACTTTTGGGGGGCGGTACATGGGCAATTCCTTTTTCTTTTTAATCAATAAAAACGGTCTGTATCAAGACGATCAGTTATCTTCGACAGGCGACAAATTGGTTATTGTAATGGTTCCGCCGTTAAGATTTGCAATAAGATCATCCAGTATTTCGAAATCTGCATCAGTGCTTATGGTATAGGTATTATTTCCATCACTGTAGTCACCATATCCCCATGTCAAATCTGCAAAGTTAAAGGATAATTTATCCGAGAATTTGACTTTTCTGATACCGGTAGATTCAAACAAAGTCTCTACATCTGTAAGATTTGGAGCATCCAAATTCGAAAGATCGAGAACAACGTCTTTTATCGAGGTCGATGCCATACCATATCCCCAGAACGCAAAACCGAAATATTCCATACTACTCATATCCCACGAACCAATGTCGGGAATTTTATTAAGCGATGTCGATGAATAACCGTAACAGTTGAACATACCACTTGCATCGGTAACAAGCGAGGTATTCCATGATTCACCATCGTTGGAAATGTCCGGCACTTCGTTCAGCACTTCGCTTGAACTACCATAATTGTCAAACAACCATTTTGCTTGGGTCAATTTATCTGTTTTCCAGTCACCTACGTCGGGCACCAGACTTAATGTTGAACTTGAATATCCATAACTGCAGAACATAGCTTCCATACTTTCAACATTTTGCGTGTTCCATTTGCTGACGTCAGGTACCATATTAAATTGCGGTGTGTAATATGCAAAATCGCAAAACATATTTTCCATAGTGGTTACGCTTGATGTATCCCAGTTTCCGGTATCGGGAATATCGGCAAAATAACCATCGTCTCGGTAACCTATGTATGACCCGAATTCGGAAAACATACTATACATAGATGTTACACTTGACGTATCCCAATTGCTTACGTCAGGCGCTTTTTTAAGGGTTACTTGCTTGTAAGCATAATAATTGCTGCTGGCATATTCAAACATATGCCCCATATCTGTTACTCGTGCTACATTTAAGTTTTCGAATCCTTCATAATTTTCTACATATTCTAAATCGTAGAACATATAACTTGTTGAGTTCAATCCTTTAAAGAATTTCAATGAATCGTCGATAATAATCGTTCCAATCTGGTAGTAGTCAATTTCATCGAAATAAGGATGATCGTAATATGTAGCGTTTAAAGGCATGACGGGGTTATTGAAATCAGTATATCCTTCAGGACATTGTCCATAATAGAGAAGCAAAGTCCAACCGTAATCTTCACCTTCTTTATAAGCAGCCTTAAACAACCGGCTATCCATCCAGCTTGCATACAAAGTGGTATCAGCGGTTACCTTGTCATTTGCAAAATCCCAAGCATTTATGCACTCTTTTTCTTTATACCATGTTCCGAAGGTATAGAATCCATCATCTGAAATGCCATAATAGTACAAATCATTATTCTTTTCTATCGGTTCATTGATACCGGTGTTTTCAACAACATTTGTTATCGGAGAAGGTGCACTGAATCCGGTAGCTGTTACACCGCTGGGAAGATTCAGGTTAAAGCTAACTGTATATTTATTTATATATTCAGTCCACTTTGCATAAACAGTAATATCTCTTTCTACAGTGGATGCAAAATCATACGTTGTGGTACATTCGGTATTGCTATACCAACCGTCAAAGACATAACCGGTCTTTGCAGGATCCGCCGGCTTAGTTACCGATTCCCCTGCCTTAACTGTTACAGGATTGATTGTTGTGCCACCATCTGTGTTAAATGTTACGGTAACGTTTTCGGGTGCTTTTGCCGTCCACTTTGCATAGAGAACGGTATCGGCCGTTACTGCATCACTTGCAAAATTCCATGCAGTTAAGCACGCGGTATCAACAAACCATCCGCCGAATACGTACCCTTCGGCCGTAGGTGCCAAGGGCTCAGCAACCACACTGTTTTCAGCAACCTTCTGACTATCCGGAGCGGTTCCTTCCTGACCGTTTAAATCAAAAGATACTGTATATTTCACTATAGGTACTTCATATGTTCCTGCAAACGGCTTGTGAGAATCTGCTTTTGCTACGAGCTTAAATGCCGAGAAGGCACCGTCTTTCATAATGCAGGTCCATTGGGCAAGCTTTCCTTCAAATACATAATCGTTTCCTACAAGAACATAGGAATCCGTCATATCCGTAGAATGTGTTTCTGAGAAATCTTCATTAGCAACATAGAAACATTTTTGGTCGGCATCCCAATATCCTTTATAGCCGTTTTCGTTAACCCACGGATTATTCTTGGTGGGGATAACCTTTAACGTTGCGGCAATCTCACTGATTTTTAATGCCTTTACGGGTTCGGGTTCCGGTTCCAGTTCGGGTTCCGGTAACTGGGGAAGCACAAAGGTCTTAACGTCTTCTTCGTAGAACGCACTAAACTGAGGTCTTCCGTTTTCACTGGTAAATGTGCGCTGCTGTTCCTTGAACGCCTCAATGTCAACTCCGGTTGCGGCCAAATCTTCCATTGTGGTGACAGCTCTTTTTTCTGTTTTGCCAAACTCATACAAATGTCTGTAATATTTAACAACATCTGTGCCAAAAGCAGCGGAAAGGTCATCGTATGCTGCTGCATATGCGGCTACGTTAAAGTTTGCGTTGGGCTGTCTTAATTCTGACAAACCAAACTCCAAAAAATGCTCGAATAAAGCAGCTTCGCTGTTGCCTTTTTCGGCAACGACATCTGCATTCTCTTTTGCATAGTACTCAGCATCAAACATGCTGTAAAGAATTTGGATTTCTTCAGAAGTGAGAGCGGGGTTGTTGCTTGTGAACTCCTTCTGAACTTTAAGCTCCTGTCCGGGGTAAATGCGATCTTTGTCGTGAATATTATTCCATTCTATAAGATCATCAACCGATACATTGTATGTCTTTGCAATTTGGCCGAGTGTATCTCCGGGCTGCACAGTGTACGCAAAACCGGGGATAGCGTTGGTAAGCACTATTGCGGCAGACAATACTGCAGAGCAAATAAGTCTTAATAGCTTTTTCATAGAAAATGTCTCCTTTTTCATAGATATTGAAAATGTATCATAAATAAATTAACGATTTTTTATGAAGTAAATAAAGTGGTCAGCATGAAGACAATCGGTTAATTGTGGCGTTGTACAGCACAGAGGTAGCCGGGCGCCTCGGGATAAGTAAATCAACATTTTTAAGACGATATCAGGACTACAAAGATGCCGGTATTTTCGTTACGATATGCTTCATAAGTTTTTCTGCTAAAAGGGATATGTACCACAAAACGAATAGTGTGGTAATATCATTACGCAACGATTGACGGATTATTATTCTGTACGAGGGTATGGCTTCGGAGTCATTGAAGCTATACGTACGGTGATGGCGGATGGAAAGCTGTCGTAATCAGCAGAGGAATATTTGTAAATTTTAATATTAATACGGTGTTTGAAAAGAGGAAGTTTTAATGAAAGAGTTTTTGTATGAAATAATGGCGTTTGTCAGTAAGGTTCACGAAAAAATACTGTCGCTGAATGACGAGTATGAATTATATTTAAGCGATAAGGTTCTTCACTTCATGGTAATAGGAATACTTGGCCTTGGCTTGGTATTCGTGGTGCAACCGGTTTTCAAATTTTTGGCAAAAAAGGGACACATAATGGTGATTACCTGGATTTATGTATTTACGCTAATCATTGTGTTAACGTTCTCCATAGAAATTGGGCAAAAACTTACCAACACCGGAACAATGGATTTTTATGATACCGCTTTTGGCATTGTCGGTTTTCTTTTTATGTTTGCCGTTTTTGCGCTTATCCGGGGTATAATCCTGGCAATTGTCGGTTTTATAAAGAAAAGAAAGCAAGCCTGATTTTCTTACGTTTTCTCACGGGACTTCATCGTTCCCGGTACCGCTAAAAAAACAGAAGCAATAGCAAAATGTGCAAGCACATTGCTATTGCTTCTGTTTTTAAGCTGATGACGGGAATCGAACCCGTGACCTCCGCCTTACCAAGGCGACGCTCTACCGACTGAGCCACATCAGCGTTTGCCTTGCGACACAAACGATATATTAGCATAGGGGTATGTGATTGTCAACGAAAAAACTTAAGATTGCGCGGAATGTATGCTCTGTTTCTGTTGTGTAAAGAGTGCAATCTGCTTATAATGCTTATGTGCGGAAAATATGCAACGAGTTTGTTTTTGAATTGGAGGAATAAATATGCCATGCACTACAATATTGGTGGGTAAAAAAGCGAGCTATGACGGCTCTACTATTATTTCACGTAATGACGACGGCGGGTATGATACCAAGAAAGTTATTGTGGTTGAACCGAAGGACCAGCCGAAAAAATATAAAAGTGTTATTTCTCATGTAGAAATTGAGTTGCCTAAAAATCCGTTAAGATATACGGCAGTTCCGAATGTCAGCAAAAAGGATGGAATCTGGGCTGCAAGCGGCATCAATTCCAAAAATGTCGGAATGACGGCAACGGAAACAATTACTTCAAATCCCCGTGTGGTAGGGGCCGATCCGTATGTTAAATATGAAGAAAAGAAAAAGCGCGGTGAAAAAGCTACGCCGGGCGGAATTGGCGAGGAGGATATAGTATCGCTTGTTCTTCCGTATATAAAGAGTGCAAAAGAGGGCGTTCAAAGATTGGGCTCTTTACTTGAAAAGTACGGTACCTACGAGGCAAATGGTATTGCGTTTAACGATGCCGATGAGATATGGTGGCTCGAGACAATCGGAGGCCATCACTGGATTGCCAGAAAAGTTCCGGATGACAGAGTGGTAATAATGCCTAACCAGTTCGGGCTTGATGATTTTGACTTTAACGATGCATATTCTTTGCAAAAAGAAAATATGTGCTCAAAAGATTTGAAGGAATTTATTGAGAAAAATCATCTCGATCTTAACCAAAACGGCGAGGAAAATCCCAGATTAATGTTTGGCTCCAAGCAGGATTCGGATCATATTTACAATACTCCGCGAGCATGGTTTATGGCGCGTTTCTTTATGCCGAGAGTTTACAAGTGGGATGGTGACGGCGCCGACTATACGCCCGAAAGCAATGATATTCCCTGGTCGTTTGTACCCTCATTTAAGGTTACGATTGAAGATATTAAGTACCTGCTTTCTTCGTATTATCAGGGTACAAAATATAATCCTTACGACAAGAATGCTGAATGTAAGGGCAAGTATCGTACAATCGGTGTTCCCAACTCGGATGTCAGCGCAATCTTGCAGATTCGCGGATATATGCCCGCAAAAATGCAGGGCGTTGAATGGTTAAGCTTAGGCGGAAGCGTGTTTACAGCGTGCTTTCCTGTTTATGCGGGGGTTTCAAAACTTCCCAAGTATATATCCGGCACCACAAAAGACGTTTCGACCGACTATATGTATTGGTCGAGCCGTATCATCGGAGCGTTAACCGATGCCGACTATGCCGATAACCTGATTGAAGATGAACGTTACATCAATAAGGTATTTGACGCAAGCCGCAAGGTTCTGTGCGAGTATGACGGTAAGTTCGCAAACGGTAAAGCCCGGGAAACCGATTTGGAAGAAGCTAACGAAAAGATTGTCGGCATGGTACAAAAGGAGTCTCTTTCCGTTTTGGAGAAAGTATTGCGCAATGCCAACAACCACATGAAATCCAGATACCACAGGGGAGATAACTAGTGCTTTAAAACGCATAGAGTAAAATAATTGTTGGCAAAAATAAAAATGGGAAGAGGAAAACCCTCTTCCCAAACATACAGATAAATCTTAGTATTTAAGTTGCTGATACAAAAATATAAGGAGCTATCTGTATGTCAACTATGTTAAATGAAGAAGGCTATACTTTCAAGGACTTAGAGAAAGAAATTTTTAGAATGGTATGTGAATGGGGACAGGTATTTACCAGAACCTTCCTCGAAGAGTACGATACATACCTTATGAATAACCGAGATAGGGCAGCCTATAGAAATAAAGGTTTTAAAACAACAACCATAAAAACAGTCTATGGAGAAGTGACTTATCAGAGAAGAATCTATGAGGTTACGCGAGAAGACGGATTAAAAGAGTATGTATTTCTGCTTGATGAGCAGCTTAGAATCCCCGGTGTCGGCTTGATATCACAGAATCTTGCAGATCAACTTGTTTCGGGAATAACGGAAATGTCCTATAGAGAATGCGCTGCAAAGATAACAGCAATGACCGGACAGGCAATAAGCCCGATGGGGATATGGAAAACAATACAGGCCCTTGGAGAAAAAGTCTGTGAGGAAGAACAGGAACTCATTAAAGCACATAAGGCCGGAAAAGTTCAGGGTGAGAATGTAACGCCGGTGCTCTTCGAAGAAACTGACGGGGTGTATGTAAAACTTCAAAGAGAACAGAAAAAAGGCGGAGAAATCAAGGTAGGTATAGCTTATGATGGTTGGAAAGAAACCGGAACAAACAGGTACTCACTTGATAAGAAGGTTGTAGTAGCAGGTTTTTCAAGCTCAAAGGAATTTCAGGAATATCGAGAGGCAAGCATAGCTGAGAAGTACGATACAGATGAAATAGAAATACGTCTCATGAACGCGGATGGAGCTGAATGGATAAAGAATGTATGTGATGCCGATACGGTGTTTCAGCTGGATCCCTTCCATAGGAACAAGGCAATCAAAGACTATATTCCTTACAAGGAAGCGGTGAGGACAATACATGATTATCTTGACCAAAAAGATGTAGATGGAATGTTTGAATACCTTGAGATATATAGAGACAGTCTTGCGGAAGATAACGAAATTGAGAATGCAAACAAGCTGATAACATACTTCAAGAATAATAGAAAAGGATTGCTGTCATATCAAGATCAAGGAGTGGTATTGCCGGAGCATCCAGATGGATTGATGTATCGAAACATGGGTACAATGGAGAATCACATCTGGTGTATAATAGCAAAGCGTATGAAGCATAATCACGCATGTTGGAGCATAAGAGGCGGCAACCACCTAGCAAAGATACTTGCCAGAAAATGCAGCGGACGTCTTGATGAAGTATCTGCAAGATTAAAAACACCGCTATTTGAGAAGCATAAAACGATAGAGATAGAGAAAGCAGTATTATCAGCCGGACAGGTTCCGCAGAAAATCGGAAAAGGATATAGATATCCGGTGAGCGGACATCTGAAGAAACTGGAAAATTCATCAGGAATAACGCATCAGACAATGCTTGCGATTGTAGGATGTTGTGAGTAATCACACAAATATTCATTCCTGCTTGACTAACAATAATCATGTAGCGGTTTGCCCTG
>JAZLHV010000011.1:0-23130 GCA_045617045.1 Lachnospiraceae bacterium
AGGATCAAACTCTCGTATTAAAGTTTGAAAACTGTCAGAATCAACTTCTAGCTAATTCATCACGTTTTACTGTGTTTGGGTCGTATTTTTTTATAGTGTGTTCGCTTTCACACTTCTGAAATCCTCAGAATTATTCTCAAATATTTTCAGGGTTGCATTGTTGTTTGATTGTCAAGGTTCTGTATAACCGGTACTTGGATTGTACCAAACGGAGAAGGAGGGATTTGAACCCTCGCGCCGCTATTAACGACCTGCACCCTTTCCAGGGGTGTCTCTTCAACCTCTTGAGTACTTCTCCAAAAGCTTGAATCTGTAAGCTGTTAAATTAAGTACCGCGCGGAGAGGATGGGATTCGAACCCATGCGCCCTTGCGGACAAACGGTTTTCAAGACCGCCTCGTTATGACCACTTCGATACCTCTCCATAGTCACGTTAACTCGAAAAAGCTCACTGCCGTTTCAAATCAGCGCAAGGATTATATTAACAAAATCATTTCACTGTGTCAACTGATTTTTTCACTTTTTTTGAAGAAATTTTTCGAGCGTAATAAGGTCATCGGGAGTCGTTATTTTTATATTCCGATAATCACCCATCGTAATGTGCATCGGAAGTCTTCCAAACAACTCGCAAACCTGAGAATCATCCGTAACCGCAACATTACCGGCACGTCTCAATTCATGGTATGCGGCCAGCAAATCATCGCACATAAATGCCTGCGGTGTCTGAACATTCCATAACAGGCTGCGATCGGGCGTCGTCTTTACGAAATTTTTGCTGTCGACAATCTTTACCGTGTCCTTTGACGGTACTGCTGTTATGCTCGACCCAAATGCTTCCACATCTTCGCGGGCGCGGCTTAAAATATCGTGTGTCAGCATCGGCCTTGCGCCGTCATGGATATATACATAGGAATGTTCGGGATTAACGACTTCCTGTAAGCCCGCATAGACCGAATCACTTCTTTCAGCGCCGCCTGCCACTATTTTTTTCACTTTTGAAAAAGAAAACTTCTCTACTATTTCCCTACGACAATACTCTATATAGTCTTCACCGGTAACAAGAATAATCTCATCAATGAAGCTATCCTGCATTGTTTGTAAAGAATAATAGAGAATCGGTTTGCCGTCGGCACAAAGAAACTGCTTCGGAGTATCTGTTTCCATTCGCGTTCCCTTGCCGGCAGCCATTATTATTCCGACATGCTTCATTATCTGTCTCCGAGTCTTAAATTAGGAACGGCGTTTAAGTCATATCCCGACACATTGCCCTTTATAAATTCATAATAGCCCGCTGCACCTATCATAGCAGCATTGTCTGTACATAAAACAGGTGACGGTTTGTAGAATGCAACCCCTTCACGAGCGCATGCTTCCTGTAAGGCAAGCCTTAAATGAGAATTGGATGCAACGCCGCCTGCGATTGCAAACTTTTTAACATCAAATTCACGAATGGCTGTCATGGAATGCTCCACCAAAACATCTACCACTGCTTTTTGGAAAGAAGCAGCCACGTCAGCCTGAACTATAGTTTCGCCTTTCATCTCACACTGATTTAAATAATTAAGCACTGCAGACTTAAGGCCGCTGAAACTAAAGTCATATACCGAGCCTTCAACCTTGGCTCGAGGGAAAAACAAAGCCTCGGGATTTCCCTCATAGGAAACCTTATCAATTTTTGGGCCGCCGGGATATCCCAGACCGATTGCACGGGCAACTTTATCAAAAGCCTCACCTGCCGCATCATCGCGTGTGCGACCCAAAATCTCATACTTCCCGTAATCTAACACACGCACGAGATGTGAATGTCCACCCGATACAACCAGGCACACAAACGGTGGCTCTAAATCTTTATTCTCGATGTAATTGGCGCTGATATGGCCCTCGATATGATGCACCCCCACAAGCGGAATCTTAGTGGCAAAACTTATAGCCTTGGCTGCCGAAACGCCTACCAGCAGTGCCCCCACAAGTCCCGGCCCATACGTTACGGCTATGGCATCAATGTCTTTAAGCGTAACATTTGCGGTTTTGAGTGCTTCTTCAATTACCTGATTTATCTGTTCGGTATGTTTACGGGACGCGATTTCCGGAACTACGCCACCGTAAAGTGTATGCAAATCAATCTGTGATGAAATTATATTTGAGAGAACATCTCTGCCATTCTTTACAACTGCTGCCGCGGTTTCATCGCATGAGCTTTCAATGGCCAAGATCAGTTTATCACTCATCAACTTTGTCCCAGCCATAAATACGCCAATGGCTGTTTTCGTCCTTCCTTAATATAAAAACTTCGTTTATGGGTTTATAGTACTTACCTGATTTTATGGTAAATATACACCATAGGCGTGCCCACTCGTAACCATCCTGTGTAAAGTATTCAACGTCCGTACTGGCACTTGGCGCAAAGCTTGAAATTTTGTAGCCATTCTCGTTGTACCAGTAAATGTCTGCCTTGAGGTCAAGGATATAATCCTCATGTGTCTTGTAAGATACAAGCTCGTCATCATACAAAAGCAGCATTCTGTCAGCCAATGCTTCAAGCAACGTTTCGTCTTCAAACGTTTCGTTGTAATAGCATTGGGTGATTTCGGCAAAATATTTAACTACTTCCTTGGGAGTATTCGGATAGTTGGTCTTCATGTTGCGCTGCAAAGCCTCTTCAACAGGGGTAATTTTGATTACCTCCGGTTCCTTGGAAGCTGCAGCCGGCTTGTTCGAAAGTCTGTAATATATTCCGATTACAAGTATTGCGAGAAAGAACAACATCAGGACTCCCTTAAGTCCCCGAGTTTTCTTCAAATCTTTATCCCACGCCGGTATCCGATTGAATTTAGCGTTCTCCGGCATATGGAAAACCGCTACGGATACAAGTTATTATCACTAGTCTTCAAACATTAAATCTATAGTTTCACCGTCACGGCTGATAACCGTATTTTCAAAAATCTTTCTGACATCTTTTTTGTAAAGGTCGGGCTTGGTAAGTGACGGAGAATAGTGTGTAAGCCACAACTTTTTAACCCCTGCGGCGCGCGCCATTTCCGCTGCCTCATAAAAAGTCATATGCTTATGTTCTTTGGCCTTATCAAGCTTATCCGGCTCGCCGTACATACCTTCACATATAAACAAATCCGCTTCTTTTGCATTTTCCACAATAAAATCTGTGGGCCGCGAATCCGTACAATAAGTAACCTTCAAACCTTTTCTGGCGCTTCCGAGTACCATATCCGGAGTATAAAGAACGCCATCGGCCTCAACCGAATTTCCCTTTTGCAGCGGATTCCAAAGCTTAAGCGGAACATTCAATGCCTTGGCACGCTCCGGATCGAACTTGGGAAGACGGTTTACCACAATATTATATCCGTAACACAATACATTGTGATTTACTCGAAAAGCTTCAATCCGATATCCGTCAAACTCAAAGGTCTGGAAATTATCCTGTATTTCAATAAGTGATATTTCAAACGGAAGTTCAGGTGCAATCATTCTAAGTGCCGGGACCACCCTCAAAAGACCTTTAGGCCCTATAATCGTTAAAGGCTCCGTACGCTCGGCATTACCCATTGTAAGGAGCATCCCCGGTAACCCGCTTATATGATCGGCATGATAATGTGTAAAGCAAATGACATCAATAGGCTTAGCCGTCCAGCCAAGCTCTCTCAATGCTATCTGCGTACCTTCGCCGCAATCAATCAATATGTTGCTGCCGTTGTAACGTGCCATCATGGCAGTCAGCCAACGGTTTGGAAGCGGCATCATTCCCCCGGTTCCCAACAGTGCAATCTCAAGCATAATCTATCCTTTATTGTTAAGTCTAAGCCACATCACATAAGCATCCTCGGTCGGACGCTCATAAAAGTTTTTGCGAACGCCTTCGCTCACGAAGCCAAGGCTTTCGTATAATTTTACCGCAGGCGTATTTGAAACCCGCACCTCGAGCGTAAACTCCGAAATGCCGCAAGACACTCCTTCATCAATAAGTGTCTTGAGCAACACTTTTGAGTAACCGTGTCCCCGATAATCACTATCAATCACCACATTATTGATGTAGCCCTCAAAGCCGTTATATGTATAGCCGGCGGTACCGATTTGAACATCATCGAGTGTAATCACAAAGTAGTGCGCGTTTTCACGTTCAATAAGTTCCGCGAAGTCTTCTTTCTTCCAAGGCATGGAAAAAGAACGCGATTCAAGCTCTGAAGTACGTTCAAGATCGCCTTCTTCAAGCAAACGTACATTAAGCTTCATGAGTACTTTCTTCCCTTTCCCGTTCAGCCTGCGACAATCGCAAATAGTCGGGCACATGTTCACTTGCAGGAACACATTTCCCCGCACTCATATATTTAACACCCAAAGTTGCAATACTTGCGGCACTCTGCATACATTTTGAAGCCGGTGCAAAAAGAACGGGAACCTTAATAAGCTCTTCAATCTTTTCCTTAAAGACCTTAACGCCGTCACCTGAAAAGATTACGGGACGATTATATGCATTAACCCGCTCAATCGTAGTCTCAACCGGTTCAGCCGTTGCCGGCAAAAGAACCTTAAGCTCATCATCTTCGAATTCATAAAGTCCTGTATATACCTGCTCGCGTCTGGCATCCATTATCGGACACACAAGTCTGTCTGTACCCACAAAATTATAGGCAAGACCATCTGTCGTGGGAATTTCCACAATCGGAATATTAAGTGCAAGCCCCAATCCTTTAGCAGTAGCCGAGCCTATTCTGAGGCCGGTAAACGATCCCGGTCCCTTGGCAATTGCCACAGCGTCAACCGTTGAAAGGTCAAGCTCTGTCATACGCGATATTTCATCAAGCATCGGAACAAGTGTCTGTGAATGTGTCTTTTTATAGTTTACGGAGTATTCGGCAACTAACGTTGAATCCTCCACAATGGCAACCGAAGCGGTAAGCCCCGATGAATCCATTCCGATTATCTTCACTCTAAGCCTCCGTCATTTCTAAGATTGTAATCAATCTGTAATCAAAGCCTTTTGAAAGATCTTTTTTAATCTCAATACGTGTGTGTTTGCGAGGAATAATACCTTTAATAAGATCGGCCCATTCGATAAAGCACACGCCGTCACCGTAGAAATATTCCTCGTACCCGATTTCATCCATTTCAGACTCGTCACCGATTCTGTATACATCAAAGTGATAAAAAGGTAACCTTCCCTCATCGTACACCTGAACAATGGTAAACGTAGGACTGTTAACGGGTTCTAAAATGCCAAGGCCGTCGGCGACCCCCTGCGTGAATACCGTCTTGCCCACGCCAAGATCCCCGATAAGCGTATACACACTGCCGGGGGTGGCTTTTTCACCTATTTTACGACCCAGTTCATAGGTCTCTTTTGCACTAAAACTTTCGAATTCCATAGTTAACAATATTTTATTATTTTTCTTTTGCCAGCGCAAGAAGAAAATCGCACCACCGGCTCAGTTCATTATCTTTCTGAGCGGTTTGTATACAAGGACTGTCAGAATCGAGCATACGGTACATTTAATAATATTTAAGGGAGCCACAAAAATTGCCACAAATGTAAAAACGCTTGTAGCATGGCTGTTGATTTTCGTGCCCATGCCGATAATTGCTTCCATCGGCATGCCATACATCCTTGAAAATGCGGGCAACAGATATATTGCATTGAAAAAGCACCCGAAAACCGTCATTGCAACAGTTCCCGCAATACATGCGACTATAGCGGTTTTTTTATTCTTTTTAATAAGGTATATCAACGATGCGGTAAGCACAAACACCGAGCCCAGCAAAAAGCTTGCAAGCTCGCCCACAAAGGCTGTCGAAGTACCCTTAAACACAAGTTTAACGATAATTTTTAAGAATTCAATCATTACGCCTGCAAGCGGTCCGTATGCAAAGCAGCCTAAAAGTGCCGGTAACGAGCTGAAATCAATCTTGTAAAAAGAAGGAATAAAGAATACCGGAAAATCAAAAATCATTAGCACTCCGGCTATTGCGGAAAGCATTGCGATTATCGCCATACGCTTTGCGGTAAAGTATTTTCCGGTTTCGTTTTTCTTTTTGCGGATTATGCGCTCAGCCAAATATGCCACAGCAAATAATGCTACGGCAATAAGCAAAAACTCAACTGCAAATAAAACATTCTTGGCAAGTTCTTCAAAAAAATTAGACATGGTTCCTCCATAAAAAAACCCCGCGACTGCCCGCGGGGTTTACACTCAAAAAGTGTCAAACAGCTTTAAATAGCTTTAAACAGATTTAAACAGCTTTATTGGCATTAACTTCTATCATCCGGACTGTACCGTCGGTCTCGGAATTTCACCGAATCAGCCGGGCGCACCCGGGTCGCGGACTATACCGCCGGTATGGAATTTCACCAAACCCCGAAGTTTATTAATTTGTCTCAGATAGTAATACTACGCTTTAGCTTTCTCGTCAAGACGCATAGTAAGTGAAATACGCTTTTTGGCAACGTCTACGGAAAGTACCTTAACGTCTACCACATCCCCGACGCTTACAGCCTCTAACGGATGCTTTATGTATCGGTCGGTAATCTGTGAAATGTGTACCAATCCGTCCTGATGAACACCGATATCCACAAATACGCCAAAGTCAATAACGTTACGAACGGTGCCCTTAAGTATCATATCCGGTTTCAAATCCTTCATGTCAAGGACATCGCTTCTTAAAACAGGCTTGGGCATATCTTCACGAGGGTCACGCGCGGGCTTTTCAAGTTCCTGCAAAATGTCATCAAGGGTAATCTCACCGATTCCAAGTTCTTCGGCTGTCTTCTTTTTGTCCTTAATGCGTGACGCCAAGCCTGTAGCAACGTTTCTGTCAGCCTTAACATCAGCAGCAGGCTCCGAAACGGGTGCTACATATGAATTACCGAGTGCTGCCGCAAGCGCCGCACCCATTGCTGAACTTGTATTCTTTATTACAATCTTCTGCTCCTTGGGCTTTTGAGGCTTTGGCGCCGGAGCCTTGGCTGCAGCCTTTGCGCCGGCAGTATTCTTTTTCCAGTTTTCCTTAATGTCATCCATTGTAAGCGATAACTTATCCAAAAGCTTCATGGCAGCTTCATAGGATTCGGGATGCACGCTTGTAGCATCTAACGGATTGTCACCGTCAATGATTCGCATAAAGCCTGCGCACTGCTCAAACGCTTTGGGGCCGAGTTTGGGAACCGAAAGAAGCTGATTACGATTTGTAAACTTTCCGTTTTTCTCACGATACTCAACAATGTTTTTGGCAATAACCTTTGAAATACCCGAAATATACTCCAGCAACGGTGCTGAGGCGGTATTTAAATCTACACCTACGCGGTTTACGCAGTCTTCGACCACACCGGTCAATGCGTCGGAAAGTTTCTTTTGATCCATATCATGCTGATACTGGCCTACACCGATAGACTTGGGATCTATCTTTACAAGCTCGGACAACGGGTCCTGAAGTCTGCGGGCCATGGAAGCCGAAGAACGCTGCCCTACATCAAAATTAGGGAATTCCTCGGTTGCAAGC
Source organism: Lachnospiraceae bacterium (assembly GCA_045617045.1). Taxonomy (GTDB): domain Bacteria; phylum Bacillota; class Clostridia; order Lachnospirales; family Lachnospiraceae; genus UBA1258. The sequence goes on from JAZLHV010000011.1 coordinate 7,506, forward strand.
TTGCTGGCGGAGTATACACTGGCACCGGCTTCATTAACTATTACATACTGAACGGGAACATCAAGTTCCTTAATAATTTCAACAATAACCTGCTCGGATTCTCTGGAAGCTGTACCGTTTCCAAGCGATATAAGCGATACGCCGTACTGCTTAATCATCTTCTTGATGATGACTTTAGTCTCGGCAACTTTATTCTGAGGTTCGGTAGGATAAACAACCGTTGTAGCCAAAACCTTACCGGTGGGATCTACCACGCAAATTTTACAGCCGGTACGAAAAGCAGGATCCCATCCGAGCACAGTCTTACCTACAATGGGAGGAGCCATCAAAAGCTGCACAAGATTCTTGCCAAACACGGAAATGGCACCGTCCTCGGCAGTTTCGGTAAGTTCATTACGTATTTCGCGCTCGATTGCAGGCGCAATAAGACGATTGTAAGCATCCAAAACCGTATCTTTTAATATAGGGGTCGTAAATTCGTTGTCTTTAGTGATAAGCTGTGTCTCAAGATATCGCAAAATACGTTCTTCGGGAGCGTTGACTTTGACGGTCAAAACCTTTTCTGCTTCGCCTCGATTCAAGGCAAGCACACGGTGACCGGCAACTTTCTTAACCGGTTCTTCGTATGCGTAGTACATTTCATAAACACTTGTTGCCTTCTCATCCTTGGCAGTTGATGTAATGATACCTTCATCAAACGTAGCCTGACGGATATAGATACGATAATCCGCATTATCCGATATGTTTTCAGCGATAATATCCATTGCCCCCTGCAAGGCATCTTCGGGCTTGGCTACTTCTTTTTCAGCATTAACATACTTGGCCGCTTCATTAATAACCGGCTCGTCGGCCGACATTTCCATAATAAACTCGGCAAGCGGTTCAAGTCCCTTTTCCTTGGCAACAGACGCACGTGTCTTCCGTTTGGGTCTGTACGGGCGGTAAAGGTCTTCTACCAATACCATTGTCTCGGCCGCAATAATCTTTTCTTTAAGCTCATCGGTAAGCAGCCCTTGGCTTTCAATGCTTGCAAGAACCGTTTCTTTCTTTTCCTCTAAGTTTCTTAAGTAGGTAAGGCGCTCATAAAGGTCACGCAGTTGCTCGTCGTTGAGCATACCGGTTACTTCTTTACGGTATCTGGCGATGAAGGGAATCGTGTTACCTTCATCAATAAGTTTAACGGCGGCCTCTACCTGCCATTTTTCGACGTTAAGTTCTTCTTTAATCTTTAAACAAATATCCATAAACTTTAAATGTACCTTTCCGTAACGTGTATCACGCACTTTGTAATTATACCAAAAATTGTGACTTTAGAAAACGTTTATTTGTAAAAGACGTAGTCTCATGATATTATTATTTCGGTTAAAAATTCCACGCACAATCAGTTTTAAAAGTGAATTGGAGAAATAATATGGATCCCGTCATTTACGAAGAATCCAGGCAACGCCTTGTGCGACTTTCGCACACTTTTTCGGTAGGCGCACTGGTTATGACTATACTGCTGGCAAGTATTCCGTATGTGGCAATATCATTTGCCTGTCTGGCCATTCTTTTTGCAATAATGTCCAAAGGATACGGTTGCAAGTTTACGCCCGAAAGCAAAAGTTCGGTTATCACATCCGTAATTGCAATAGTTGTATCGATAGGTATAATCGCCTACGCGGTAATTACGCTTTTCACAAACCCGGAGGTAAGACAGGGTGTCATCGATTACGCTGAAATGCTGTACGGTGAAGACTACGAAGAAATGCTCGGCTTTTCCTTTGAAGAGTTATTTAACGGGCTGTTTGGAGGGCAACAATGAGTGACAAATTATCCTCTAAACAATTGATTGTTACGGCGCGCGGACAGCTTATCGGCAAATACTCTGCCGCCGTCGGCCTCACACTTCTCATTGCACTTACCGAACTGTTATCCACGCTGATTACGGATGCAGTTACAAGTGCCGGCACAATTTCATATCTTATGCGCCTTGCAATAGTCTTTATAATTGATTTACTGTTGGGCGTGCTTATTTACGGTCGCGCGGTCTTCTATCTTAAGCTTGTGCGTTTCAACGAATCGGACCCCGGAACCGTTTCCGATTTGTTTGCAGGCTTTAAGCAAAATACCGACAAGGCTATTCTTCTGCAACTCATATTTACAGCTGTAAGCTTTTTGGGAAGTCTGCCTTCGATTTTGGTAAGCTTCGAAATATTTGAAATAGAAGCAGGTTCTTTTGCCTATTACATGCTCGCTCTTAACCTGCCCGCAAGCATCCTTAAATTTGCGGCTGACCTTTTTATCGGCTTTGCCTTTTACGTGCTCGCTGACAACCCGGATTTATCAATTCCCGAAATCCTTAGGAAAACTCTTGAAATCATGTCCGGCAACCGCTTAAGCTACTTAATGATAGGCATACGCATGATTCCGCTCTTTTTGCTGGGTGTCATGGCATTCTGCATCGGTATTTTATGGGTTAGCGTCATTAATTTAACGGCCGTTACAGACTTATACCTCGTCGCAATCGATGAAAAGCCCGGAAGCCCGCTTTCACATCATGAATAAGCAGCACGGCGCATACGAATCACAATTACTGATTAAAGCAATGGCGCATGAAAAATGATTTCTCGTTTTTCATGCGCCTATTAATTTACTGATTTTTCCACTTCAAAAATTCATTAATAAACATATCTATGTCTCCGTCAAGCACAGCGGAGGCATTTGCATTTTCGGCATTTGTGCGGGTATCCTTGACCATTGTGTAAGGTTGCAGCACATATGAGCGTATCTGTGATCCCCATGCAATATCTTTTATCTCACCGCGAATGTCTGAAAGTTTCTCGGCATTTGCTTCTTTTTTAAGCAAAAACAGCTTGGCCTTCAACATCTGCAGAGCTTTGTCCTTATTCTGATACTGGCTGCGCTCGTTCTGACACTGAACAACTATACCTGTCGGAAGATGTGTAATACGAATAGCCGATGAAGTCTTGTTGACCTTCTGTCCACCTGCGCCGCTTGAGCGGAACACATCGATACGCATATCTTCTTCGGGTATATCAATATCCAAATCTTCCTCAATATCAGGCATTACATCCATTGAGGCAAAAGAAGTCTGGCGCTTACCCTGTGCATTGAACGGGGAAATTCTTACAAGTCTGTGCACACCCTTTTCAGACTTTAAATATCCATATGCATTCAAACCGTTAACCTGGAAAGTTACGTTCTTAATGCCGGCCTCATCGCCCTCCAAAAAGTCAAGTTCTTCGACGGTAAAGCCTTTGCGCTCTGCCCACCTTGAATACATTCTGTAAAGCATTGACGCCCAGTCACAGGCTTCCGTTCCGCCTGCGCCTGCATTAAGCTTTAAAATAGCATTACATTTATCGTATTCTTCGTTAAGAAGATTTGAAATACGCAATTCTTCAAACTTTTCAATAAAGTTGTCAAGCTCGGCCCTTACCTCATCGGAATATGCCTCGTCGGTTTCATCCTCACCCATCTCGATCAATGTAAGAATATCGCTGTACTGAGTATTCAAACCTTTGATGGTATCCCGAATTCCCTGCAAATCTTTAAGCTCTTTCATGAGCTTATTGGACTTATCGGGATTGTCCCAAAAATTCGGAGCTTCCATCTCCATTTCAAGTTCTTCTATTCTTTTCGCATTATCATCCAAATGCAGCGATGCCGCAAGTTCCTTAAGCGGCTCCTCATAAGCTTGAATTTCTGATTTCATGTTATCTAAAATTAACATGCAAAACTCCTTTATTTAGCGCCACAGCACTGTTTGTACTTCTTGCCGCTACCGCAAGGGCAAGGATCGTTCGGGTAAATCTTTGTGGCATGGCGCACAGGTTCCTTGGTAAGTGAATCGTCCTTGTTGGTACCTGTAACTTTAGCTGCCTGCTCACGCTCCATACTGTTGCCTACGTGAACACGTGTAAGCATTGTAACCGTCTGCTCTTTAATGTTTTCGGTCATATCCTCAAACATCCTGTAAGCCTCGTTCTTATATTCCCGAACGGGGTCCTTTTGTGCATATGCTACCAGCCCGATTCCGTCACGTAACTGCATCATATCGTCAATATGAACCATCCACTTTGAATCGATGGCCTTAAGAAGGACAATTCTTTCGATTTCACGAATAATTTCCGGCTGAGGGAATTCGGCTTCCTTTGCTTCGTATAACTTAACAGCTTCTTCTTTAAGCTGTTGCTTTAATTCATTTTTCTTTTTACCCTTAATGCGATCCAAGGTAATCGGTTCAAGGGGAATTATAGGCAAAAGAAGCTGGTTGAGTTCATTAAGGTTCCAGTCACTTATGCCCTGGTCCTCACCGACCACTATATCAACGGCGTTCTCTGCTATATCGGTAATCATCTTGTAAATCACGTCGCGCATGCTCTCGCCTTCAAGAACCCTGCGACGCTCTGCGTAAATTACTTCACGCTGCTCATTCATTACCTGATCGTACTCTAAGAGGTGCTTACGGGTATCAAAGTTACGAAGTTCTATTTTCTTCTGAGCTTTCTCAATAGCCTTCGAAACCATTGAATGCTGTATTTCCTGTCCGTATTCAAGGTTCAACGATGAAAACATTGCTTTGGTGCGCTCTGAACCGAAAAGTCTCATCAAATCATCGTCAAGGGAAATATAAAACTTGGAAGAACCCGGATCGCCCTGACGACCTGAACGTCCTCGCAACTGGTTATCAATACGACGTGACTCATGACGCTCTGTACCTATTACTTTAAGACCGCCGGCTTCACGTGACTTATCATCAAGCTTAATATCGGTACCACGACCTGCCATGTTAGTGGCAATCGTAACTGCGCCAAACTGACCTGCATCGGCAACAATTTCCGCTTCCATCTCGTGGAACTTTGCATTTAAGACTGTGTGCGGAACACCTTTCTTTTTGAGGAGGCGGCTCAATTCCTCGGAAGCTTCGATTGTAATGGTACCAACCAGTATCGGCTGTCCGGTTGCATGTGTTTCAACAATATCTTTAACGATGGCGTCTATCTTTTCCTGACGTGAAATATATACGGCATCGTTCATATCGATACGTGCTATAGGACGATTTGTGGGAATCTCAATTACATCCATACCGTAAATATCTCTGAATTCCTGCTCCTCTGTCAAAGCAGTACCGGTCATGCCGGCCTTCTTCTCGTACTTATTGAAGAAGTTCTGGAATGTAATTGTTGCAAGCGTTTTGTTTTCACGCTTAACCTTAACGTTTTCCTTGGCCTCAATAGCCTGGTGAAGGCCGTCGGAATAACGACGCCCCGGCATAATACGTCCGGTGAATTCATCAATAATTAAAACTTCGCCGTCCTTTACGATATAGTCCTTATCGCGTGCCATTAAATTGTTGGCCTTCAATGCCGTAATAACACAATGCTGGATTTCGTTGTTCTCGGCATCAGCGAGGTTATCAAGGTGGAAAAATCTTTCGGCTTCGGCAACACCGTGCTCGGTAAGGGTAATAATCTTATCCTTCTCGTTAACTATAAAGTCACCGGTTTCCTCCTGGACATTACCCATAATCATGTCAAGCTTGCCAACTTCTGCAATGTCTGCACCTCTGTGGAGCTGCTTTGCAAGCATATCCGCCATCTGGTAAATGCTTGTAGACTTGGTGCCCTGACCGGAAATAATCAACGGAGTACGTGCTTCATCAATCAAAATAGAGTCGACCTCATCGATAATTGCATAATGCAAATCACGCAAAACAAGGTCCTTTTCATATATTGCCATGTTATCACGAAGATAATCGAATCCTAATTCGTTGTTCGTAACATATGTAATATCGCAGGCATAAGCTGCTTTCTTTTCCTCGGTAGTCATGGCATTTAAGGAAACGCCTACGCTTAAGCCCAAAAATCTGTGAACTTCACCCATCCACTCAGCATCACGTTTAGCAAGGTATTCGTTAACAGTTACAACGTGAACACCTTTTCCTTCAAGTGCATTTAAATATACCGGTAAAATGTCGGTCTGAGTCTTACCTTCACCGGTACGCATCTCGGCAATACGACACTGATGCAAAATAATACCGCCCATAACCTGTACCGGATAATGTTCTGTATGAATAACACGTCTTGTCGCTTCCCTTGCAACGGCAAAAGCCTCTACCAAAATATCATCAAGTGTTGCACCATCGGCAAGACGTTTTTTAAATTCGCCGGTCTTATTCCTAAGCTCGTCATCGGAAAGTTTCACCATATCATCGCGCAATGCCAAAACAGCATCAACGGTCGGCTGAATCCGCCTCAATTCTCTCTCACTGTGAGTTCCGAAAACTTTATCGATAATTGTCATAAGTACATCCTTTCAAGGCGTTTCTTTACAAAAGCGCTATGAATTATTTTACCAAATCTCTTTTTTATATTCAACTAAATTGGTTGTCCCTTTTGTAAACTTATTATTAACAATTTACCGGATAACCTGTCCCCTATGGCAAAAAACACCTGCCGAAGCGGCAGGTGTTTTGGGGAAGCGTTATATTAATATACCTGAACCTTTTCCTCGCCGTTCATAACACGTAAAGCGCCCTGCGCCAAAGCCAGGAGCTCGTCCTCACCTGCATATACGGTTACGGGAGCAATCCAGTCAACACGTTCTGAAATCTTTGCAGTGATTTCTTTGCCGTATGCAATACCGCCGGTCAAAATAATCTGATCGACTTTACCCTTTAATACGGTTGCACATGCACCGATATTTTTACATACCTGGTAAATAAAAGCTTCACGGATAAGAATTGCTTTTTCATTGCCGTCGGCGCACATCTTATCAACTTCACGCATATCGTTTGTGCCAAGATAAGCATTGAAGCCACCGCCGCCGACGATTTTCTTTTTCATCTCAGCATATGTATATTTACCGGAAAAGCACATTTCAACGAGGCCGAGAGCGGGAATACCGTTCGCTCTTTCAGGTGAAAAAGCACCGTCACCGTTTAATGCAGCGTAAACATCAATCATGCGTCCGCCCGAGTGAACACCGCACGATGTACCGCCACCCATGTGAACTACAATAACGTTAATGTCCGAATACTTTTTGCCGACAGACTTGGCATAACGACGAGCCATAGCCTTCTGGTTAAGCGGATGGTCAATTGAAACACGCTCAATTTCGGGAACACCCGAAATACGTGCTACAGGCTCAAGTTCATCAACTACAACAGGGTCAACAATGTATGAAGGAACGCCGATGCTGTCGCCGATTTCACGGGCAAGAATACCGCCAAGATTCGATGCATGCTCGCCCTGTACGGGGTGAATAAGATCGTTAAGAAGGTCATCCGTAACTGCATATGTGCCGCCGGGTATGGATTTTAAAAGGCCGCCGCGGCCTACAATTACGTTAAGATCGGAAAGCGCAATGTTTTCTTCCTTAAGAGCATCAATAACCATGTTCTTACGGAAATCCTTCTGAGCAAAAATATTAGGATACTGATTAATCTCCTCAGTCGAATGACGAAGGGTTTTATCCAAAATCTGGGTTTCATCTTCAAAAACACCGATTTTGGTAGATGTTGAACCGGGGTTAATAATAAGACTTCTGATTGCCATATGTAATCTCCTTAGTTGTTCTTTTTCATGGACTCGGCAACAACGGCTGCCAAAGCAATCGAATTTAACTTAACTTCCATGGTATCCGAGCGGCTTGTTAAAATAGCGGGTGCGGAAGTACCGGTTAAGATGCATCCGTTCTTGCACTGTGTGGTGTGCACAAGAGTTTTGTATACAAGGTTTCCGGCATGAATATCAGGGAAAAGAAGAATATCTGCATCGCCCTGAATCTTTCTGTCGGTAGCTCCCTTATGCTTTGCAGCTTCGGGATCGATGGCAAGATCCATTGATAACGGTCCGTCTACGATACAGCCTGTAATCTCACCGCGCTCACACATTGCGGTAAGTTCACCGGCCTCAACAGTACAAGGCATTTTGGGATTAACAACCTCTACCGTTGCCAACGGCGCAACCTTGGGATTTTCAATACCGCAAGCGTTACATACTTTAACCGTATTGTTAATGATATCGACCTTTTGCTCAAGTGTGGGATACGGTAAAAAAGCAACGTCTGTTAAGAAAAACAAGCGGTCATATCCGGGAATTTCAAATACACATACATGTGAAAGTGTAGGTGTTGCGGGATTTCTTAAGCCTACTTCCTTGTCAAGAAGACCCTTTAAAAATGACTTGGAATCAATAAGGCCTTTCATGTAAATATCAGCCTTGCCGTCATGCACAAGCTTAACAGCTGTAAGCGCTGCCTCCATTGTGTCCTTTACATCAATAATCTGATAATCGGTCAAATCCATATCGATGTCCTTGGCAATGGCGCGAATCTTTTCTTCATCGCCCACTAAAATTGCATTAGCAATATGCTTTTCTTTTGCTGCCTTAACAGCCTCCATAACCGGTGTGTCCTCAGCGCAGGCAACAGCTACGGTCTTCATGGGGAAGGTTGTAACCTTGCTAAGAATTGCTTCAAATTTCTTACTCATCAAATGGCCTCCATAATATTTTTATTAATACTTAAATGTCTGTTAAAATAATAACACAAATAAAGAGTGTGTCAATTACGCTTATCAAATTGATGATATTTGCAGCTTAATATCCCATGGAAAAGGCCTGTCCTACCGGACAGGCCTTGTATATAGCCTTATATAGCGCCTAATTATTTAGCAGCCAATTCAGCTTTTAACTTTGCAGTAAGTTCGGGAACGATCTTATTAAGATCGCCTACGATACCATAATCAGCCACATCAAAGATAGGAGCATCTTCATCTTTGTTGATGGCAATGATGATATCTGATTCTTCCATACCTGCAACGTGCTGAATGGCGCCTGAAATACCGATGGCAAAGTAAACGTTGGGACGAACAGTCTTACCGGTCTGACCAACCTGTAAATCCTTAGGCTTCCAACCTGAATCTACAACTGCACGTGAGCAGGAAACCGTACCGCCGAGAACTTCTGCAAGATCCTCAAGAATCTTGAAGTTTTCAGCAGAGCCGACTCCACGACCGCCGGATACCAGAATTTTAGCATCCATAATGTCAGCAACATCGTTAACAGCCTTAACTACTTCTTTAATGGTAACGTACTTGTTGTTGGGCTTAAAGCCGGGATTAAACTTAACTACTTCAGCCTTAGCACCCTTCTTGGGCTCAATCTTCTGCATAACGCCGGGACGAACAGTAGCCATCTGAGGACGATTGTTAGGGCAAGCGATTGTAGCAATTGTGTTACCGCCAAAAGCAGGACGGGTCATAAGTAACTGATTATGCTTCTGCTCGGATTCCTTACCGGGAACAGCAACGAGCGGGAAGTCACCGATTTCAAGCATTGTGCAGTCTGCGGTAAGACCTGTAGCCACACGAGCTGAAACTGTAGGGCCTAAATCACGACCGATTGCTGTAGCGCCTACTAACATAATTTCAGGCTTGAATTCGTTAATAACAGATGCAAGAGCGTGAGCATAAGGCTCAGTTCTATACTCTTTAAGTTCAGGATCATCAACTAAGATAACTCTGTCTGCGCCGTACTCTGCCAATGAATCGCAAAGATTTTCAACGCCGGAACCGATTAATACTGCTGTAACCTTAGCATTTAAAGGAGCAGCAAGTCTTGTAGCTTCACCGAGTAATTCGTATGCAATGCCGCTAACCTGATTGTCAACCTGCTGTGCAAACACGAATACTCCCTTATATTCTTCTAAGTTCATAATATGTTAGCCTCCTATTAGATGACATGCTTTTCTTTAAGCTTGCCTACGATAATGTCAACGCCTTCTGAAGGTGATTCGGGAACAAACTTCTCGCCTGCACCCTTTCTAACCTTATCGGATGCGCGTGCAATCTTTGTAGGAGAACCTGCAAGACCGATATTGCAATCTTCAACATCCTTTAAGTCTGCACGTCCCCATGTTGTAATCTCAGCCTTGCATGCATCGAAAATTCCGCCGGGAGTCATATATCTGGGCTCGTTTAATTCGGAAAGTGCTGTAATAAGGCAAGGCATCTGAGCCTCTACCATGTGATATCTGTCATCATACTGACGCTTAACGGTTACCTTGTCACCATTAACCTTGATTTCCTGAGCATAGGAAATAACCGGAATGCCAAGGTGCTCGGCAATCTGAGGACCAACCTGAGCGGTATCACCATCGATAGCCTGACGACCGGTGATAATAAGGTCATACTCAAGATTTCTGATTGCGCCTGCAACTGTTGTGGATGTAGCCCATGTGTCGGCACCGCCGAGCACACGATCGGTAACCAATACTGCCTTGTCGGCACCCATTGCAAGAGCCTCACGTAATACGTCTGCTGCCTTGGGAAGACCCATTGTAAGTACGGTAACTTCTGCGCCGTACTGATCCTTTAAGCGAAGAGCTGCCTCAAGACCTGCTTTGTCATCAGGGTTCATGATAGCAAGCATTGCGCCTCTGTCCAAAGTTCCGTCGGGGTTAAACTTAACGCCACCCTTAGTATCGGGAACCTGCTTGATACATACGATAATCTTCATGTTTTCGTTCCTCCTACTTTAATAAGTTAGCGCTGATAACCATACGCTGAACTTCACTGGTACCTTCGTAGATTTCAGTGATCTTAGCATCGCGCATCATACGCTCTACGTTGTATTCCTTGATGTAACCGTAACCACCGTGGAGCTGTACAGCCTTAGTGGTAACTTCCATTGCAACTTCAGCTGCATATAACTTAGCCTGAGCTGCTTCCATGGAGTAAGAAATCTTAGGATTCTTGGTGTATTCATCCTTCTTTAATGCTGCCTTGTAAACTAACAATTTAGCAGCCTCAACCTTTGTAGCCATATCAGCTAACTGGAACTGAGTATTCTGGAATGAACCGATAGCCTTGCCAAACTGCTTACGCTCCTGAACGTATGCAATTGTTGTCTCCAAAGCACCTTCTGCAAGACCTAAAGCCTGAGCAGCAATACCGATACGGCCGCCGTCAAGAGTATGCATAGCGATGTTGAAGCCCTTACCTTGCTGGCCAAGTAAATTAGCCTTGGGAATACGGCAATCCGTAAAGATGAGTTCATAAGTCGAAGAACCGCAGATACCCATCTTGTTTTCTTTTGTACCGAATGTAAATCCGGGTGTACCCTTCTCTACGATAAATGCGCTGATTTCCTTAATGAATTTGCCGCGCTTTTCAATCTTGCCGGTTACTGCAAAAATAACATAAACGTCAGCTTCTTTACCGTTTGTGATAAAGCACTTGGAACCGTTAAGTACCCACTCATCACCATCTAAAACAGCCTTTGTCTGCTGACCCTGAGCATCAGTACCTGCACCGGGCTCGGTAAGTCCGAATGCGCCGAGTTTTTCGCCCTTAGCAAGCGCAACAGCGTATTTCTGCTTCTGCTCTTCGGTACCGTATGTCATAATAGGGTCAAGGCACAAAGATGTATGTGCGGACACGATAACACCTGTGGTACCGCAAACCTTTGACATTTCCTCAACACACATAACGTATGTTAATACGTCACAACCCTGGCCGCCATATTCCTTAGCTACGGGAATACCAAGAAAGCCATACTTAGCTAACTTGTCAACAGTCTCTCTGGGGAATCTGTGCTGTTCATCGATTTCCTGCGCGAGAGGCTTAACTTCTTTTTCAGCGAAATCCTTAAATAACTGTCTCGCCATTTCATGTTCTTTGCTTAAAGAAAAATCCATGATTGTTTATATCCTCCTAATTAGATTACGAAATTATAATGCATCTACAGGTGTCTTGGTCTTGTCGGCATTGTAAACGTAGAAGCCCTTGCCTGACTTGCAACCTAAGTTACCGCCACGTACCATCTTACGGATAAGAGGACATGCGCGATACTTGGAATCGCCTGTTTCCTTATAGAGAACATCCATGATAGCAAGGCAGATATCAAGGCCAACGTAGTCACCTAACTCTAAGGGACCCATGGGATGATTTGCACCAAGCTTCATAGCTGTATCGATGCCTTCGATGTTTGAAACACCTTCCATCTTAATGAATGCTGCTTCATTAATCATAGGAATTAAAATACGGTTTACCACAAAGCCTGCTGCTTCGTTAACCTGTACGGGTGTCTTGCCGATTTCCTCGGAAATCTTCTTGATGGTATCTACTGTCTCGTCGGGTGTGTTAACGCCTGCGATAACTTCGATTAATTTCATGCGATCTGCAGGATTAAAGAAATGCATACCTACAACAGGTCTGTTTACACCCTTACCGATTTCTGTAATTGATAAAGAAGATGTGTTGGAAGCGAATACGCACTCAGGCTTGCAGATAGCGTCAAGTTCCTTGAATGTTGTCTGCTTAACAGTCATATCTTCAAATGCAGCTTCTACGATTAAATCGCAGTCTGCGCAAAGGTTTTCTTTAAGACCGGGAGTAATCTTGTTAACGATTGTGTCAACAGCTTCCTGGGTTAATTTACCTTTCTCTACGAGCTTAGCATAGCCCTTAACAATTTTGTCTTTACCGCCTTCAGCCCACTCCTGCTTGATATCGCAAAGAGCAACTTCATAGCCTTCTGTCTGAGCAAATGCTTTTGCAATGCCCTGACCCATGGTACCGGCACCGATAACGCCTACCTTCATGATAATATCCTCCTTAATGTATCTTTGTGTGTATTAATTAGCAATTTTTAAAAGGAACAACCTTAAGCTTCTTTTCTTTATCTTTCTCAAGGAAGTTGCCCATACCTGCTTTCTGGTCTTCTGTTTCGAAACAGTCGCCGAAAAGCTTCTCTTCAATAACAATTGCAGCATCCATATCAACCTGTAAGCCTTCGTTGATAGCTTTCTTGCAATTTCTAACGGCAATCGGAGCATTGGCGGCAATGCCTGCAGCCATCTTTTTAGCTGTAGCCAAAAGATTCTCCTGCGCAGTCTTTACAACGTTTCCGGCTTCGTCGAGTTCGGCAGAAACCACTTGATTAACAAGACCGATGCGTAATGCTTCGGCAGCCTTAATGTTACGTGCGGTATAAATCATCTGCTTTGCCATGCCTGCACCAACCAAACGTGCAAGTCTCTGGGTACCGCCAAAACCGGGGGTAATGCCAAGACCAACTTCGGGCTGACCGAATACTGCATTATCGCTGCAAAGTCTGATGTCACAGCTCATTGAAATCTCGCATCCGCCGCCTAATGCAAAACCGTTAACGGCTGCAATTACGGGAATAGGGAATGTCTCAATCATACGGAAAACGTCGTTGCCCTTCTTACCGAAGGCCTCGCCTTCCTTCTTGGAAAGAGTGCTCATCTCACCGATATCGGCGCCTGCAACAAATGATTTTTCGCCGGCACCTGTAAGTACCAGACAACGTACCTCGTCAGTATTTACTGCTTTGAATGTTGCTTCAAGTTCTTCAAGAACCTGTGAATTGAGTGCGTTTAAAGCCTGCGGACGGTTGATGGTGATAACGCCTACATAGCCTTCCTGCTCATACAATACAAAATCCATGTTTGTACTCCTTTTCTTCTTTCTAAACCTAAACACACCAATATCCGAGAGCCAAAAAGGCCTCGGATATGGTTAAATTACATATTTAATCAGTCACGCTCAACGATTGTGGCACAGCCCATGCCACCACCGATACACAATGTAGCCAGACCCTTCTTGGCATCCTTAGCTTCCATCTCATGTAAGAGTGTAACAAGAATACGGCAACCTGATGCTCCAACAGGATGTCCGAGTGCAATTGCACCACCGTTAGGATTCAACTGCTTGTCAACATCAATACCCAAATCCTTGCCGACAGCAACTGACTGAGCAGCGAATGCTTCGTTAGCTTCGATGATATCGAAGTCTTCAATCTTATAGCCGGCTTTAGCCATTACCTTTCTGGTGGCAGCTACGGGTCCGATACCCATGATTGAAGGATCAACGCCTGCCAAAGCACCTGCAACAAATGTTGCCATAGGCTTAACACCTAACTCTTTAGCCTTTTCTTCGCTCATAACAACAACGGCTGCCGCACCGTCGTTAATACCTGATGCGTTACCTGCCGTTACGAAACCATCGGGATTGATGGTGCGAAGCTTAGCCAAAGCTTCAATTGTTGAACCGGGTCTGGGACCTTCGTCTGTATCAAAAACAATAACTTCTTTTTTCTTCTTAACTTCTACGGGAACGATTTCTTTCTTGAATGCCCCGGACTCGATTGCTGCGCAAGCCTTCTGCTGGCTCTTTAAAGCAAACTCATCGAGTTCTTCGCGGGTCAAGCCCCACTGCTCAGCGATGTTGTCGGCTGTCTTAATCATGTGATAGTCATTGAATGCATCCCATAAAGCATCTTTGATCATGCAGTCAACAAGCACACCATTGTTCATTCTGTAACCGTAACGACCCTGAGGGATTGCGTAAGGAGCCATGGACATGTTCTCCATACCACCTGCAATAACAATATCTGCGTCACCGGCCATAATCATCTGTGCTGCCTGGTTAACGCAGTTAAGGCCTGAACCACATACAACGTTCATGGTAACTGCGGGAACTTCAATGGGAAGTCCTGCCTTTATTGATGCCTGACGTGCAACGTTCTGGCCAAGGCCTGCCTGAATAACACATCCCATGTAAACCTGATCAACATCTGAAGGCTTGATACCTGCACGATTAATTGCTTCCTTAATTACGATTGCGCCGAGCTCCGCTGCGGGGGTTGAAGATAATGTACCGCCCATTGTACCGATAGCTGTACGGCATGCGCCTGCTAATACAACTTTTTTTGCCATATTGGTCTCCTTTGGAAAATGAATCATGTAAAAATTATTGTTAAATTTTTATCATTACTGTTTGGTATTTTACCACACTAAAGTGATAAGTGCAACTTAAAAAATACATTTACTATAGGAAAATGTTATAAATAGTTTAGTAAATTTTTAATTAACTGTTTTCTTTTTGCGGTATAATACTCTTATATTTAGCAACACCCATTTTATAAAAAGGAGTGATGTGTATGAAGTTTATCATCATTGGCAAAAACATTAACGTAACAGAAGGTTTGAAATCAGCAGTCGAGGACAAGATCGGAAAACTTGAGAAGTACTTTACACCCGAGACAGAAGTCCATGTTACATTAAGTGTTGAGAAAGACAGACAGAAAATAGAAGTAACCATCCCCGTTAAGGGAAATATTATCCGTTCCGAGCAGGTTTCGAACGATATGTACGTTTCGATTGACCTTGTAGAGGAAATCATCGAGCGCCAGCTTAAAAAATACAAGACCCGTATCACAGACCGTGAACAGGGCGCCGGTTTCTTTAAGCAGGAATTCTTAAACAACGATTACGTTGAAGACGATGAGATTCAGATTGTTCGTTCCAAGAAATTCGACATCAAGCCTATGTATCCCGAGGATGCATGCGTGCAGATGGAACTTTTAGGGCACAACTTCTACGTATTTGTAAATGCCGAAACCGATCAGGTATGCGTAGTTTACAAACGTAAAGGCGGCACCTACGGACTCATTGAAGCCGATGTATAGTTAATGCAGCAACAGGGCGAGGTTTGTCACAGCGACACACCTCGCCCTTCATTTTTAGCCAAAGGGGACAGGTCACAGTGGTCAGCCAAAGGGGACAGGTTACAGTGGTCAACCACTGTAAC
>JAZLHV010000012.1:0-4670 GCA_045617045.1 Lachnospiraceae bacterium
TCTTCCGGGCTATAATGATGATTTATTTTCGCCATAATGTTAGTCTCCTATATCAGTATTATCTACCATAAATATAGGATTGGAAACAATATTCGGTCTCATTTTTTACATTAGATATTGTCTACTTTTAGTGTAGCAACACTGATTGGCGTCTGCCAATCGGATATTTTTTTGATGTGTGCTCGCGCGAGCTTTTCGCAAGCGAAAGCTTTCTTGTATAGTTTATATATAGCGTACTTTGTACGGAAACAAAAATTGGAAATATTGGCAATTGATGATTCCTATAAGCAAATATATAATTTGACTCGTTGTTTGTTATTTTGTATGAATTTCGGCTTAAGCCGTACAGGATGGAGATTTATGGTTAATTTGACCCCCAAGCTTGTCACTTCGTTAAAAACATATTCGAAAAAACAGCTTATTAATGATATTGTTGCAGGTATTATTGTAGCAATTATTGCACTTCCCTTGTCAATTGCACTTGCACTTGCATCGGGCGTTACTCCCGAAAAGGGTATTTATACTGCAATTGTTGCAGGCTTTGTAATTGCATTGCTGGGAGGGTCTAAAGTTCAGATTTCCGGGCCGACGGCTGCTTTTGCCACGATTGTTGCCGGAATTGTTGCCACGAAGGGGCTTGACGGGCTGGCCCTTGCCACTATTATGGCCGGTATCATACTGATTCTGATGGGACTGTTAAATTTCGGAACACTCATAAGATATATTCCGTTCACAATCACAACCGGTTTTACAGCAGGTATTGCGGTTACGATTCTTGTGGGACAGATTAAAGATTTTCTGGGACTTACGGTTGTGACCGATGCACCTTTGGTAGAGACAATTGATAAGTTAAAATACGACATTATTTTTATAAATTCTTTTAACTGGCAGGCTTTCGTGGTTGGCGTGGTGAGTCTTGCGGTACTTATATTGTGGCCGATGATTAAGCGCCCTTCATGGCTTTCAAAGATTCCGCCGTCACTTATTGCGGTTTTCGTGGGAATCATCATGGTAAGCGGACTTAAGTTTAAGGCGAATACAATAGGTGATTTGTATACAATTTCAAACGATTTACCGGCTTTTTCGATGCCGGAAGTTTCTTTTGCAAGGATAAAAGAATTGTTGCCGAATGCATTTACAATTGCTGTTTTGGCGGCAATTGAATCGTTATTGTCCTGCGTTGTTTCGGACTCAATGATAAATGATAAACACAATTCCAATATGGAACTTGTAGCACAGGGTGCCGGAAACATTGCGAGTGCTTTGTTTGGAGGTATTCCCGCAACAGGTGCAATTGCCCGTACTGCCGCAAATGTTAAAAACGGCGGACGTTCACCGATATCCGGCATTGTACATGCAATTATTCTTTTGCTGGTTCTGGTGGTGTTAATGCCATATGCCGCATTGATTCCGATGCCTTCAATTGCCGCAATTTTGTTTATGGTAGCATATAACATGAGCGGTTGGCGTACGTTTGTGAAGGCTTGCAAAACAGCGCCGAAGTCCGATATATTGGTGCTTTGCGCAACTTTTGTTTTGACGGTTGTATTTGACCTTGTTGTTGCCATTGAAATCGGTATGCTTATCACATGTGTGTTGTTTATTAAGCGTATGAGTGATGTTACCCTGGTAAGCGGATGGAAGGATTTCGATGATGCCAACGATCCCGATGCAATTTCATTGCGTAAGGTTCCTAACGATACGATTGTTTATGAAATTTCGGGTCCTATGTTCTTTGGTGTTGCAGATAAGATTCTGGCAATTAAGTTCGGCACAGAAAAGAAAAATCTGATTTTACGTATGCGTAGCGTTAATGCGGTTGATTCTACGGCAATAAACGCTTTTAATTCACTTAATGAGATTTGTAAAAAGAAGGACGTGCGTCTGATTATGTCTCATGTAAATGAGCAGCCGCTTAAGGCTTTTGCAAAAAGCGGTCTTTACGAAGCAATAGGCGCTGAAAATTTCTGCAAAAATATTGATGCCGCACTTGAGCGTGCACAGCAATAGGAAAGTTTGGCCGTAGGTGTATCGCACCCACGGCCAAATTTGGTTAAAGGGTAATTGGCATCAGCCTTCGATTGAAATATATTTGCTTTCGGGGATCTTAGGCTGTGCTTCTTTCTTGGGAACATTGATAAACAAGATTCCGTTTTCGTACTTAGCCTTGATGTCGGCTTCGGTTAAATCCTCACCTACAAAGAAGCTTCTCGAAGAAGTGCCGATGAAACGCTCGCGGCGGATATAGTTGCTGCTTTCATTGTTGTCCTCGCGCTTTGTGGTGGCGGATACGGTTAAGTAACCTTCTTTCAATTCAAGCTGTAAATCGTCCTTCTTAAATCCGGGAAGTTCAATCTCGAGATCGTAGCAGTTGTCACTTTCCTTAACATCGGTTTTCATAATCGCGACCGTCGGAGTGGGACGACGTCTTAAGGGTCTTTCAAAATCATCAAAAAATTCATCAAATAAGCTGGGCATTAACATAGTATTGTACCTCCTTAATATGTGTGCGGCCAAATGGTCAATTGTTAGTTGCTGTCTGCGTTTAAGGTGATGTCCCTTGAACAATTTCGTTATAACCCCCATTGTTAGCACTCGTCAAGGAGGAGTGCTAACAATTTATAAATCGTTTATATTGTTAATAATTTCGTTATTATTTGCCAAGACCGTGTTACAATAATTTGCAAATGTTGAGTATGGTATAATTGAAAAGGTGAAAAGAAGGGGGAAATATATGAGCGTAAAGTTAAGGATTATTTTTTTCTTTTTGGCCGGAATGGTGTGTCTGACGGTGAAAAATAAGGCGCATGCCGAGGAATATACATATACATATGAGTTCGCATTGCACTTTGTAAGTGAGCCCACAAATATAAGGAGCAAGCCAAGCGTTGAGGGTGAATTGCTGGGACAGCTCCCTGCCGGAAGCTGTGTTACCGTGTTTGGCCGTTGCAACGAAACCGGCTGGTATGAAATTTTGGGGGACACGAACACCGACAGGGACTGCTATATAAGCGATAAATACGTGATGGACTTTTCCCTGAATTATTGCTGTGATAAGGTACAGCTTTTTTATGATACTGATATCATAAAATGGCCTGAGGGGACGTTGGAAACCGTGGGCTCGATTGAGAAAGGCGCGACTTTTGCCGTAAAGGGTATCAGCAGAGATGAAACCTTTTACTATATTGATAATAAATATGGGAAGGGATTTATACCTGCATCAAAGTGCGTGATGCCGACAACGACATCGACACCGAAGCCGACACAGGCCCCGACATCGACACCGAAGCCTACAGAAGCAGTCAAGTCGATATTTGCCCCGAATGAGAAGGGTGAACCTTGGTATGTCAGGCTTATATATTTCTTGTTTAAGTTGTTTATCCTGGCAGTGGTGGTTTTGGTTATTGTCTTTTACTGTTTGGGGGTGAAAGGCGGCATAGAGGAAAGCGAAAAGCGGATTAAGAAAGCCCAAAACGAAAGATACTTAAGACTTACAGAGTCGGAATATCGTGCGATTATGAACAGAAGAAGAGAGAAGGCCCTGCTAAGAGAATACAGAGAATTACTTGAAGAAGCAAGGAACCGCGAAGTCCGGAGCAGAACTGCACGGTCGAAGGCTTCTTCGAGAGACGACTTTTCATCGTTCGGCGTTTTCGGGGCCGACTGGGATGATGACGGTGAAGTTTCTATGCTTGATGACGTGATTTCCATGGATATAATTGATGATGAACTGTGATACTGCAACCACACAGGCTATGCACGGCCGGGCTTTGAGGTGTGGCAAATACAAATCCGTAAATGAATATTATAAAGAGCGTTTTGGCAGAAAGATTTACAAAGTATCGATAAACGCAGGGTTTACGTGCCCTAACCGGGATGGAAAGACGGATACACGCGGTTGTATTTTTTGCTCGGCGGGAGGCTCCGGCGAATTTGCCGGCAGTCCGTATGATTCGATAACCGCTCAGATTGACAAGGGGATTTTGAAGGTAAAAAAGAAAGCCGGTGAAGACGCGGGCTATATTGCTTATTTTCAGGCGTATACGAATACATACGCATCTGTCGATGTGCTCAGGGAAAAATATATAGAAGCGATAAACCACCCCGAAGTGGTCGCTTTGTCAATTGCGACAAGACCGGATTGTCTGGGCATAGAAGTAGTGGAATTGTTAAAAGAAATGAACTTATGTAAACCAATCTTCGTAGAGCTCGGTCTTCAGACAATTAAGCCGGAAAGTGCGGAATATATAAGAAGAGGTTATGACCTTTCGGTATATGACGATGCTGTGACAAGGCTTAAAAACGTCGGAATAAATGTAGTAACGCATGTAATACTGGGGCTTCCGGGCGAAACAAAGGCAGATATGATTAATACCGTAAAACATGTTGTGAGTGTCGGCTCCGATGGAATTAAACTGCAGCTTTTGCATGTTATACATGGAACGGATCTGGAAAAAGATTATCTTGCAGGTCGTTTTGAAACTATGACAATGGAAGAATACATGGATGTGCTGGGGGAGTGTATATGTGCAATTCCCCAGTCGATGGTTATACATCGCCTTACCGGAGACGGCGACAAAAAAACGCTTGTAGCACCTTTGTGGAGTGCCGATAAAAAGAAAGTATTAAACGAAATTCAAAAAAGATTTACCACAGGGGACAGGTTATAG
>JAZLHV010000013.1:0-58798 GCA_045617045.1 Lachnospiraceae bacterium
TGCAGCCGTGAAATCTGACAAGTCTCCTTACTACAAAAAGAAATACGAATCCCTTGTTAAACGCCGTGGCAAGAAAAGAGCCGTTATAGCTATTGCCCGTATGATTCTCACTGCCATCTACCAGATGCTGTCTACTGGAGAAGTATGGAATCCAAGCGACCTTTACAAAATTGATATGCCTGCACCTCTAGTTGAAAAACAAAAGGCTAAGGCTATCAAGCAAGCTAAAAAACTGTTACAAAAAGAAGGTTTACTTCCTCCTGATGAGCAATTAGCTTCTTGATCTAATTTCTTAAATATATACTTCAAACAAGTTGTCTAATTTAGACAGCTTATTTAAGTGCGCCCATCTACGGCTTTCCTCTACTTTCTTTCACACTACCCCTCCTCATGCAGTGTTGAAATTCTGCTGCAATTTTACTGCAATTTTGCAGCAAGTACATTTTATCACGTTCATGTTAATACTATTATTGAGAGCTCTCATTGAAACTATTATAACTCCAATTTACTCAAAAGGAGGAATTTCAATGAGTAAAGAATTGTTAGGTAATGATGTAAATGAACAACTGAATATTGTACCAAAATCCGGATGCAAAGATATGTGGAATGCATTTATGGTTAAGGATGCAGTCTTTTCCAGTAATGATATTCCACTATGTCCCACCTATCTTCCTAATGGATTTCCCAATAGTTTGATTTCCTTTAGTATGGCAAAAAAGCTATACAAAGATGCAATTTCATCCGGAAATGCGTCCTTTCATGTATCAGCTTTTATTCATTTTTGTGAAAATGATCAGAATTTTGATGGTCCACGAAGTAGTATATGGTTATATCCTCAGCAAGCCTACAAAGTTATATGTCATTTTGATGGAATAATATGCCCTGATTTTTCAACTTTTGCTGACTTCCCAGATCCAATAAAACGATACAATACTTATCGTATGCGAGCATTCGGATATTGGTGTTATACCAAGGGAATCCCCGTAATAAATAATGTTAGGTGGGGTACATCCGAAACATGGTCATATTCATTCGATGGAATTGAGACTAACTCTGTCGTATTTATAGGAACAGTAGCCAGTGGATTGAAGAAACTTATCAATAGACCAGATTTTGAACAAGGTCTGTACAAAATGGTAGAAAAACTCAATCCACATACTATAATAGTATATGGATCATCCAACTATTTGTTCTTTGACAAATTAATTGAAAAAGGGATTACAGTCATTTCCTTTCTTAGTGATGCGAATCAAGCGCATCGGAAAGGAAGCGATTATGAGTAAACCAGCTAGCGGACATTTTTCAGGAACACTTGGCGATAAATCCAGAAATAGATCAACTCCAAGTCAGCGTGTAAATAATAGAGAACATGTAATTTCCTGGGCGCAAAAAGAAGCCACAGAATTATCAAAGGTTTCAAAGCGTCAACGTGAGAAATTTAATACAGCTACAGTGGTATACGATGAAGTAACCGGAAAATATTACTATGGACGCAATAAAGGAATTTTTCTTAATAATTCACCCAAAAACCCTGTATTATTCGGAGACAGCACGCATGAAGGCTTGCTTCCCCAAAAGTCGTTAAATGGGTATGCTATAGGTAATTGTTCAGAAGTAGATGCTATAAATAAAGCATTAAACGATGGTGCTAAGCTTAAAAATTTGCATATTACTACAATACATACAACTCAATCAAGTATGGGTAAAAGTAAAAATGCATGTCAAAATTGTACTCATTCATTTAAGTACAAAGTAAAACGCAACTACACAGGTTGGTTTAAGGAGGGTCAAAATGAAAAATAGTATATTTAATGAAGTATCCATGAATGGACGTATGGCATATTTAGTATTATGTGTAGAGAAGTATCTTACAACATTATTTCCTGAAAAAGATTGGCGTGTTCTTTCTGAATGGATGTGGAAAGTAACGTCATTATATTGGGATGAATGGGATGATAAGTTTATAGAAATAATCCCTGAATATCTGTTTGAATTCGATACTTACGCCGATTCTGATTTTGAATTACTTACCGAAGAAGATTACGAATACTTTACACACTTATTTACCAATATGCCAGAAGATTTTAATAAACTTATGATCAATCTACATGAAATGCAAAAAGTATATTGTTATACCTCTATTCCCGGGATTGGTTCTGATTCTATCCGAATAATTGAAAAAACTTGTGATATTCTTAAATCAAACAATATATGCGAACCAGATGCAAGTATTGTGCTATTTTCAAAGTTTACCGAAAAAGATGGTTGGGGTGAACAATTTGACGGAACACATTTATCGCTTATCTTAAATTGAGATATTGACCCAAAAAAAGTTAGAACTGAGAAATAAAACAAGGGTTCAGACTTTTCTGAAACCCTTGTTTTTACTGAATCGGAGTGACGTGATTCGAACACGCGACCTCCACGTCCCGAACGTGGCGCTCTAGCAAACTGAGCCACACCCCGATATTATATTAAATTTTTCGTTCGAATCTGATTCGAACTTGCGGTCTCCGCTTCGCTCCGGTCGGTGCTAAACCGACGTCCACCGGACGTCGAGCACCCTCCACGTCCGAACGTGGCGCTCTACCAAACTGAGCCACACCCCGCTTGTCGCTTTCGCAACAAATGTGATTTTATCCTAATTGAAATGATTTGTCAACAAGGTGGTGTGACCTGTCAGATATAGTGCTCCTGTGGAATCCGTTTCTATCTGAAGAATGCCGCCCGGTTCTTTAATAGCCATGGAAACCGGTGCTTTTGCCTTGTAAGCTTCATAGACTCCGACGGCAGTGGTACCGCTTGCACACGAACTTTCCCAATAAAGAGTTTCAGGATAGTTTACGTACACTAACGGTCTTAAGGAAGATTTTTCTTTGTTAAATATCATAAAGCCAAGACATTTTTCCTTAAGCTCATCGCACCACAACTTTATTGCCCGCTCGGTCATCATTATCGGCATATCATCCTCGATAATCACATGAGATATACCCGCAAAAGAAACTACCGGATATTTGTAGTAGCCACCTTCGTAATGGAAAGTTTTTTCGGAAATACTAAGCGGCTTGGGCATTTCAATAGTTCCGGTATAATCATTTCCGTTATATGACATTACAATTAAAAATACCTTGGAAATACCGCTCACTTTTACTTTAACAACAAACGGTTCTTTTGAAAAAAGCTTCTTTTTATAAGAATACAGTGCTGCTGCCGATAAGGTTGCATTACCGCAGAATTCCCCACCGGCCATCCTCAGGCGAATATCGCATTCATCATCTCCGGGCGAAACAAAACCGACCTGCTCGGCCATTGTTTCGAGCTTTAATAAATCGGTTGCTATTGCCGGTTGATCTTCAATTTTAACCGGTGATGTCACCAATACTGTAATGTTTCCGGTTGGATTAAAAAGAACGTAATCAATATCCATTACTGCTCATAACTCCGTAAAAATTGCTTTGTGCGCTCCTGTTTGGGATTTCCGAATACCTCTTCGGGAGTACCCTGCTCGACTATGTATCCGCCATCCATAAAGATTACGCGATTGCTGACTGCACGCGCAAAGCTCATTTCATGTGTAACGATTACCATTGTCATTTTTTCTTCTGCAAGGCTACGTATTATTTTTAAAACTTCTATCGTAAGTTCGGGGTCAAGTGCACTCGTGGGCTCGTCAAAAAATAATATGTCCGGTTTCAGTGCTAAAGCCCTTGCAATTGCTACTCGTTGTTGCTGTCCACCCGATAACTGACAAGGATAAGCATCTGCTTTATCCTCAAGTCCCATTTTCTTTAAAAGATCCATCGCTTCCTTTTTAACTTCAACTTTATCGCGCTTTTGAACATTAACAGGTGCGTCCATTACATTTTTAAGTATTGAGTAATGCGGAAACAGATTGAACTGCTGAAACACAAGGCCAAAGTAACTCTTCACTTCATTAAGTTCTTTCTTGGGAAGATATTGTGCCTTACCATTATCATCGGTCCAGGCTGCTTTGGTGTCAAGATATTGAATGCTTCCCTTATCAATCTTTTCAAGCAAAGTAGCGCAACGCAACAGTGTTGTTTTTCCGGATCCCGAAGGTCCTATTATGCTGACAACCTCACCGCTGTCGACAGAAAGGCTGATGTCATGCAATACATCACAGTCTTCAAAGCCTTTTTCGATGTTTCTCATATCAAGTATCATGGCACAACCTCCTATCTGTAATATTGCATGGACTTTTCTATCTTGCCCATCACGAAATCAACAATTGCATTGAACACAAAATAGAACACACCGGCAACCACAAAGGGCATGAAACTTGTCTGTGAGTTCGCAATCTGTTTGCCGATTGTAAACATTTCCTGATAGGAAACCGTAAATGCCATTGAAGTATCTTTTACGAGTGTCACAACCTCATTGGTAATACTGGGCATAATGCGTTTGATTACCTGGGGCAAAATGATTTTCACAAATGTTTGAACTTTGCTATATCCCAAAACTTCGGCAGCTTCGTACTGTCCCTTCGAGATTGATTCAATTCCACCACGATATATCTCGGCAAAATATGCTGCGTAATTTATGGCAAAAGCAATTACTACGGGTATCAGTTTGTTGCGGGCTACGGAAATTTCTATCCAGCCTATACTTTTGGAAATATAGTAAGGTCCGTATGTTACAGCCAATAACTGGAGCATAAGCGGTGTGCCGCGAAGTATTGATATAAAAAATCTGGTAACTCCCGAGACAACTTTATTTTTGCTCATGCGCAGCAATGCAACAAGCATTCCTAACGGAAGCGCAAATATTAAGGTTAAAAAGAAAATGGCACATGTACGGCCAAGACCCTCTGACATTTTAAATATCATTGTTGCTAATGACATAAACTCTCCATTCCTAAAAAACACTTAATCCCGGAAGCGCAATGCGCCTCCGGGAGCAAATTTACATAGTGAAACTGATTAATCCATTACTTTAAGAATAAAAGATTGTTAACAATTTCAGCATACTCGGGTTTATTGGCAATATTTGCATATGTTCCGTCCTTTACAAGATCGGCAACAGCACCTTCGATAGCTTTGCAAAGCTCAGCATCTCCTGAACGGAATGCTATACCATACTGCTCTGCACCCAAAGACTCATCAATGATTGAAAAGCCTGTGTGCTCTGCTACATACTTAGCGGCAACGGGATAGTCAACAAATACTGCATCAGCTGCATTACCATCAAGTTCGGTAAAGCACTTTAAGAAGCTGTCGCATGTAACTACCGAGCCGAATGTTGCGGCCAAATCAGCCAAATCGCCCTGAAGCAATGCTTCACCGGAAGTACCAAGCTGAACAGTTACTACCTTACCGGCCAAATCTGCTGATGACTTAAAGCCTGAACTGTCTTTAACAACAAGTACCTGTGTGCTGTCATAGTAAGGAGCGGAAATTACATATCCTTCATCGTACATTGAATCAACAATTGTCATACCTGACCATACGCAATCGCACTCGTTAGCGTCAAGCTGCACAAGCTTCTCGTCCCAGTTAACTGCAAATACTTCGAATTTGTAGCCGAGCTTTTCGCAAGCTGCTCTGCAAATTTCTACGTCAAAACCGGTGTACTCGCCGTTGTCATCAATATAACTGAAAGGAGGGTACTCAGCATCGATACCCATAATAAATGTTCTTCCCGAATTTTTGTTACCGCAAGCTGCAAGGCTTAAACATAATGCTGCTGCAAGTAACACTGCCATAAATTTTTTCATAATAATATCCTCTCATAAATCATTCTTGCAATTTAATGCTTTAGCATAGTAGCATATTAAATCATTCTTGTAAACCCTTTTTATTAAAAAAGCACCCTGCAAGGTGCTTTTTTAATAATTTATCTTGAAATAATGTACTTACATATAGGATTTCCCAGAGCTGAAAACTTTTCCTCGTATTCAGTCATAATGTTTCCTGCGTTAAGTCGCTCATCATTATGAAGATTGTAGGTAATCTCAAGTGCTTTCCAGCCTGCCGGTTCAAGCTCGGCTACCGCAAAATCAAACAGACCGCGATTATCCGTCTTAAATTCAAGTGTACCGTTTTTTTTAAGAATAGCATCGTAGCGCTTTAAAAACTCCCTTGAAGGAAGACGTCTTTTAGCATGTCTGTCCTTGGGCCACGGATCCGAAAAATTTAAGTAAATCCTGTCAACCTCTCCGGTGGCAAAAACATCGGTAACCTCGGTTGCATCCATACATATAAAGCGAACGTTCTCAGGTGCTTTTTCCATTGCATCCATTTTCTGTATTGCACGCAAAAGAACACTTGAGTATCGCTCTATACCCACGAAATTTATATTGGGATACCTAATTGCGTTATCTACTATAAAGCGTCCTTTGCCCATACCGATTTCTATATATGTAGGATTATCATTTTTAAATATTTCATGCCAGTTTCCTTTAGCGTTTTTGCTATCGTGAACGACATATTTACTTTCTGCTATAACAGATTCTGCTATCGGTATGTTTCTGAGTCTCATTATATACCTCGATTAAAAAAGGGTCGGTGTTAAAACACCGACCCACATTATAACAGTTTAATTTTTCTTTTTCAATTTCTCAATATAAAGTTTTGTTTCACTGGCAACAACACCGCTTAATGCTATCAATGCCACCAAGTTTGGAAGTGCCATCAAACCGTTAAATATATCTGCAATTGTCCAAACAGCGGAAACTGTGAGGTAAGGACCTACAAAAACTGCAACGATATATAACCACTTAAATACCATAAGTCCTTTTTTCTTGTTACCGATAAGGTACTCAAGGCATCTTTCTGCGTAGTAATCCCAGCCGAGAATAGTGGTAAATGCAAAGAATACCAGGCAAAGCATAAGAATGAAAGATGCAACTCCGTTAGGAAGCGGCAAACCATTCTGGAATGCGTAGTCTGTAACGGCTGCACCGGTAATACCGGTCTCGGCTGCTGCGTTATGTGCGCCTGTAACTACGATTGCCAAACCTGTCATAGTACATACAATCAATGTATCAATAACCGTACCTGTCATTGAAATAAGTCCCTGCTTAGCGGGAGACTCGACTTTAGCTGCTGCTGCTGCAATAGGAGCTGAACCTAAGCCTGCTTCGTTGGAGAAGATACCGCGGGCAACGCCCTTCTGCATTGCCACCATCATAGCACCAAGTGCACCGCCGGCTGCTGCACGCAATCCAAATGCGCTTTCAAAAATTTCAACAAACGCTGCGGGAATTGCCTTAGCATTGCAAACAAGTAATATAACTGCTGCAACGATATATATAACTGCCATAAAAGGAACGACGATTTCCGATACTTTTGAAATTCTCTTAAGTCCGCCGATTACTACAAGTGCAACGGCTACGGTAACCAATAAACCGACAATAACGGTTGCCCATGTATAACTGTTATCACCGATGCTGAAAGCTACATGAGCTTTCTGAACATCAAAGAAATTCTCGGCTGCTGTGGTAATACCATTAATCTGTGTAATGGTACCGATACCCATTAAACCTGCAAGAGCACCGAGTACGGCAAACAACTTAGCAAGCCACTTCCACTTTGAACCCATTCCGTTTTCGATGTAGTAAAATGGTCCGCCTATAACGTGACCGTCTTTATCAACGACACGATACTTGGTAGCGAGCAAACATTCTGCATACTTGGTAGCTGTGCCAAGAAGTGCGGCAACCCACATCCAGAACAAAGCACCGGGACCGCCTGCACAAATTGCAGTTGCAACACCTACGATATTACCTGTACCGATTGTTGCCGATAATGCTGTACACAATGCTCCGAAGCTGGAAACTTCTCCTTCTTCTTCGGATTCCTGTTTGGAAAAAGCAAACTTAAATGCCTTTCCCAATTTACGGAACTGAATTCCGCCTGACCTTATTGTAAGAAGTAAACCGACCGATATAATCAAAACGATAAGCGGTACACCCCACACAAAGTCATCAACTTTTCCCAAAAACTCGTTAAACATATTAAATTTTCCTTTCTGTCCTTTTGCCTGAGAGATCGGTAAGTTTTACCTTACACCTTCGGCGCTCCAAAGAGTCTCTCCAGAATGTGCTTTAGCGATTTAAAGCCACAAAGATAGAATATATTTATTGGCACTGTTCTGTCAATGTTTTTTATTTCAATTCTTCAAATACATTTCAAAATATTGTATTATAAATGTGATTTTGGAGATTTTTTATGTTTTCACAGACCTTTATACGCAATCTTAAAAAGGGAAGCAGCTTTATTCTTGCCGGCATTTTGCTTGCAGGTTTCTTCAGTGTACCTTCTTTTGCAGACTATAATTCCGATATGGAAGCGCGTAAAGAGTTACCTGTCGCCACCAATGAAATTGAAAACTGGCCGGTCGGCCCTAAAATCGGTGCTTACTCGGCAATCGTAATGGAAGTCGATACCGGTAGCATTCTTTATGCCAAGAATATCCACAAACAATCTCAGCCTGCCAGCACCACTAAATTAATGACCACTCTTTTGGCTATTGAAAAAGAAGGTGCCAATTTAAATGATGTCATTACTTTTTCATATCAGGCCACAAATACTTTGCCATGGGATGCCTCGGTGATGGGTGTTTCCATGGGTGAGCAAATGACATTGGAAGATTGCCTGTATTCCGTACTGGTTGTTTCGGCCAATGATGTTTCAATTGCTCTTTCCGAATATGTAAGCGGTTCCGAAGACAAGTTTGTGGAGCTTATGAACGAGCGTGCTTCAGAGCTTGGTTGCATTAACACTAAGTTTTCGGATTCTCACGGTTATGCTTTATCGGAACATTATACTTCTGCTTATGACTTGGCATTGATTGCACGCGAATTTTTTAAGAACGAACTTCTTTCAAAAATTTCCGGAACTTCATCGTATCGCTGGACATCGCTTGATGAATCGCAAAAAGAATATACAAGAAATTCTACAAATTATTTTCTGACCGGACGTTACGATTGCGATGGAATAATCGGTTCAAAAACCGGATTTACGGATGATGCCAGAGCTTGCCTGGTTACCTGCGCCGAGCGAAACGGGATGCGCTTAATATGTGTGGTAATGATGGAGGAAACTCCTTATCAATATTTAGACACCAATACACTTTTTGAATATGCTTTTAACAATTTTGAAAAAGTATCTGTTTCCGATTACAACACAAAGTTTAATGTAACCGGTGACAGTTTTTTCCATTCCGGTTCGTCACTTTTCGGCAACCAGATCGGATATATAGCTCTTGATAAAAACGCAACGCTTGTGTTGCCCAAGACAATTAAGCTCGACGATTGTGATTCAAAAGTCTCACTTTTTGAAAGTTCAGTCGGAAATGTTCTCGGTACGGTTTCTTTTTCGTACAACAACGTTTCACTCGGGACTTCAAATATTGTGTTCACTGAAAAAGTGAACTCCGCTTTATTGTTTTCAAAAGAAGATTATATTACTGATTTATCGGAACTCCCCGAACGCGGAAGCGATGAACCGACATTTATATACGTAAACTACATCATTTACGCAGTCATTGCTTTGTTTGTTCTGATTTTGATTATTACGTTACTTATCAAGCTTCTGAAAAGTTTTCACTTTGCAGAGCGCAGGCGGGCACGTAGACGTTGGCGCACTAATCGCCGTAAATCAAAATTAAGTTACCGCAATTCCAATCCTTACAAAAAGCCTAAAAGGAAAAGAAAAGATTCTTCGTATATTTCATACAGATAATATTATTCGGGTAGGATAACTTAATATGCCCCCTGTCAAACTTGACAGGGGGCATGTCAATACCTATCCGATTTCTTTATTCTTCTTCCTCAGTAGGGAAAATAAGGTTTTCTTCAGCGTCATCCATCATCGAAAAGTCCTGCTCGGGAATGTCTTCCATTGCATCCTCTATGTT
Source organism: Lachnospiraceae bacterium (assembly GCA_045617045.1). Lineage (GTDB taxonomy): Bacteria > Bacillota > Clostridia > Lachnospirales > Lachnospiraceae > UBA1258. The sequence continues at coordinate 9,880 of JAZLHV010000013.1, forward strand.
ATCGAATTCCTGGTCGCCATCAGTAACTTTTTCACGAACTTTGGCAATCTTGGCAACAGTTATATCCGATTCCTGATCGATATTAAATAACTTAACGCCAAGTGTAATACGTCCGAGATTCTTTACATCCGACATAGGTATCTGTATTATCGTTCCGGATGTAGTAATCATCATAATTTCATTTTCATCAGTTACAGCCTTTACACCTATAACATCACCGGTCTTCTCGGTAATCTTATAACACTTAACACCCTTACCGCCACGTAACTGAACCTTAAACTCATCTAAAACTGTTCGCTTACCCATACCCTTAGCGGATACTATCAATAACGAATCGCCTTGATGGTCTAACTGCATGCCGACTATTTCATCGCCGTCATCTAAGTTCATGCCGATAACACCCATTGCGGTACGTCCGGTACTGCGAACATCTGTCTCCAAAAATCTGATGCACATACCGTCTTTGGTAACTAAGAAGATATGAGTATTGTTATCGGTAATCTTTACCTCGATAAGCTCATCATCATCTCGTAAGTTAATAGCAGCAAGACCGTTCTTACGAATATTTGCGTATTCGATAATAGGGGTTTTCTTTACGATACCTTTCTTGGTAACCATAAAGAGATTCTTGTTCTCATCGTAACTCTTTATAGGTATAATTGCGCTGATCTTTTCACCGGGGTTAAGCTGCAAAAGATTGATAATTGCAGTACCTCTCGCAGTACGACTTGCCTCGGGAATTTCATAAGCTTTAAGCCTGTAAGTGCGACCGAAGTTTGTGAAGAACATTACATAATGATGAGTTGTCGTCATTAATAAGTCTTCAATATAGTCGTCTTCAATAGGCTTCATGCCAATAATACCCTTGCCACCGCGGTGCTGAGACTTAAAATTATCAACGGTCATACGCTTAATATATCCAAGACTCGTCATTGCAATAACCGTATTCTCGTTGGGTATCATATCCTCGTTAGTAATATCTAGTTCATCCATTCCGATAATGGATTTTCTGTCGTCACCGTATTTTTCGGCTGTTTCGTTGAGTTCATCTTTAATAACATTGAGTAACAGCTTTTCATCAGCCAAAATTGCACGTAATCTATCAATAGTCTTTAATAACTCAGCATGCTCGGCCTCAATCTTTTCACGTTCCAAACCTGTCAGAGCGCGAAGTCTCATATCTACTATTGCCTGAGATTGGACATCCGATAAAGCAAAACGTTCAATCAGGCGATCTTTAGCTTCCTGAGTATTGGCACTTGAACGGATAATTGAAATTACTTCGTCTATATTATCAAGAGCAATCAGATATCCCTGTAAGATATGATCTCTTTCTTCAGCCTTATTGAGTTCGTATTTGGTACGTCTTGTAACAACATCTTCCTGATGCTTGATATAATATTCAAGCATCTCAAGGAGGTTCATAACCTTAGGCTGATTATCAACAAGCGCCAGCATAATAACACCGAATGTATCCTGTAACTGGGTGTGCTTGTAGAGCTGATTTAATATAATGTTGGCATTTGCATCTCTGCGGAGCTCGATAACTACACGCATACCTTCGCGGTTTGACTCATCACGCAAATCTACAATACCATCAATTTTCTTTTCCTTAACAAGCTCGGCAATCTTTTCAACAAGACGTGCCTTATTAACCATGTAAGGCAATTCGGTAACTATAATCTGCGATTTACCGTTCGGCAATGTCTCAATGTTTGTAATAGCACGTACTCTGATTTTTCCGCGACCGGTTCTATAAGCTTCTTCACTGGTGCGTGTTCCTAAAATCATCGCACCGGTAGGAAAATCGGGAGCTTTAACAATTGATAAAATTTCTTCGATATCGGTTTTTCTGTCTTCGTTGACTTTGTTATCAATTATCTTAGTAACCGCAGCGGTAACTTCACGTAAATTATGAGGCGGAATATTTGTTGCCATACCAACGGCAATACCTGTGGTACCGTTAACCAAAAGGTTTGGATAACGGCTGGGCAGTACTACCGGTTCTTTTTCGGTACCGTCAAAGTTATCAACAAAGTCTACTGTATCTTTATTGATATCTGCCAAAAGCTCCATCGAAATTTTAGAAAGTCGCGCTTCGGTATAACGCATTGCAGCAGCACCGTCGCCATCGACCGAGCCAAAGTTTCCGTGACCGTCGATAAGAGGATATCTCATGGACCAGTCCTGAGCCATATATACCAAAGAACCATAAATGGAACTATCGCCGTGGGGGTGATATTTACCCATGGTATCGCCGACGATACGTGCACTCTTACGATGTGGCTTATCCGGACCGTTATTCAGTTCAATCATTGAATAAAGAACACGTCTCTGTACAGGCTTTAAACCGTCACGAACATCGGGCAATGCACGTGAAGCGATAACGCTCATGGCATAGTCGATGTAAAAGGTCTCCATTCTTTCTTTTAAATCTACCTCTTCGACAACATCGTGTTGAGGTAAAGCGTCAAAAATTTGATCGTCCATTATTCTATCCTTTATGTTTAATAAATATCAAGATTCTTAACGTATTTCGCATTTTCCTCTATGAAATCACGTCTGGGCTCTACCTTGTCACCCATAAGAGTAGTAAAGGTTAAGTCAAGTTCAGACTGAGCTTCATCGTCCATGCATACTCGCAAAAGAACACGATTTGCAGGATCCATTGTAGTTTCCCACAACTGATCGGCATCCATTTCACCAAGACCTTTATAACGCTGTATCTTGTTATTGGAGTCCCTGCCTACCTCATTTAATATCTTATCAAGCTCGTCATCGCTATATGCATACCAGACTTTATTGTTTTTCTTAAGCTGATATAGCGGAGGCTTTGCAAGATATACATGACCCGCCTTAATTAATCCGGGCATAAATCTGAAAATAAATGTCAACAAAAGAGTACTGATATGAGCACCGTCAACATCGGCATCCGTCATAAGAATAATCTTGTGATAACGAAGCTTTGAAAGATTGAAATCATCATGAATGCCTGTACCGAATGCCGTAATCATCGCTTTAATCTCGGCATTTGCGTAAATCTTATCTAGACGCGCTTTTTCAACATTTAATATTTTACCTCGTAAAGGTAATATTGCCTGAGTTGCACGATTACGTGCTGTCTTGGCCGAACCGCCTGCAGAATCTCCCTCAACAAGATAAATCTCACAATTTTCAGGATTCTTATCAGAGCAATCTGCAAGTTTACCGGGAAGAGAACCTATATCTAAGGCCGTCTTACGACGTGCAAATTCTTTTGCCCTACGAGCTGCTTCACGTGCACGCTGAGCAATTATCGATTTATCGCAAATGTCCTTGGCTGTGGTGGGATTTTGCTCAAGATAAATCATAAGCTTCTCGCTTAAAATGTTATCTACGGCACCGCGCGCTTCACTGTTACCAAGCTTTTGCTTTGTCTGACCTTCAAACTGAGGATCTTCTATTTTAACACTGATAATGGCTGTAAGACCTTCACGGATATCTTCACCGGAAAGATTTTGGTCGTTGTCCTTTATCAGTTTGTTGGCACGTGCATAATCATTAAATGTTTTGGTAATTGCATTTCTGAAGCCCTGTAAATGAGTACCGCCTTCAGGAGTGCTGATGTTATTTACAAAACTGAATACGCTTTCGTTGTAGGAATCGTTATGCTGAAAAGCAACTTCTACATAAACTCCGTTCTTGGTACCTTCAAAGTAAAGAACCTCTTCATACAACGGAGTCTTGCTTTGATTAAGGTATGTAACGTATTCTTTAATGCCTCCTTCATAGCAAAACTCAACATATTTATCCTTTGAAACTAAAACTTCTTCTTGAGGCTTTTCGGTTTCTTCTTCAACTTCACGACCTTCAGCAGCTTCTTTTGCCTCTTCAATCATGCTTACTGTCAATTCAGCTTTGGCATGCTCTTCATCACGATCATCACGAAGAGAAATCTTTAATCCTTTCGTTAAGAAGGCCATCTCACGTAAACGAAGCTTAATTATATTAAAATCATAAATTGTTGTTTCGGTAAAAATTAATTTGTCGGGCAAAAATGTAACACTCGTACCGGTTTCATTAATATCGCAAGTACCGATTTCTTTGAGCGGATAGCAAACTTTACCACGTTCATAGCGCTGCTTGTAAACTTTACCGCCTTGTTTAATTGTAACTTCAAGCCACTCAGACAATGCATTTACAACAGACGCACCTACACCGTGAAGTCCGCCGGATACCTTGTATCCTCCACCGCCGAATTTACCGCCTGCATGCAGAATAGTAAATACTACCTCAACTGCCGGGATACCTGCTTTACTATTAATACCTACGGGAATTCCTCGACCGTTATCAATAACGGTAATTGAATTATCGCCATTAATAATTACTTTAATTTCAGTACAATATCCCGCAAGTGCTTCATCAACCGAATTATCAACTATTTCGTAAACAAGATGATGAAGTCCACGGCTTGCGGTAGTACCGATATACATACCGGGACGTTTTCTTACTGCTTCGAGTCCTTCAAGTATTTGTATTTGGTCGGCTCCGTATTCATTAGTTTGTTCGTTACCCATAATGCCTCCGGTTTATAAAGTTACGTTTCCGTTAATAACCTTAATTACTTTGTTAATTTCAAAATTATTGTTAACAAAATCATCGAGTCCCGTACAGGTAATAATTGTCTGAATATCACCTATTGTACTTAAAAGATAATTCTGTCTGTTCGAATCAAGTTCTGATAATACATCGTCAAGAAGAAGAACTGGCACATGACCGGTTTTCTTTTTGACAATCTCAATTTCTGAAAGTTTAAGTGACAATGCTGCTGTACGCTGTTGCCCCTGTGAACCGTATTTTCTTATATCGATATCATTTACCACAAAAGAAAAATCATCACGGTGAGGACCTACACTCGTAACTTTAAACTTAATATCTTTATTACGATTTTTGTAAAGATTGCTTTCAAAATCACAAGCTTCAACATCCGGCTCATAGGCCAATGAAATTTTTTCACGACCGTTTGTAAGCTTTTCATGCAACGGAATAATTATTTCATTAAGTTCTTTTATAAAAGCCTGACGTTTTTTTATTATTTCCGATCCGTAAGATACAAGCTGAGCATCCCAGATGTTCAATGTTTCAAGCAAATCGTTGTTTACATACGAATCTTTTATTAATTTGTTTCTCTGGTCAATAATCTTATTGTACTTAGACAGATTGTAAAGATATATCGGATCTAACTGGCACAGTTCCGTATCAATAAAACGCCTGCGCTCTGATGGACCGTTTTTGATTATTCCCAAATCTTCCGGCGAAAAAAGAACAACATTCAATAATCCCAGAAGCTCGGTAGCTTTTGATATTTTGCTGCCGTTAACAGCTACTATCTTGGATTTATCTTTGCGAAGCAGCATATCTATTTTGATTTCATCACCGCTTTTATCAAAATACATTGATATTCTTGCTTCGTCTTTGCCAAAACCAATTATTTCTTTATCCTTGGCTCCCTTGTGAGACTTTGTGGTTGCACACATAAATATGGCTTCCAACACATTTGTTTTCCCTTGGGCATTATCACCGTACAGAATATTTGTTTCTTTATCAAAATAAATAGTTGCGTTATCGTAATTTCGATATCCGCTAAGCTGGATTGATTTGATATACATTATTACCCTACACTTATACCCAAGAGTATCTTGTGAAAATGCTTAACATTATTCACACAACAAAAATCTCTTTAACGATAAATCTATTTAACAATCTTTATTTCTTTACCGTTAAATGAAACAACATCACCGTCGTATAATTTGCGACCTCTGCGTGTATCAACCTCACCGTTAACAAGAACGTTTCCTTCCTGTATTTCATATTTGGCTTCTACACCGTCTTCCACAAAACCCACAGCCTTAATTGCCTGACCGAGTTTAATATATTCATCCTTTAAAACTATTGTTTCCATGAATTACTCCTTAATGAAGTTTACGGGAAGAATAAAGTAAATATAGTTTTCACCTTCATCCTTAATGGTGCACGGACTCTTCGCGTTAATCATGTACATATCTATGTTTTCTTCATCAAGAATCTTCAATACATCAAGGAAGAATTTAGGCCTGAATGCAATGGTGATGTCCTTACCCGTTTTTGCAGTAGCTACTTTTTCTTCCATCTTTCCGAACATAGTCTTGATGGAAAGATTAATACCTTCATCATTTACGTCAAATATGATAGGTTTATTCTCGCCTTCACGAAGTAAAAGAGTACCACGGTCGATACTTTCATATAAATCGTTCTTTTTAACGTTAAGCTTAGTCTCATAGTCGGTACTCAACATACGCTGATAATCAAAATACTGACCTTCAACAAGTCTTGAAACAACGGATGTATTGTCAAGTTCAAAAAGAACATGATTGTTTTCAAAATAGATTACAACATCCTTGTCTGTATTGCCTTCAAGAATTCTTGAAATTTCATTAAGTGTCTTACCGGGAATAATTACTTTGGTGTCAGGGTAACTGTTCTTTAAGTTTATTTTCCTGTAAGCAATTCTGTATCCGTCAAGAGCAACAACTTTTAAAACATCATTGCTGATCTCAAATAATTCAGAACTCATCATACGATTATTGTTGTTATCGGCAAGACAGAAAATTGTCTGTCTGATGATATCTCTTAATGCGTAATCACTGATGATTATGCTGTTTGTCTTGTTAACCTTAGGAAGTGAAGTAAAATCTTCTCCATCTTTACCGACAAGATTAAAGAATGCGTTTTCACATTTAATGTTTGTAATAAAGTTATCTTTTACTTCAATCTCAACCTTACTGTCGGGAAGCTTTCTTACAATGTCACCAAAGAATTTAGCCTCGAGTGCAACTGTTCCTTCCTCAACAACTTCACCTTCGATAACTGTTTCAATACCAAGCTCACCGTCATTACCTGTCATGGTAATAATTCCGTTCTTTGCTTTAACAAGAATACATTGAAGGATTGACATTGTAGTTTTTGAAGGAACTGCTTTAGAAACAATGTTAACACCGTTTGTAAGGTTATTTTTGGAACATAAGATTTTCATGTTGATAACTCCCTTCGTGAAAAAAAGTTTTATCGCGCTTTTATATATTATTATTATTTTAGCAGTAGTAGTAGTAGAGGATGTGGATTTGTGGAAAAGCTATTCAAATGGCTTATTTATAAGGAATTTCGGTATTGATAAATTTGTTGATTACGTAATTTATCGTGTTGAAAAATAACAAGTTATCAACATCCAAAAAAAAACTTAAATAAGTTGTAAGTAGTGCTTTTTCTTTATCCACAAAATATCAACAGCATATAAACAATTATTGTTGATTAGTTTGGGGATATTTTACTGATGAGTATATCTATTTGCGATGATAATTCAGGGTTCTTTTTGATGTCTTCGTTAATCTTATCAATGCCATGCATTACGGTTGAATGATCTTTATTACCGAGAGCAATGCCTATATCATTAAGTGAACAATCTGTAAGTTTCCTGCAAAGATACATTGCAATCTGTCTTGGAAGAGTAATTTCTGCATTACGCTTTTTAGACAGGATATCGTCCGATTTAACATTATAGTGTTCAGATACAACTTCAATAATATAAGAAGGAGTTATTTTTAACGGTTTGTCGGGATAAATGACATCTCTTAAAGCTTCTTCGGCAAGTTGAAGTGTAGGATCTATCTTGTTTAACTTTGAAAAAGCAATTATTTTGTTAAATGCTCCTTCAAGTTCACGGATATTTGATTTAATATTTGTGGCAATATATTCAATTATTTCTTTATCTATATGTCTGTCACAGTTTTCAGCATTCTTCATAAGAATTGCCATACGGGTTTCATAATCCGGAACCTGAATATCTGTGATAAGTCCCCATTCGAATCTTGAACGGAAGCGTTCATCAAGAGTTTCCATCTTTTTTGGCGGTTTATCTGATGAAAGAATAATTTGCTTTCCGTTTTGATGAAGAGCGTTAAAGGTATTAAAGAATTCTTCCTGAGTTGTTTCTTTACCTATTATAAATTGAACGTCGTCAACCATTAATACATCAACGGTTCTGTATTTATCTCGAACTTTATTCATGGAAGAAGTGTTACCGCTTCGAAGCGATTCAACTATCTCATTGGTAAACTGTTCGCTGGTAACATATAAAACTTTAGTGTTAGGATTTTGCTCTAAAACAAAATGACCAATGGCGTGCATAAGATGAGTCTTTCCAAGACCGGGACCGCCATAGATGAAAAGGGGGTTATAAACATTACCCGGAGATTCGGCAACTGCCAGGGCAGCGGCGTGAGCCATTTTGTTGTTGCTACCGACAACAAAGTTGTCAAATTTATATTTTTGCTTAAGATTGGCGTTTTCAAAATTTATATTGTAGACGTTATTGGTGATATTTGAAGAAGGATTGTTGTCAGCTACATCTTTTTCAAGTTTAAAGTCAACATCATAGTCATGAAAAAACATTTCAGAAATAGTAACTCTAAAATAGTCCTTATATTTAGAACTGATGTAGTTGATCATATGAGACTGGTCTGAGGGAATAAGAATGATAACGGTATTATCTTCAATTGAATGGAATTTTAAAGATTTAATCCAGGTGTTGTATGAAATATCTGTAATTTCATATTCTTTTCTAACGGTATTTTTGATTAAATCCCACTTTTCATTGATATCCGGCATGGCTGGTCTCCAAAAAATATTACAAAATTTCGTCTACTTTATATTACTCTAAAGTATAACAAAATTCAAATGATTATTTATCCACAGTTTATATAGTAACTTATCCACAGATGTGGATAAATAGGTTTACAAAATACATAATATTTTAAATTTTTATTTTTTTTGTGGAAAAAAATTGGTTACATATTTTTTGAAAAACCTTGTAAAATAAGGATTTGTGAATAAACTGAAATAGTTGTTAACCAGTTTTCCACAAGTTATTCACTTTTTGTGGATAATATTATGTTAAGCAAAGTTATCCACAGGTTATCAACATGCAGCAAAAAGCTATATATTGTGGTATTAATTTTGTGAAAAACATCATATAGTTAGCCTTTAAAAAGCTTAAAATTTAATATTTTAAAATGTATTCTTTTCCTTGACGATTAATAATGTTTTTAATATAATCGTATTGCTATTTTCCACGAAAGATTAAAAGTTACCTTATATAAATATTAAGGTTATTAAGTAAGGAGGTGTTTGTTCCATGAAGATGACATTTCAGCCGAAGAAGAAATCACACGCCAAGGTTCACGGTTTCAGAGCTCGTATGAGCACTCCCGGTGGAAGAAAGGTTTTAGCTTCCAGAAGAGCTAAGGGAAGAAAGAATATTTCAGCTTAGAGAGTATAGGCCGCATTAGTTTGTGGCCTTTTTTCTATTTCAAATTTATGAATTTGACTGACAGGTTAAAAAGTAACAGGGATTTTAGAAATGTATATGACACCGGTAAGTCATATGCCAATAAATACCTGGTAATGTACGTTGTGGAAAACGGCAATTCAGTTAATCGATTAGGTATATCGGTTAGCAAAAAGGTAGGAAACAGTGTTGTAAGACACCGTTTGAAGCGACTTGTTCGCGAAAGTTATCGATTACACGAAGCTGTGTTTAATAGTGGTTTAGACATGGTAGTCGTCCTAAGGCCAACAGCTAAAGACTGTACATATTGGGAAATAGAAAGTGCCCTTATGCATTTAGGAAAGCTTCACAAGATAGTAAGTAAATAGACACATGAAAAGAATATTAATCTCTTTGATAAAATTTTACAGAAAATATATTTCTCCAATGAAAACCACGAAATGTCCTTATTGTCCCACGTGCTCGGAGTATGGTTTAGAGGCCGTTGAAAAGTATGGTGCCATGAAGGGCGGTGCGATGGCTGCGTGGAGAATTTTGCGCTGTAATCCTTTTTCAAAAGGCGGATATGATCCGGTTCCATAATATTCTCGCGTTCAGGAGGATTAGAATTGAATTTTGCAATACTTACCCAGTATAGCGGCAAAATTTTAGGACCTATTGCTAAATACATTCTGGGACCGATTCTTAATTTAATTTTTAAATTTTTGGATTGGTTAGCAGGATCGAATGGTTCGGCTAAGGTTGGCGTCGCTATTATTCTTTTTACAATTGTTATTTACATTTTGCTGTTGCCACTTACCATTAAACAGCAAAAATTCTCTAAACTTCAGGCTAAGATGCAGCCTGAAATCAGTGCTATTCAGGAAAAGTACAAAAACAGAAAAGATCAGGATTCCCAGCTTGCAATGAATCAGGAAACTCAGGCTGTTTACCAAAAGTACGGTGTTTCGCCTACAGGTTCATGTCTGCAGTTATTGATTCAGATGCCTATTCTTTTTGCATTGTATCGCGTTATCTACTCAATTCCCGCATACGTTCCCATGGTTAAGAACGCATTCACGGATTTGGTACATGCCCTTATGCAAAAAGAAGGTGTTGCTGAGTTCATGCAGGGACTTTCTTCAGGTCCTCTCTATGCTAAGCAGTTTTCCAATGAACTTTTTACCGGTGGAAACACAGAGTACATTTCAAATACCTATATTGATGTTTTAAACAGAGCGTCAAAAGCAGATTGGTCTTCAATTTCAGAAAAGTTTAGCGATTTATCGGGTTTGGTGGATTCTACAATGGCTAAGCTCGACGGCTACAATGTATTTTTAGGTTTGAACGTAGGTTATTCACCTAAGGACATTATAAAGAGCGCTATTGAATCAAAGACTTATCTGATTGTTGTTCTCGCAATTTTGATTCCTGTTTTATCGGCTGTTACTCAGTGGATTAACGTTAAGCTTACACCCAATGCTAATTCGCAAAAGAAAACAGGCGATTCCCAGGCAGATCAGATGGCTTCTTCCATGAAGGCCATGAACACATTTATGCCTATCTTTTCGGCTGTAATGTGCTTTTCACTTCCCTCAGGTATGGGTATTTACTGGATTGCAGGTTCTGTAGTACGTTCTATTCAGCAGGTTCTCATCAATAAATATATTGATGGTCTTGATATGGATGCTGAAATAAAAAAGAATGTTGAAAAGCGTAATGCTAAGCTCAAGAAAGCAGGTATCGATCCCGAAAAGCTTACACAGAACGCGTACAGATCAACAAAGTCTTATCAGGCAGCGCCCACTCCTAAAAAACCTTCTTTATCACAGAAGGCTACAATGTTAAACGGTAAGCCTGTTGAGGCAGCCGATGTTGAAAAGAGTTCTACAGAGTATAACAACAAAAATACCGCGAAGGCAGGTTCAATTGCTGCCAAGGCAAATCTTGTAAAGCAATATAATGAGAGAAACAATAAGTAGGAGGAATAGCAATGGATTATACTGAGTTTTCAGCTAAGACTGTCGATGATGCGATTACCGAAGCTTGCCAGAAGTTATCCATCACCAGTGATAAATTGGATTATGTAATTGTTGAAGAGGGTTCTAACGGTTTCCTTGGTTTTAATTCCAAGCCTGCTGTCATCAAAGCTAAAGTAAAAGATTCTGTTGAGGATCGTGTTAAAGGTTTTCTTGATGATGTTTTCCGTGCAATGGAGCTTGAGGCAAATGTAAAGATTGCTTACGATAAGAATGATAAGTCAATGGACATCGATGTTGAAGGTGATGACATGGGTGTTTTGATTGGCAAGAGAGGTCAGACTCTTGATTCTTTACAGTATCTTGCATCTTTAGTTGCCAACAAAGAAAGCGATGATTATATTCGCGTAAAAGTTGATACAGAAAATTACAGACAAAGACGCAAAGAAACTCTTGAGAATCTTGCCAAGAATATGTCTTTCAAGGTTAAGAGAACAAGAAGAAGCGTTTCGCTTGAGCCCATGAATCCTTACGAAAGACGTATCATTCACTCAGCATTACAGAATGATAAGTTCGTTACAACTCATAGTGAAGGTGAAGAGCCTTACAGACATGTAGTTATTACTTTAAAGAAATAATATGTGGGGTGTCTTGGTTTATGCCGGGGCACCCTTTTTACAGTTTGGTTTATATGTATGGAAAATTCTACTATTGCAGCTATATCGACAGCCCTTAATGAGGGTGGCATCGGTATTATACGTATAAGTGGTCCCGATGCTGTTAAAATTGCAGATGGTATATTTATAAATAAAAAGGGCGAAAAAAATTTTTCATCCTTTAAGAGTCATACTATTCATTACGGATATATATACGATAATGATGAAATGATTGATGAGGTCATGATTTCGTTGTTTAAGGCACCGAATTCTTTTACAAAAGAAGACGTTGTCGAGATTAATTGTCATGGCGGTATCTTAATATGTAAAAAAATTCTTGATGTTGTATTAAATAACGGAGCTGTTCTTGCCCAACCCGGAGAGTTTACAAAGAGAGCTTTTTTAAACGGACGAATCGATTTATCAAAGGCTGAAGCAGTGATGGAATTGATTTCGTCAAAAAGTACGGCTTCAATGAAAAATTCTTTGGGTATTCTTAAAGGTCGTTTACACGATATTATTGTAGATATCAGGAAAAGAACGATTTATGAGATTGCTTTTATTGAGTCGGCTCTTGATGATCCCGAGCATATAAGTTTGGATGGCTATCCCGACAAATTAATAGGTATTGTCACCGAACTTAAGGCTAAAGCTGACAATCTTTATGAATCATTTCATAAGGGTAAATTTTTGAAGGAAGGCATTAATACAGTTATTGTAGGTAAGCCTAATGTAGGTAAATCTTCTTTGCTGAATGTACTTACGGGGTATGAGCGTGCAATCGTAACTGATATTGCCGGTACAACGCGCGACACTATCGAAGAGCATGTTGTTTTAAATAATGTGTCTTTGAATCTTTTTGACACTGCAGGTATTCACGAGACTAAAGATTATGTTGAAAACATCGGTGTTGAAAGAGCAAAGAAGAGTGCGGACAACGCGGATTTGATTCTTTTGCTTTTGGATGCCTCAGAAAATATTACCGACGAAGACTATGAATTAATAGAATTTGTTAAAGGAAAGAATGTTATTGTTCTTTTGAATAAGTCCGATAAAGAAATAGTAGTCGATCGTGAGATGGTTTCCAAATTGTTTGATGGCAAATGTAATGTATTGGAAATCTCTGCGAAAGAAGCTACAGGAATCAGTAAGCTTGAAAAGCTTATTGAAGATATGTTCTTTGAAGGAAAGCTTGTCGGTGATGATGAACTTTACATTACAAGTTTAAGGCAGGCTGACGAGCTTAAGAGTGTTTCGGAAAGTTTTCAAAATGTTATAAATAGTCTCGAGGCGGGATTGCCGGAAGATTTTTATTCAATAGATTTAATGAGTGCTTATTCATCACTTGGTCGTATTATCGGTGAAGATGTTGATGATGATCTTGTGAATGAAATTTTCACGAAATTCTGTATGGGTAAATAAAATGGACGATACTTCTAAAAACCAGTGGAAAGAACAAGTTGATATTTGTGTTGTAGGTGCCGGTCATGCAGGTTGCGAGGCGGCTCTTGCCTGTGCACGATTAGGATTTGAAACTGTTATTTTTACAGTAAGCATTGATTCGATTGCACTTATGCCTTGTAATCCTAATGTCGGCGGTTCATCAAAGGGACATCTTGTAAGAGAAATTGATGCTCTTGGCGGTGAGATGGGTAAAAATATTGATAAAACCTTTATTCAGTCTAAGATGCTTAACATTTCAAAGGGTCCGGCTGTTCATTCTTTACGCGCTCAGGCTGATAAATCTGATTATTCGCGGTCAATGCGTAAGGTTCTTGAAAATCAGGATAATCTTTCAATTAAGCAGGCCGAAGTTTGTGATTTACTGATTGAAGATGGTAAGGTTACCGGCGTAGTTACAAATACAGGTACAACGTATTTATGTCGTGCGGTTATTTTGTGTACCGGTACTTATTTGAAAGCACGTTGTCTGTGTGGTGAAGCTATTACTTATACAGGTCCTTCGGGGTTGCAGGCTGCAAATCACCTTTCGGCTCGTCTTAATGAGCAGGGTATTAAGCTTAGAAGATTTAAGACAGGTACGCCTGCCAGAATGGATAAGCGCAGCATTGATTTTTCCAAGATGGAAGAGCAGCTTGGTGATGAGAGAGTAGTTCCTTTTTCATATTCAACCGATCCCGAATCAGTTCAGAAAGAACAGGTTTCATGCTATTTAACATATACTAATGAGGAAACTCACAAAATTATACGTGCAAATCTTGATCGTTCGCCAATCTATGCAGGTGTTATTGAGGGAACAGGTCCAAGATACTGTCCTTCAATAGAAGATAAGGTTGTAAAGTTTGCTGATAAGGAACGCCATCAGGTATTTATTGAGCCTGAAGGTTTATATACCAATGAAATGTATGTCGGAGGCATGTCTTCTTCTTTACCTGAAGATGTTCAGTTAAAGATGTATCGTACTGTCCCCGGATTAGAGCACTGTAAGATTGTCAGAAATGCTTATGCAATTGAGTATGATTGTTTGGAGCCTAATCAGTTACAATTATCTTTGGAGCACAAAAATGTCGGTGGTCTGTTTTGTGCAGGACAGTTTAACGGAAGTTCAGGTTACGAAGAAGCAGCTGCGCAAGGTATTATTGCCGGCATTAATGCAGCCAGAAAACTTAAAGGTCTTGAACCCGTTATTTTAGATCGTTCCGAAGCATATATAGGAGTTTTGATTGACGATCTTGTTACAAAGGATAATCGTGAGCCTTATCGCATGATGACATCACGTGCTGAGTACAGACTTCTTTTACGTCAGGATAATGCGGATTTGAGACTTCGAAAAGTTGGCTATGAAGTCGGGCTTGTTTCAAAAGAAGATTATGAGAAGACCGTTGAAAAAGAACGCATGATAAATGCAGAGGTAGAAAGACTTAAATCTGTTGTTTTAGGTGGTTCCGCAAAAGTGCAGGAATTTATGGAGCGCCATAACAGTGCAGCACTCAGAAGCGGTGCAACATTAGCCGATTTGCTTTGCCGTCCTGAATTGACTTATGAAAATCTTAGCGAACTTGATGACGAAAGACCTATTTTGCCTTATGATGTAATTGAGCAGGTATGCATTCAGATAAAGTATGAAGGTTATATCGAAAGACAACAGCATCAGGTTGCTCAGTTTAAGAAAATGGAAAAGCGACTTATTCCCGATGATATTAACTATGATGAAGTTTTATCGTTAAGGCTTGAGGCTCGCCAGAAACTTAAACTTTTCAAACCTGTTTCAGTAGGTCAGGCATCCAGATTGTCAGGTGTTACACCTGCAGACGTTTCTGTTTTGTTGGTATACCTTGAGCAGTATAGTCATAGGGAAAGTGCTAATGGAAGAAGCTAAATTACAATATATAGATGAGTTATTTAAGAAGAACGGGATTTCTCTACAAAAACGACAGGTGTGTCAGTTTTATGATTATTACCGTTTGTTAGTTGAATGGAATGAAAAAATGAATTTAACTGCTATTACTGATTTTGAAGATGTATGTATTAAGCATTTTCTTGACAGTGCCTGCATGGTTAAGATGTTTGGTTCCTACGACAAATTGGTAGATTCTTTTCAAGGTCAGACACTTGTTGATGTTGGGACAGGAGCCGGGTTTCCCGGTATTGTTTTAAAGATTCTTGTTCCCGGTTGTAAGATTACGCTTATCGATTCTTTGGATAAACGTATCAGATTTTTGAATGAAGTAATTGCTGCATTAGATCTTTCCGATATATGTGCTGTTCATGGAAGAGTTGAAGATTGTGCTAAGAATTCTATGTATAGAGAGCAGTTTGATTTTTCAACTGCAAGAGCTGTTGCGCAGCTTCCGGTTCTAAGTGAGTATTGCATTCCTTTTGTTAAAGTAGGTGGTAAGTTTGTTGCCTACAAATCTGAAAAGACGGCTTTAGAAATTTCATCTTCGCATAATGCTTTTGGACAGTTAGGTGGTAAGTTGTCTGATATGATTTCTTTTAACTTGGGCGAGACCGAACTTGAAAGAACATTAGTGGTAATTGATAAGGTACGTTCGACACCTCTCAGCTTTCCGCGCAAAGCAGGAGTTCCTTCTAAAAAGCCGTTATAGTGTTTCACGTGAAAAGCATATTTTTACGTTTTAGTCACATCTGTAGTATACTTAGTTGCTAAATTTAATCGGATGTGTGTGTAGGGTTGATATATATGTCTGATAATCGTACAGGCGATATTTTACTTGATTTCAAAAAGAGTTTCTTCGATGATAAACGTGATTTACAGAATCAAATAATTGAGATTGAAACGCGTATTCATGAAGCAAACGATTATATTGAATCCTTAAACAAAAAAGAAGACTGTGACTATAATATGTTTTCTCCTCGCAGTGCTTCACGCGTATATAAAGATCAGGTTTATGAAAAAAGAATAGAAATAGAAGACCTTGAAGAGAAGCTTCGTGTGTTGTACAAGAAGCTTGGTAATGTCACTAAGAAGATTGATTCTTTGAATCAGTTGAACGCTGATGATATTGATGCTTTAAAATCTGCCGAACAGCAGAATCTTCTTAATGATAAGTCAGATGATTCTGAAACTGTTCCGATTATTAGTAATGCCGGAGTTGCTTCAACTGACAATGCTGCTTTCTTGAAATTGCAGGAAGATGATCGTCAGAGAATTGCTGCCGATCTTCATGACTCTGTTCTTCAAAATTTGTCTTTGGTTATGCATAATCTCGAGCTTGCCGAAAAGTTTATTGATTATGATTCCGTACGAGCAAAGCTTGAATTAGAATCTAATCGTAAGCTTGTTAAGGAAACAATTGAGGAGATTCGGTCAACTATTTTCGATTTGCGTCCCATGCAGTTTGATGATTTTGGATTTAAGTCATCGGTTGAAAACCAGCTTGATACTTATAAGTCTCGCACGAATATGTATATTTCATATTCAATTGATGATCTTGAAGGAGTTGATCATTTAATACTTATTACGGTTTTCAGAATTGTTCAGGAGTTAGTTATCAATGCTATTAAGCATTCTGAAGGTTCAGAGGTAAACGTCAATATTATGGATGAGGGTTCCAAGGTATATATTGAGGTTTCCGATAATGGTATTGGCCTTGAGGCAAATGCTCTTAATAAATCAAATCATTTTGGGTTAAAAATTTTGCGTGAAAGAGTGAATATAATCGGTGGTACATTAAAGATTCCTGTGGTGGAAAAAGGTTTTTGCGTTATTATTGAGATTCCAATCAGCAGGTAATGGAGGTTTCTTTTGAAAATCAATGTTTTATTGGTAGACGATCACAAAATGTTGCGTGAGGGGATAAAGCAACTTTTGGAATTTGATGATGAGATCGTTGTTATGGATCAGGCTTCTTCAGGAGCAGAGTGTAAGGAAAAACTGTTATCACAGAAGTTCGATGTTGTAGTATTGGATATTAATCTTCCCGATATGTCCGGTATAAAATTATTATCGGAATCTCGCAAAGATAACAGAGGTACAAAATTCCTGATGCTTACTGTTCATAATGAAGTTGAGTATCTTATGGAATCTTTTGATGCCGGGGCTGACGGTTATATATTAAAGGATTCGGATTCATCAGAATTAATCAAAGCAATTAAAGATGTATTTGCAGGTAACAGATATATCGAAACCTCACTTATTCCTACATTGAACGCCCGTCTTGTTAAACGCGAAAATGATAGAGATAAGGCAAAAGAGATAACCAAGCGCGAAAAACAAATCCTCGCAAGTATCGCTGCCGGTAAATCCAATAAGGATATTGCAGAAGATTTTGATATCAGTGAGCGTACAGTTAAGAATCATATTACCTCTTTATTTAGAAAAATTGATGTTTCAGATCGTACGCAAGCGGCTGTTTTTGCAATAAGGAATAATCTTGTGAGCATGTAATGTTTCACGTGAAACAATTCTTGTTTGAATATTAGAAAACCTAAATATTGTTTCACGTGAAACACTCGAACCCCTAGATATTGACATATTAGCGTGAAACATTACAAAAACAGAATGTGTGAAACACATCATTTTCGGTAAAAAGAATGTAGAATACGTGAAATTGGTGTGTTATACTAAATTAGTTATCAGACAGAAGGAATAATGTTATGGGTAAAATTATAGCAATAGCAAACCAAAAGGGTGGAGTTGGAAAAACAACTACAACTATTAATCTTTCAGCTGCATTAGCTGAAAAAGGGAAAAAGGTATTGGTCATTGATGCAGATCCGCAGGGCAATACATCCAGCGGATTCGGCATTGAAAAGGATGAACTGGATAATACAATATATGAATTGTTACTTGGAGATTCTACTATTCAGGAATGCGTAATTAATAATGTATTTCCGGGAGTATCGGTTCTTCCGTCAAACGTTAACTTAGCAGCGATTGAAGTTGAAATTATTGATAACAAAAGACGAGAGTTCATTCTTAAAAAAGAAATTGATTGGGTTAAGGACGATTATGATTATATTATGATTGACTGTCCTCCTTCGCTTAGTATGCTGACCATTAATGCAATGACAGCAGCAGATTCTGTTTTGGTACCCATACAGTGTGAGTACTATGCACTCGAGGGATTAAGCCAGTTGATTAATACGGTAAATCTTATTAAGTCACGCCTTAATCCGGAACTGGATATGGAAGGCGTTGTGTTTACAATGTTTGATGCCCGCACAAATTTATCTATGCAGGTTGTAGAAAACGTTAAGAGTATTCTTAATCAGAAGATATTCGATACATTAATTCCCAGAAATGTAAGACTTGCGGAAGCACCAAGCCACGGAGAGCCTATTTGCAAGTACGATCCTAAATCAGCAGGCGCAGAAGCATATGCTTCACTTGCTGAAGAGTTAATTATGAACAGGAGATAATCTATGGCAGCAAAAGGATTAGGCAGAGGCCTTGAGGCAATGATACCGAAGGCAACTCTTCAGGAAGATAAGGTATTAGAGTCCGAAATAAAAAAAGACAAAAATGCACGTGAAACCATGGTTAAAATATCCATGGTTGAGCCGAATCGCAAGCAACCTCGTAAGAATTTTGATGAGGATGCATTGCAGGAATTATCTGAATCGATAAAGCAGTATGGACTGATAGAGCCTATATTAGTGCAAGATAGAAAAGATCATTATGAGATAATTGCCGGCGAACGTCGTTGGCGTGCATCAAGAATGGCAGGTCTAAAGGAAATCCCTGTAATTATCAGAGATTATACCGAGCAGCAGATTGTCGAAATTTCACTTATTGAAAATATTCAACGCGAAGACTTAAATCCTATAGAAGAAGCACAAGCTTATAAAAGACTACTTGAGGAGTTTAATCTTACACAGGATCAGGTTGCTGAGAAAGTTTCCAAGAAACGTTCAACCGTAGCTAATTCAATGAGACTTCTTAAGTTGTGTAAAGAAGTTCAAGACATGGTAATCAGTGAGATGATTTCCGAAGGTCATGCCAGAACTCTTATATCTATAGAGGACAGCAAGGCACAGTACGAGCTTGCTCAAAAGGTATTTGACGAGAAGCTTTCCGTGCGCGAGACCGAGAAGCTTGTAAAGGCATATGGTAAACCTGTTAAAGAAAAGCCCCAGGCCAATAAGGATCTTGATGTATTCTATCAGGATATTGCCGAGCAGTTGAAAGCTTCTTTGGGTACAAAAGTAAATGTAACCGGAAAAGGTAACGGAGCAGGTAAAATTGAAATCGAGTTTTACTCTAATGAAGAACTTGACAGATTAACAGCAAAGCTCAAATAACAGTATGTTTTAATAATTAGCAGAAATTATTTGAGAAAATGATTTCGAATCTGCACAAAGTTTTGAAATCATGTGGAGACAAGTATGAACAGTAATATACTAAAATCATTCGGATTAGAAAATACAGATATCGGGCTGATTTTTCTTATTATGGCCATTATTATTTTTTTACTTGTAGTATGCTGCATAGTAACACTCGCCGAGTTATGTAAACTAAAAAACAGATACGAGAGATTCTGCGGCGGTCGAAGTGCCAGAAGTTTAGAAAAAGAAATAGGTGCGTTATTTGTAGAGAATAAAGAGATTCTTGAACAGACAAAAAAGAATCATAGAGATATTAAGACCATAAACAGAAGACTTGAGAAAGTTGTTCAGAAAGTTGGTCTTGTGAAGTATGATGCTTTTGCCCAGATGGGTGGAAAGTTAAGCTTCTCACTTGCGTTACTTGATGAGAAAAATAACGGATTTGTGTTAAACTCAATTCATGGCAGTGATGGGTGCTATACTTACTCAAAAGAAATAAAAGCAGGAACCTCAGACCTTCAGTTAGGCGACGAAGAAATTAAAGCTATAAAGATGGCAATGCATGAAGAATAATTACTTAACAGGGGAGTAAATTATTTAATGAAATTATGCAAGGTTAGTGATATTCAGGGTAACGAAAAGCTTGCTCGTCCGATAATAACATCGAATTATCAGGAATTACTTGCAGCAGGTACCATACTCAAAAAAGAATATATACCGCGTGTTCTTCAATTAGGGATTACAGAGGTTTTCATTGAAGACGAGAAGCTGAATCCTGAGCAAATAGTTATTTTGCGAGAAGATGTCGAAGACATTTTCAAGGAAAAAGTACGATCTATTATGGAGCGTCATGTTTACAGTGACAGCTCAGAATTAGAGGAACTTTCAAAGACAGCAGATACAATTATTACAAGTATTTTGTCGAATGATGAAGTGGTTGAGCAGATATATGATATTAGAGAGCGAAGTGCGGATATATACGAACATTCTATCAGCGTTTGTTCTCTTGCAGTAATTGTGGCTGCGAAGCAGCAAATAAGCAAAGCAGACATTCATGACATCGGTGTTGCATCACTTTTCCATGATATAGGTTTAAGATATCTGGATTTCCAATATACTAACTTGGAGATTACAGAGCTTGATGATAATCAAATAAACGAGTATCGTAAGCATTCCGCATACGCTTATTCCAGTCTGGAAAAAGAAAAATGGTTATCCGAAAACAGCAAAAAGATGATACTTAAGCATCACGAAAGAGTTGACGGATCCGGTTACCCGTTACATACAACGGAAATCGATAAAATAACACAGATTCTTCAGGTATGTGATGCGTTCGACGAAATGATATGCGGTATCGGATGTCGACGGGCAAGAGTATATGAAGCGGTTGAATTTTTAAAAATCGTTCGCGGAGTTAAGTTTGACGAGGAAATCGTCAATACCTTGCTTGATTTCACTGCAGTATATCCTTCAGGCACAGTTGTATTTTTGAATACCGGAGAGATGGCGGTGGTAATTAAGCAAAACAAGCAATTTCCTGAGCGCCCGGTAGTTCGTATTATTAAGTCAAAAGAAGGAAAAACACTTGATGAAGAAGTAAGATGTGATCTTCTCGAGATTAAAAATGTATTTATTGATAAAGTATTACTATAAGACATAGAGTGAGGCATAGAAATGATTGACATTAAATTTTTACGTGAAAACGCTGATTTAGTTAAGGAAAACATTAAGAAGAAGTTCCAGGATTCCAAGCTCCCGTTAGTTGATGAAGTAATCGAACTTGACGAGGCAAGAAGAAAAACACAGCAGGATGCGGATAACATTAAGGCCGAAAGAAACAAGCTCTCCAAAGAAATCGGTGCATTGATGGCACAGGGTAAAAAGGAAGAGGCTGAAGCTGTTAAAGCAAAGGTTGCAGCGAATGCTGAGAAGTTGGTAGAGCTTGAGAAGAAACAGGCCGAACTTGAAGAGAAGACTACCAAGATTATGATGGTTATTCCCAATATTATCGATCCTTCGGTGCCGATTGGTAAAGATGATTCCGAAAACGTTGAAGTAAAGCGTTATGGTGAGCCTTTAGTTCCGAACTTTGAAATTCCGTATCATACAGAGATTATGGAAAAGCTCCATGGCATAGATCTTGACAGTGCACGTAAGGTTGCAGGTAACGGTTTCTATTATCTTATGGGCGATATCGCAAGACTTCATTCAGCCGTTATTTCATACGCACGTGATTTCATGATTGATCGCGGATTTACATATTGTATTCCGCCTTTCATGATTCGTTCAAACGTTGTTACGGGTGTTATGAGCTTTGCCGAGATGGATGCTATGATGTACAAGATTGAGGGTGAAGATTTATACTTAATCGGTACAAGCGAACATTCTATGATTGGTAAGTTTATTGATACAATTGTTCCCGAGGAAGAGCTTCCCAAGACATTAACAAGCTATTCACCTTGCTTCAGAAAAGAAAAAGGCGCTCATGGTATAGAGGAGCGTGGCGTATACAGAATTCATCAGTTCGAGAAGCAGGAAATGATTGTAGTTTGTAAACCTGAAGAATCTCCTATGTGGTTTGATAAATTATGGCAGAACACTGTTGATTTATTCCGTTCTATGGATATTCCGGTACGTACTCTTGAGTGCTGTTCAGGTGATCTGGCCGATTTGAAGGTTAAGTCTGTTGACGTTGAAGCATGGTCACCCAGACAACAGAAGTATTTCGAGGTTGGTTCATGCTCGAACCTCGGCGATGCTCAGGCTAGAAGATTAAAGATTCGTGTAAAGGGAAAAGATGGCAACTATCTTGCTCATACATTAAACAATACAGTAGTAGCTCCTCCCAGAATGCTTATCGCATTTTTGGAGAATCACTTACAGGCAGACGGTTCTATTACTATCCCTGAAGTATTACAGCCTTACATGGGTGGCAAGAAAGTTCTTGTTCCCTAAGGCATATATGGAGGCATTATTTTGCATAGGTTTTTGCGTGCAATAGGTTTTTCAGAAATAAATACCCGTAAGCAAATGCGTGAACTTGTAAAGCTTGTCACGGATGAGCCTACGGATTCGCGCGTTGTTACTACAAACAATGAAAGGGTCGTTGCAGAATTCCGCAAAGATTTTGGGCAAAACATCGGTTTGTGCGTGTGCGGTGAGTATAATGAGAACGATGAGTTTGAAATGGACTTTTCATACCCATACCTTATGAGTTATACTGTAAGCAGCAAAGAACACTCGGCGATTGTTCAGCATGCGGACAAGCTTTCCTTTGCAGGCGTGTGTGAGGACAATAAAGTAGGAATTTCAATAATATACTATCTTCAGAACAGAATGGATTACATTAAGTCAAACGTATTGGGGCTTAATGATATGGATAATGCAGTTTTAATTTTATCGGCATTGTCGGATGATGGCACTATAATGATGCCTATTCAGAAATCCTATGTTGAGAAAAAGAAATCGAAGAACAGTAACAAAAAACGCAATGATCTGATAGGAGCGGCAAGAAAGGGCAGCGAAAGCGCACTTGAAGATTTGACGCTTAATGATTTGGATATATACTCCTCTATTTCAGCTAAGCTTAAGGACAATGATGTCTATTCGTTGGTTGATACATCGTTTATGCCTTTTGGTGTAGAGTGTGATCAGTATTCGATTCTCGGTGAAATAGTTAATCTTATGGAGACGACGAATACTTACACTAACGAAAAGGTCTATCATATGCAGATTCTGTGTAATGAAATACTGTTTGATCTGTGCATTAATGAAAAGGATTTATATGGAGAACCTATGGTCGGACGACGCTTCAAAGGCGTAATCTGGTTGCAGGGCTTTTTGTATAATGAGCTCTCATAGTTAAATGGATATAACGGGCCCCTCCTAAGGGTCTGTTGCTGGTTCGATTCCGGCTGGGAGCGTAAAGGCGCATGCGTAAAGCATGCGCCTTTTTTCTTTTTCGTTAAAATACTTCAGGCTTAGTCCATCCCGTGAATTCCAAAATGATTTGCCGTTCATCAAGCGATTTCTTCTTAAGCATTTGCAATCTGTATTCCCTGGGAGTCATCTGCATTATTTTGGCAAAGCATCTGTTAAAGCAGGAAATTGTCCTAAAGCCTACCTGTTCTGAAACGGAAAGAATTGAATCTTCGGTACTGCGTAACAATTCACAGGCTTTATATATGCGGGTTGAATTTAGAAACTCAAGCGGACTTTGATTTATAACCGAATGAAACAGGCGTCTGAAGTGTGTAGGACTTAAGTGGCACAAGTCAGCCAGGAATTCGATTTCAAAAGATTCCATGTACTTTTCGTCAATATAATTCAAAGCGGGCTGTAGCACAAGCGAATATTCGTTGGGGGTTTCTATGATGTGTGAATCGTTATGCGGTCGTTTTTCGACTTGGAGACGCCATATCATAAAATATAAAGATAAGAGCAGTCCCGTAACAACGTATCTGTAGCCGGGCCTCTTTTCCTCGAGTTCTCTGATTACAGAAAGGACGAGATTATGCAGCTCGGGATAGTCTTCTTTTGAAAAAACATGAATCGAAGACTCGCTTGGTATGGCAGAAAGGTCGAAGGACATAATGCCGGAGGGAAGAAAATTCTTAAAAAGTGCGGCGGGATCCATAAAAATGTAAGACCAGTGGCTGGATGTTCCCGAGTCTGAATATGTTGTGTGAGGGATATTCTTGGAAATGCAGGTGATGTCACCTTCTTTAAAAGAATACTTGCGCCCCGTGATTTCAAGAGTACCGCTGTCCGAATGACATATCCCGATTTCGAAGCAGTTGTGAAAATGCAGTCGACCGGACGGAATGTCAGAAATGCGCCAGTAATCTCCGGAAAGAAGCGTGCATGGGAAATCCGGGGGCAAATAGTAATTACGATATTCGGTTATTGTTGCTTTTGAACGTGCCATAAGTACCTATTTTTAACCATCCAATAAATGTTAAGTTACAAGATTGTTATAGTATCTGATTTAAAAAAGACGCAATATGCCTTCTTTTAGATAATAGTAATATAAAGAATGTATATATACAAGTAGTAAATTTGTATGCATATGTACAAAATGTATACAGAAAAGAAAGCGAAAAACGGATAAATGGTTGAAAACGCTCATTTATAACGTAAAATCAAGAAGAATATTACGGCATTTCAATATACTATGAAAGCAAGGGGATGAAATCGGTTTCATAGGAGGTCCTATGAGATTTCTGCGAGGTGCAATATGAAGAAGTCAGTTTTGAAAGAAAATCGCGAAGTAGTTAAGACAAATATTTCATGGAGAAAAGCGTTTAAGCGGGATTGGCAGTTGTATCTGCTTCTTCTTTTCCCCATTGCCATGGTAATCATATTTAACTATGCAGCATACCCCGGTCTCAGAATGGCATTTATGGACTACAAGCCTGCGAAAGGATATGCAGGTAGCCAATGGGTGGGACTTGGAACATTTAAAAAGATATTTGCCGATGAATCTTTCGGCAGAGCTTTAAGAAATTCAATAGTATTTAACCTATTGGATTTGGCAGTCGGATTTCCGATGCCGATTATTCTTGCTTTGATGCTTAATGAATTGAAGCTCCTTCGATTCAAAAAAGTAACTCAAACGATACTTTATCTTCCGCACTTTTTGTCATGGGCTATTATCGGTTCGGTTGCCTATACAATGTTCAGACCTTCTACCGGTCTTGTAAACATGGCAATGATGAAGTGGGGATGGATCCAACAGGGTATTCCGTTCCTGACTGAGAAGTACCATTGGGCAGCAACCTATTTGGTGGTCGGTGTATGGCAAGGCATGGGCTGGGGCACGATTCTTTATCTTGCTGCCATTACCAGTATTAACGGAGAACTTTACGAGGCAGCTATCATTGATGGTGCCAACAAGTGGCAGAAGATGTGGCATATAACCCTGCCGGGTATTCGTAGCACAATCGTTACATTGTTGATTATGAACCTCGGACGTGTTATGGGTTCAAACCTCGAAAGACTTACGGCTTTTGATAACACACAGGTTCGAGATTTTGAATATCAGCTTGCAGTTTATATATACGAAAAGGGTCTTGGAAGCGGAAAATTTTCAATGGGTACCGCGGTAGGCTTGTTCCAATCCCTGGTTGGGCTTGTTCTTGTTTTATTATCAGATCGTATCGCCAAAGCACTTGGCGAAGACGGTTTACTGTAGGAGGTGGATTATGAGACGTAATGATGAAGATACCATTTCCGATGGTAGCCGTGCAATCAGCAAGGTTCATGTAAGTGATTTTGTGATAGCGTTCGTGTTAATTATTTTGAGCGCAACGTGTGTAATTCCGTTCTGGCATGTATTGGTTAAGTCCATTTCCAGCAGCGGTGCCGTTATGGAAAAAGAAGTTTTCCTGTGGCCCAAGGAATTTACACTGGAAGCATACACCAAGGTATTTAAAGATGGCGCAATGCTTCACTCAATGTGGTACAGCGTTCTTTTGACAGTAATATTTACCTTATTGGGAATGCTGGTGTGTACATGTGCCGCATATCCGTTATCCAAGAAAAGATTAAAGGGTAGACGTGGAATTACCGTATTGCTGATGATACCTATGTACTTCTCGGCCGGCTTGATTCCTTCATATTTGCTGGTTAGTAAGTTAAATCTTTTGGATACGATGTGGGTATTGATACTTCCCTTGATTTATTCATCGTATAACATGCTGGTCATGAAGACGTTTTTCCAGAGCTCAATTCCCGATTCACTTGAGGAGTCGGCTTTCCTGGATGGTGCTTCCAATTTCCAGATACTTGGGAAAATTGTTATTCCGCTCAGCAAACCGATAATCGCAACGCTTTCGTTGTTCTATGCGGTCGGAAGATGGAATGCATACGCAGACAATATGTACTACATTCGTTCGGACAGTAAGAGGATAATCCAGTACAAGCTGTATCTTTTGGTACAGGGTGCTGAGGCTTCAATCGCCACATCACTCGGAGATACCGGCGGTGTCACAAATACAATGACGCCCGAAGTTTTACAGGCAGCATGTATTATGTTTGTTACGATTCCGATAATCATAGTTTATCCGTTCTTACAGAAGTATTTCGTTAAAGGCGCTATGGTAGGCGCTGTAAAGGGTTAAGCGATAGTTATCCCGGATGGGCCGGGTAAAAACTATATACATTTAAGGAGGAATATATTATGAAGAAGAGTACTCTTCAAAAGGTACTTGCACTTGTTCTTGCAGGTATCATGCTTTTCAGCCTTGCAGCATGCGGCGAGAGCGGTAGCGGCAACTTAAAAGCACCCAAGGCTACCGGTGCCAAGGTTACCGGTATTGAAGGTTTCGAAGCTTTCAAAGACACAGTTAAGTTAACAATTCCCGTTTACCAGCGTGCTACACCTAACGGTGCTGCAGATGCAGGCAACAACTACTGGACCAAGTGGGTTCAGGAGAACTTTGGCGCTAAGTACAACATCGATGTTGAATTCGTTACACTTGCACGTGGTCAGGAAAACGAACTTTATGCATTGATGGCAGCAGACCAGAAGCTTCCTACAGTTTGCTTCGAGTACGACTATCCCGATTTAACACTCTATAATTCAGAGGGTTACCTTCGTGAGTACAACGCAGACTGGTTCAAGGAAATTGCTCCCACATATTGGCAGGCAATGGTTGATAACGGTCTTGATCAGTACACCAAGATTAATGGCGAGAACGTTTTATTAATCGGTACAAGACCTTACGGTAACACAAACTATCAGTACGTTACATTCTATCGTCTTGACTGGGTTGAGGCAGCCGGATATACAGAGTATCCTGCAGATCCCGAAGAAGAAACCAAGATGTTAACCAAGATTAAAGAACTCGGCTTAGGCGGCGCTCATCTTCTTGGCGGCACAAAGGTTGAGGGTAACGGCGTAGACCAGAACTATGCATACAGAACATATCCTCAGGATGCTAAGCTTGCAGCTACTACCGGTGATTATGATATCCCCGCGCTTTCAACAGATGCTCAGAAGGGCTTCTTAAAGAGACAGAACGAACTTTACAATTTGGGATTCATCGATCCTGAATACAACACCAGAACAGCAGATTATGCTATTTCTGATTTCGTAAGCGGCAAGACAATTTCCTACAGCTGCTACGCTACAAACAACGTAGATGTGTTAAATCAGTTCTATGATGCTAATCCGGATGGTAAGCTTGCCATTAGAGTTAATCCCGGTCCCAAGACCTTTAACTGTGGCTCCAATACAGCATTCCGTCCTAACGGTATTTTTGGTCAGTACATTGGTTTCTCAAGCCAGGCTTCAAACGATGAGATGAAGGCTTTTGCTATGTATCTTGAGTGGATGAGTCAGCCCGATGTTCTGTTCACACTTCAGTATGGTTTCGAAGGCAAGAACTTCAACTATGTTGATGGCGAGCCTGTTATCGTTGCAGATCAGTCCGGTCTTGCAGAGCAGCAGTCTCACAACAACAACGTTGATATGTGGTGCTTAGTAACCGCTAACATGGTTAAGGGTGATGTTGATAAGGACCTTGCAGCAATTACACCTTTAGGTTACAAGGATTCCGATCGTTTTGCTAAGGATATCAAGGCTAACTATGAGGGTCAGGTAGCTTGCTACAATGCAGGTATGGTTGCTATTGATGCCAGATTTACTGTATCGATTGCAGCATCCGACGAATATAAGAACACCTTATATGCTAAGTACGCAGAACTTCGTGATAAGATTGTTATGGGTTCAACCGCAGATTTCGAAGCAAACTATGCAGCAGCAAGTGCTGAATATCTTGCAGCAGGTTATCAGGCAATCATTGATGAGAAGTCAAAAGCTTTTGATGATGGCAATGTTGGCTAATTGTTAAAATGCTAATTTGGTTTGGCTCCCGAAGGAGACTTTGGGAGCCAAATTTTAACAAATGCGGATATTTCTTTAATGCTATTAATAAGTATATGATAATATGTATTTAGCTATAAGTTAAATTGTGTAGTTGTGTGCTTATTAACAGTATTAAACAATGGAGGTTAATTTATGTTACAGCTTAGTTATGACGAGAAGCAGATCGAGGAAATTATTGACAAGATTGTTAAGAAAACAATGAATATGGATTTAACCTGGGACTGGCCTTGCGGTGTGGCATATTACGGTATTGCAGAAGCTTATGAGAATACCGGTAAAGAAGAATATTTTGATATGTTAAAAGATCGCGTGGATGAACTCATTTCGCTGGGTCTTCCCCGTATTTGGACAGTAAATGCATGTGCAATGGGGCATTGTCTTGTTACTATTTATCAGAAGACTCAGGACAAGAAGTATTATGACATATTGATGTCCAAGATAAATTATATTCAGAAAGATGCATTACGATTTGCAGATAATGTATTGCAGCATACAGTTTCCGCCAATAACGATTTCCCCGAACAGGCTTGGGCAGATACATTGTTTATGGCTGCATTCCTTCTTTTGCGTGTAGGTGTTATGAACAAGGATGAAGAGATGATTAATGATGCGCTTAATCAGTGGTATTGGCACATTAAGTATTTGCAGAATCCTTCAAGCGGTTTCTATTATCACGGCTACAACAATATTACAAAGGATCATATGTCAGGTATCTACTGGGCTCGTGCGAATGCATGGGCAGCATTTACAATGTCAAAGGTTGGCGAGATTCTTCCGAAGGCTTATTTGTATCCTAAGTTTATGGATGTTGCCGGTTCGCTTAACGAACAGCTTGCAGCACTTAAGACTGTTCAGACCGAAGATGGTTTATGGAGAACAGTATTAAATGATCCCGAATCCTACGAAGAAATTTCCGCATCGGCAGGTATCGCCGCAGCAATGCTTAATCGCGGAAATCCGCTTCACTCAAAATATATCAACAAGTCTATTAAAGGACTTCTTGCAAATGTAAGCGAAGATGGTAAGGTTATGAATGTTTCGGCCGGGACAGCGGTTATGAACGATTTGGACGGATATCGTAATATTTCCCGAGATTGGATTCAGGGCTGGGGACAGGGTCTTGCACTTGCATTCTTCAGTAAGCTTTTGATTTCTTCAAAGATAGAGAAGGACGGAGCATTATAATGAGCGAATCTGTTTACTCTTTTATCAAAGACATTAAGGTGGAGGGAGCGAATGTAACATTCGTTCCTTCCAATCTTCTTTATACTTCCCCAAACGGTTACGGATTTGTGACAGATGTGAATACGGCAGAGCAGCCAATGTTGCAAATTCCGGCAATTAATTCGGGCTTTATTAAGCAGGATGTCAAATGTAACAGGCCGATTCCCACGATGTTCAAGGCAGACGTTGAGCACGAGGGCAATTTCGAAGTTACGATTACAGCTGAAAATGACGGAAATGAAGCGATAATTTATTTGGAGAGAAGACGTCTTTACTATTTGGGCTCTTTTTCGGGCAAAAGAAGCTTTACTTTCGTGGTAAATGTATGTGATGTAATTCCCGAGCATGAGGGAACCGTTTACAAAGATACATCTTTGGATGTTGCGTGGATTGGAAGTGGTTTGAAAGTACTAAGCGTCTCTATTAAGAAGGCGCATGTACCTACAATATATATTGCCGGTGATTCAACGGTTACCGATCAACCTGCAAACTATCCGTATTCCCCGGGAACATCTTACTCGGGATGGGGACAGATGCTGTCAGCGTATTTGAATGCAACCGTGTCGGTATCCAATCATGCACATTCTGGATTGACTACCGAGTCGTTCCGTGAGGAAGGACATTATTCAATAATATCCGAGAATATTAAGGCAGGCGATTATTTCTTTATGCAGTTCGGCCATAACGATCAGAAGCTTGAACACCTTAAAGAAGACACCGGTTACAGAGCCAACATAGTAAGATATATCGGGGAAATACGGGCTATCGGGGCTTATCCTGTAATTGTTACGTCGCTTAGCCGTAACACATGGAAGGATAACGGAGCCGAGTACAACGATCTTCTTGAAAAGTATGCAAACGAATGCATTAAAATAGGCAAAGAGTTCGATGTTCCGGTTCTTGATCTTCACAAATTCAGTAAAGATCTTGTGATGTCCGAGGGACTTGATGAAAGCCGTAAGTACTATTATCCCGGAGATTTGTCACATACAAACGATTACGGTGCGTACTTAATGGCAGGATGCATAGCAAGCGAGATTAAACGCGTTGCGACAACCGATTCACGTGAAGAGTATCGATTATTGGGGGCGACATTGCGCGACGATACTCCGAAGTGGGAGATTGACAGGGAACTCTTAAAGCTTCCCAAGCAAGAAGAAGAAACAAAGGATGAGCCATATACATTAAAGATGGATCGTCTTGAAGAAATAATCAGGAGGAAATAACTGTGAGTAAAAGATCAGGGGGCTTCACCTTACCGGGTGAAGCAGGTTATGAAGCATTAACCTTAGAACTTGCAAAAAGATGGGGGGCAGACGTTATCAGAGACAGTGATGGTACTGTATTGTCTGATGATATCTTGAATGCAGGTTATGATATCTACTCTACAATCTGTATTATTCGCGATCACAATGAGTGGGCCAAGAAAAATACAGATAAACTGCAGCAGACATTCTTAATGACTTCACCGATTATTGCTTCGGATTCAACACTTAAAGTCAATCTTATGAAGGATTTCTTTAAGGATCAGTTTAAGATTAATGACAGTAGCGAATCACTTGAGTACTGGGAAGTATATGATCGTACTACCGGTAAACTTGTGGATGCCGCAAACTGGTCATATGATTCCAAGTCAGAAAGCGTTATCATCAACAATATTGTGCCTTTTCATTCTTATACCGTAAGCTTTATCGCTTATCGTATATGGGAAGAAATTTCGATGTACAATCACACCACCAATAATTGGACAAAAGAACATCTTATGCAGATTGATCCCATGTACCCTGAGACAAGAGAGTATCTGACTGCGTGGATGAAGAACTGGTGTGAGACACACCCGACTACAAATGTAGTAAGATTCACATCAATGTTCTATAACTTTGTGTGGATTTGGGGAAGTTCAGAGCGTAATCGTAATTTATATTCCGATTGGGCTTCATATGATTTTACTGTAAGTACTGCTGCCTTAAAGCAGTTTGAAAAAGAATACGGTTACAGAATGAAAGCCGAAGATTTTATTAACGGAGGAAAACTTCATGTAACACATATGCCCGGTACTGACAGAAAGAAAGACTGGATGGCATTTATCAATAAGTTTGTAATATCTTATGGTAAAGAGTTAATTGATATAGTACACGAATACGGTAAGAAGGCTTATGTTTTCTATGATGATTCATGGGTAGGAGTTGAGCCCTATAACGGCAAATTTGAGGAATTCGGCTTTGACGGATTAATCAAATGTGTATTTTCGGGTTTTGAAGTACGCTTGAACGGAGGCGTTCCGGTAAAGACGCATGAATTACGACTTCACCCGTATTTGTTCCCTGTAGGACTTGGTGGGTTACCTACGTTTGCGCCCGGCGGAGATCCTACACTTGATGCTAAAAAGTTCTGGATTCATATTCGCCGTGCACTGTTGCGCACAAAGATAGATAGAATCGGTTTGGGCGGCTATCTTCATTTAGTTGAAGATTTTCCGGATTTCGTGGATTACATAGAGAAGATTTCAGATGAATTCCGTACCATTAAGGATTTACATGAAGCAGGAGCTCCTTATGAAATACCTGTAAAGGTTGCCGTTCTTACATATTGGGGATCGCTTCGTTCATGGACACTTTCCGGACATTTCCACGAAACATATATGCATCAGTTGATTCACATCAATGAGTCATTGTCGGGTTTACCTGTTTCGGTTAAGTTCATAAACTTTGATGATATAAAAACCGGTGCACTTAAAGATGTAGATCTTGTAATCAATGCAGGTCGTGCAGGTACCGCATGGAGTGGCGGTGACGCTTGGAAAGACGAGGACGTTTTGGCAACTGTTTCAAAGTGGGTATATGACGGCGGTATATTATTAGGTGTAAACGAGCCCACAGCTGTTGCCGGTTATGATACATTCTTCAGACTCGAGCCAATCTTCGGTGTTGATAAGGATTTAGGTGACAGAGTATGTCATGGTCATTTCTCGTTCGATGTTGAAAAAGAAGATTGGGTTAATGTTGCCGGGGATGTACAGTTAAAGGCAAAGAAACAGGTATTTGTAAGTCGTGAGACTACAAAGGTATTAAAAGCCGAAGATGGCAAGCCGGTTATTACCAAGAATGCTTTCGGTAAAGGCTATGGAATTTATATGAGTGATTTCGTGAACAATGACGAAGACACCAGAATGTTGTTGGAGCTTATCTTAAAGATAGCAGGCGACAAAAATCCTAAGTATATTACCGATAACTACCTTTGCGAATGTGCATATTATCCGGGCAGCAGCACTTTGGTTGTAATTAATAATTCCGATGTTTTGCAAGAGGCATCCGTTAATACGGAAAAAGGAGTCAAGACATTTACGATTGCTCCTTTTGACACAGTAATTCAAACTATATAAGGGAGGTTGTTTTTACTATGATTAAAGGATTTAAAATGAAGCTTTACCCCGGAATGGAAGCTGAATACGAGAAGCGTCACAACGAACTGTGGCCCGAGATGCAGGATATGATCCACGAGCACGGCGGTAAGAATTATACCATTTTCCTTGACAAGGAAACGCTTACTCTTTTCGGAGTAATTGAAATTGAAGACGAAGAACTTTGGGCGAAAAGCGCAGATACACCTATTAATCGTAAGTGGTGGGATTTCATGGCGCCCATCATGGAGACAAATCCGGATAACAGCCCAGTATCTGTTGATTTAAAGAAAGTTTTCCATCTTGATTAATATGTTCGGTAAAAGAAACCCTTTCGCGTTGTGCGAAAGGGTTTTGTTTGACTTAATGTAAATTACTGAATTAATGGACCAAGCAGTCTTGAAAGCCAGTTTTTGGCAAGTGCCACCCATTGTTGCGAACCTTCATCGATTTCCTTTTTCCAGGGCGAAAGAGTAATATCGTTAGCCAAAGCCAGACCGTGACCGCCGGTAGGGAAAATGTGAAGCTCAAGCGGAACATCTGCTTTACGCATAGCCTCTGCCAAAAGAAATGAGTTTTGCACGGGAACCGATTTGTCTGTGAAAGTATGCCACACAAAGGAAGGGGGCATTTTTTCATTTACACGATTTTCGATGGAAGTATATTCAAGCATTTTCGCATCATCTTTTAAGTCGCCCAAAAGGTGGTCAAAAGATCCTCTGTGTGCATATTCCCCCGATGTGATTACGGGGTACGCAAGCATTAAGCCTGCGGGCTTAAGGTAATCGCTTGAAACATTGAAGTAGGAAGTAACTTCATCCCTAAAGTAGCCGGTTGCAAATGAAGCAACAAGATGACCACCGGCGGAAGCACCCCATAAAATGATTTTATCGGCATCTATCCCGTAGGAATCGGCATTGTCCTTAAACAATTTAACGGCAGCGGCAACTTCAAGCAATGATGTCGGATATGTGGCAGGGAAAGGTGTGTAATGAATTATTGCACAATGGTAACCGAAGGAATTAAAGGTTAAAGCAATTGATTCTCCTTCGCGAGCCGAAAGATATTCGTAGCCACCGCCGGGGCAAATCAATATCAGAGGACGCTTGGTAAGAAAGATTTCCGATGAAGGGGAGAAAAGAAAAGTTTCAACATATGGAGCAGTACCTTCCATAACGGGTTTAAGTTGGATATTTTCGTGTATCATGTAAATTGTAACGTATCTTTAGGATTTGGCTAAGGAGCCAGAGATACGTCTCCTATAAAAGACGAGTTAAGCAGGCTTATATTAATCTCCGTTTCACTTGTGAAATCCGGAGCGCACTATGCTACTGTCAAAGTGTAATACGTGGAATTCTGACAATAACAGAAGTTCCCTCATTTACAATGCTGTCTATCGTGACACCGAAATCGGAGCCGTAGTACAGACGGATGCGTTCATGTATATTGTACAGTCCGATACTTGTCTGAAGCTTAAGCCCGGGAGTTGACAGTTTATCGCGCAAGGAAGCAAGCTCTTCGGGTGACAGACCATGGCCGTTGTCTGAAACGGTGATCTTTAATATTTCAGGTGATTCAAGCATAACACTGATATGAATCTGACCGTTTTCGGTAATTCGCTCCAAACCATGCAAAATGGAATTTTCAACAATAGGCTGCAAAAGAAGAGAAAGAACACTAATGCTTTCAGGATGTACGTCTTCGGAAATATCAAGCGTATAGTTAACACGGTCTTCGAAGCGTAATCGTTGAATATTTAAATAAGTGACAACATAATCAAGTTCGTTTTGCAGAGAAGTAGAGGACGTAGCCGTGTTTTCGAGAACGTAGCGCATTGATTTACCCAGCATCTTAACGGCATCGGCAACGTCTCTGTTGCCGGCGGTAATGGCTTTCATGCGAATGGTTTCGAGGGTATTATATAAAAAGTGGGGATTTATCTGGCTGGCAAGCATCTTGTATTCAATCTGCTGCTGTTCGTTTCGCAATTCCTTGGCATTTAATTCACTCTGATAAATGAGTGCTTCTTTTTCTCTGATGTTTTTTATGAGTATATCCAAATCTTTATAAACATCGTCAAGTTCATCCTGCCTGTTAATCGGTGCGAGCGGAATCGTATAGTCTTCCAGGCTTGCCTTGTGCATACGTGTACGAAGTATTTCAACACGTTTTGAAAAGTGTTTGATAAACAGAAACATCAAAGTTGCAGGCAAGATGATTGCAACAGAGAGAATCGCAAGATAGAAAAAAGCAAGGTTCGAAATATTCTGCGCAGAATCCAACGAAAACGTACACAAATATACCGTAGAATTTGCATGGTAAAGCGAGAAACATGAAATTGACGAAAGATACTTTGTGTCATTTATCTTCACGAGTCCCATATATGAGTAAAAGGGGTCGCTGTAATCTATAAAGTAAGGCGGGGCATTATTGTATAGAGATCTGTCATCGCTAAAGAAAACGTTACCTTTATCCAGTGAAAGAATCGTATGATATTCGGATGTCGAAATACGCGATTTCAAATAGTTGTCGGAAAGTTTAATAACAACGACAGCTTCGCGGTCAGAGGCAATAATCGGGATGCGACGCACTAAAGACAAATAGGAATATGTATTTCCGAAAGCGTCTTCGTGGTTAATGATAGTCCAAAAAACGGAAGACTGGTTAAGAGCACGTGAATACCACTGTGAAGAAGCAATTTCTTCGGTAACGGGTTCAAAGTGATTTCCGGGTGCAAGATTAGGGTGATTGGAATAAATGACGATGCTTTCTATCTGAGAACTTCGCTCCATAGTTGAGTTGAAAATTGAAATGTTGAAAGCATCTTTTCGGAAATCGTCCTGGGATTCGTAATCTCCGGAAATAAGGTTTCTGATATTTTCATCATCGCAAATATCTTCGGAAATATAGTAAGCCTGGTTGGTAAGTTCAAAAAGAATTGCACGCACACGTTGGGAATCCGAGTCAAGAAGATCCTGGTTGTATTGGCGCATCATTGCGGTTTCGCCAAGCAGCAAAAGAAGGCCTATTACCGAAATAGGCAGTATCAAAGCGGCCATATAAACGACCAGAAATTTGCTTTGAATTTTGGAAGAAGAAAACAACATTTTTTGCTTGCTCATGACTTAGCCTATATCTGTAAGACCTTGACTCTTTCTGTATTCTGCAGGGCTCATTCCCTCATATTTTTTGAATTTTTTGTGGAAATAATCTACGTTTCGATAGCCGACGGCCTCAGCTATTTCATAAACTTTCAGGTTGTTTTCGCGCAAAAGCTTTTTGGACTGATTGATACGCACGTGGTCAACATACGAATTAAAGTTTTCGCCAACATTTTTTGAAAAAATCTTTCCGAGATATGCACTGTTGTAGCCAAAAAGAGGCGCAATTGATTCAAGCTTGATGTTAGATGTAAAGTTGTGGTTAATGTAAAACAGGATGTCGTCAAAGAGAGAATCTCGCGAAAAATTACCTGTTGCATTCATAATCATCTCAAACTGTTCGCTAAGATATTGGATTATTTCGTAGAGATAGTTCTTATTTTGTAAAAGCATAATAACATCCGAATTCGAAGGAAACGGGATAGACGTTTCCGGATATGTAATATTCATGCGTTCTTTAATCTGAAGGTACATATCTGCCAAGGCAAGTTTAATTTTTTCGGTAGATGCGGAAACAGAAAACAGATAGTTTTCAAGTGAAAACAGAGTTTCGGCGACCTTATTGCGGTTAAATGACTGGATAAAATTGGAAAGCGACTTAGCGTAGTCAGACATAACCGCTTCATCGAGTGCTCCACCGGTTTGCTCTAACCCGGGAAGCTCATCGGGGCCTAAAGTATGCTGTCCCTGCAGGCAAAAGAAACGTCTCGTTATTAACGAAGAAACGTCTTCATAGGACAAATAAATGTCGCGGGCACTTGTGACGATACGTCCGTAAGCAAGAAAAATGCTGTCAAGGGGGCTTCCGGTCTGAGGAGTGATTTCTTCGTAGTGCATAACGAAATCGTCAAAACGGTCCAGTGAAAAACGTCCTTTGAGGATGACAACTTCACGATCGTTATCGATAACTGTATCATACGAATTATTGTCCTGGTTGGTAACACGCAAAAGATCCGAAAATTTGTATTCGTTTTTTTGGATTTTGGGACTGTAGTTTTCGTAAATAACGACCCGATAACAGTCTGCATTAAATCCTAAGTCTTTGTATATGGTATCGTTGCCTGTACGTACATTGTGAAGTAAGTCTTTAAGTATGGTATTTCTTGCTTTTTCCCTATAATCTTCATATGAAGATTTGTTGGATAATTCATTGGAGATGGAAGTATAGATTTTTGTAACAGTGGCCTTTAACTCGTCTTCTTCAATCGGCTTGGTGATATAAGATTCGACACCGAGCTTAATGGCTTCCCTGGCATAGGCAAAGTCTGAATAGCCGGAAATAATAATGAAACGTCCGGTAAAGCCGGAGGCTTTTGCGCGGGAAATAACGTCGATACCCAACAGACCGGGCATACGGATATCCATAAGAACCAGCCCCGGATTGTACTCTTTTATCTTTTGCAAAGCTTCGTCACCTGAAGCGGCTTCTGCAACTATTTCAAAGCCCAGAGAATTCCAATCAAGTATATAGTGAAGGCCTTCGCGAATATTTTTTTCATCATCTGCAATTAAGATAGGAATCATATTTTTCTCCAAAATCAATAGCTGTAAGTGGCGGTTTTGGCAGCCTCCTGTTTGCGGGCAATAACCTGCGCGGTGGCAGACCGTAAATCAAGTTGTAAAACTTTGTCGTAATCAAGCAATGATAATGTATCCTGCATTTCCCCAAGCAAAGAGTCAAACTGTTCAACAGAGTCGGCAAAAATCATCTTCCAGGAGTAGTTGCGCACGGTTTCACTGCACTGAACACGTATATAGTCTATTTCCGATGAGTGATCCGATACCACAAATTGGCACCCCGGAGCAACTATCAGTTGGTTGTTCGAGGTAAGATAATCCATTGTTGAAAAAGAACCCATTACGTGTTGCCAGTCTTTATCAAGCTTAGTGGCGCGTTTTTTTAGATAGGATTCCCAGGCTGAAAATGTATATGTATAACCGTTGGTTGCAATTTCGCTGTTTGTGACAGGCTTGTAGTTAAGTGCGGAGGCGCCATCAATCCATTTGCCACCGCCCCATTCTTCGGGCATGTCAGCAGTCATTTCGATTACACATTTTTCACCGAATTCGGTAAGTACGGGACCGTCGGCGGTCATTTCCCATGTAAGACCTTCGGGACCGGCTGCACCAAGTGCGCCTTGAGCGTTATTGTAATATATTCCCTCATCGGAGTAGAGCCAATTTATAAAATCCGTAATCCGATCTGCGTATTTTGTATTTGAACCTACGCAGATAATTGCGGAGCGGTTACCGTATATGCTTTTGCCGTATGAAAATATCTTTAAATCATCAATCGGTGCCATCATAAAGCCGACACCGTTATTCATGCGCTCTTCGTTATTGAAAAGCGATTGGGAAAGCCACGGCCAGGGGGAAAATAAAACCGCACCTTCTTTGGTTTTGTTGGACACGGAATCGAGATTTTGGGTTAATGATTCGGGGTCAACAAGCCCCATTCTGTAGGCTTCGTTGAAAAAGCGTAATACGCGTACGTATATTGAATCGGAATCAGCGATGTTTTGCAAATCTTTACCATCCGCAGAAGCAAGTACAAAGCCGATTTCATCGAAGCCGTAGAAGCAGCAGGGCTGTTTAACGCAGTTAGCCATGTTGTCGTCCCAATCATTGAAAAAAGAAAAAGCATATACCTTTTCACCGGATTCGGTCACGGGGTGGTTGTCCTGCATGGCCTTAAGTATCGGTAGCAAATCTTCAAGCGTTGAAATATGGGGGTATCCGAGTTCTTTGTAGTAGTCCCATCTTAAGTAAGGACCGAAAGTCGGTTCCAGAACTTCGCTCGGCTCAATAGCCGACCCGGTACAGATTTCCGAAGGAATAGCATATATTGATGAAGCTCCGTACAAACTGTTAATGCTTTCAATTGCCGACTTAAACCGCATGATCTCCTTATCTGAAAGATAGGAAGACATATCAAGAATGAGCCCGGAATTAACAAGTAAATTTAATGTAGAGGCGTCACCTGAGCAGATAATTAAGTCTCCGATATTTCCTGCGGCGCATCTTGTGTCAAAAACATTTGAACCACCGCCGGATACATTCGGGGCAATAATATTAAGGCGCATGTTAAATTTGTCTTCAACAACTTTGGCAAACCAGCCGCCTTGAATTCCCTGATAGTTGGCAAGTGAATCAAATACGTCGATAGTTATCAGTTCATTGTATTTTTTGCCTGTTTCCGAATTGCCCGAGCAGCCTTGAAACATCCCGGCTGTAAGCGTAAGTGTAAGAAAAACTGCGGTTAGTGTTTTGAGTTTTTTAAAATGCATGGCAGCCTCGATAATAATTAATTGACAAGTGACACACGTGTTTTTACAATTATATCATAATAATTTGCAGAGAAACAAAGGAACTGACACGAAAATGCTTTTTATTTTCATAAGTTGCTTTGTGAGGCATCCGAAGCCACTGTGTTGTGCGAAGGATGTCTGAATCCAATCGTATGAGAGTGCAGGATAGTATGAATTACATCGTATTTGACCTTGAATGGAATCAGTCAAGCACGGTTCCGGGTACGAACCCGGCAATTCCGTTTGAAATAATTGAAATAGGTGCGGTTAAGCTTAATGAAAATAAGGTTATGATCGATGAATTCAGTGCGCTTGTAAAGCCTCAGATTTATACAACGATGCACTATATGACGGGTAAGCTTGTGCACATAAAAATGCAGGAGCTTAAGCATGAGCAACCATTTGACGAGGTTATGAAGAATTTCCTTGACTGGTGCGGTGAAGACTACATGTTTTGTTCGTGGGGACCGCTTGATTTAACCGAGCTTCAGCGCAATATGGTATATTACGGTTTCAAACCGTTCGGCGATGGCCCGGTTTCTTTTTACGATGTGCAGAAGCTTTACGCGATGGAATTTGATGAGCCAAGAGAGCGTAAGTCTTTGGAAGCCGCGGTAGACGCTCTCGGTATAGAGAAGGATATTCCCTTTCACCGTGCTTTCAGCGACGCATATTATACTGCTAAAGTATTTGGCCTTATTGAAAAAGAAAACACTCTCAGACATTATTCTTTTGATAATTTTGTGCCGCCTAAGGATAAGCAGCACGAGATTCACATGGATTTCGGAGATTACGATAAATACATTTCAAGAACGTTTTCAAGCCGGGAATCTATGATGGCCGATCGTGAAATAAAGAATATCGGATGCTATTTGTGCGGTAAAACCGGCAAGAAGCTCACAAAGCTTTTTACTCCGGGCAATAAGTATTACCTTGCGCTTTCTTATTGCGATGAGCATGGGTATGTACGCACTAAACTGCGCATCAGAAAGACGGACGGCGGTCATTATTTTGCAGTTAAAACAAAGCGAATTATTGATGAAGAAGAAGCCAATTCTTTGATAGAACGCTATAAAAAGATTAATGAAAAAAAGCCGGCCAATAAATAAAAAAGCTTGAAAACCGCGTAAATTGGCAATTTATTTAGTAATTTTGTTAATTGCATACCTATGGAAATATGCTAAAATGCTTTTTTGTGAACGTACTTTTTGATGTGTGAATGTATCACAAGATGGAGCATTAATGGAATCATTTTCAGTTTTTAGGGATTTGGCAATTATTGTTATTTTTGCAAAAGCATTCGGTATACTTGCAAGAAAGTGTAAGGCACCTCAGGTAGTGGGTGAGATTCTTGCAGGTCTTTTAATAGGGCCCAGCATTTTGGGTTTGGTTAATCTAAGTGATTTTCTGAGTCAGATGGCAGAAATCGGCGTTGTTCTTTTGATGTTCAGTGCCGGCCTTGAGACAAACCTCCATGACTTAATTAAGACAGGTTTTAAAGCAACACTTATTGCGTGCGCGGGAGTGTTTGTGCCGCTTGTTGGCGGAACCTTGCTTTATATGTGTTTCTACGGATTTAGCGCAATCGGAACACCGGAATTTTATTCCGCAGTGTTTATCGGAGTTATTCTTACCGCAACAAGCGTTTCAATTACAGTTCAGGCACTTCGAGAAATGGGTAAGTTAAAGGGTTTAATCGGT
Organism: Lachnospiraceae bacterium; assembly: GCA_045617045.1. Classification (GTDB taxonomy): domain Bacteria; phylum Bacillota; class Clostridia; order Lachnospirales; family Lachnospiraceae; genus UBA1258. Next base: position 51,291 of record JAZLHV010000013.1, read on the forward strand.
ACCACAATTTTAAGCGCCGCAATTATCGATGATGTAATCGGTATTATTGTCTTAACCGTGGTAATCGGTTTGAAGGATGCAAGTCAAAGTGCAGGTAAGGTTGTTGTCAGTACCGGTATGTTCTTTGTGTTCTCGATTGCTGTCGGTTTTGTGATTTACAAAATTTTCAAATGGATTGATTCAAGATATCCGCATACACGCCGTATCCCGATTATGGGACTGGCATTATGCCTTGCAATGGCTTACGTAGCGGAGAAGTATTTCGGAATAGCAGACATTACGGGAGCGTACGTTGCCGGAATCATTCTTTGCAATATTCGTGATTCCGAGTATATCGCCGAAAAAATGGATATTAATTCGTACATGCTTTTTGGACCGATTTTCTTTGCAAGTATTGGTTTGAAGACAGATATCAGTGATTTTAATCTTTCAATTATGCTCTTTGCCATCGGATTTGTAATTGTCGGACTCGTCTGCAAGATAGTAGGCTGCGGTCTTGTTGCCAGGGCATGCCGTTTCAGCTGGGCCGATTCTTTAAAGATCGGGGTCGGTATGATGACACGTGGAGAGGTGGCTCTTATAGTTTCCCAGAAAGGATTGTCGGTTGGCTTATTAAGCCCTGTATACTTTACAGCTGTCATTTTATTGATTATTACATCATCAATTATGACGCCTATTTTGTTAAAGATACTGTTTGCTAAATTGCCGTCAAAAGAAAACACAGGAGTAGTTGCATGAGTATTTTAACCGTTGAGAATCTTACACACGGATTCGGAGACAGGGCAATATTTGAAAATGTTTCGTTCAGACTGTTAAAAGGTGAACATATTGGACTTATCGGAGCTAACGGCGAAGGTAAGTCAACTTTTATGAATATCATAACCGGTAAGCTTCAGCCCGATGAAGGCAGGATTGAATGGGCCAAAAACGTTCGCGTGGGGTATCTTGATCAGCATACGGTTCTTGAAAAAGGTATGACGGTTGAGAGTGTTTTAAAAAGTGCGTTTAATTTTCTTTTTGAAATGGAAGAGCGCATGAATGAGATATGCGACAAAATGGGTGACGCCGATGAAACGACACTTGATGCATACATGGAAGAACTCGGTGTTATTCAGGAAATGCTCGATCAGCACGATTTCTATATGATTGATGCCAAGGTTGAGGAAGTTGCCAGAGCTTTAGGTCTTATGGATATAGGACTTGAAAAGGATGTTACCATGTTAAGCGGAGGGCAGCGCACAAAAGTATTGATGGCCAAGCTGTTACTTGAAAAGCCGGACATTTTGCTGCTCGATGAGCCTACAAATTATCTGGATAAAGAACATATAGATTGGCTTAAGAGATATTTGAATGAATACGAGAATGCATTTATACTCATATCCCACGATATTCCATTCGTAAACAGTGTAGTAAATCTGATATATCATATGGAAAATCGTGAACTTAACAGATATGTCGGTGATTACGATAAGTTCATGGAAGTTTACGAGATGAAGAAATCGCAGCTTGAAGCAGCTTATAACAGGCAGCAAAAAGAAATTGCCGATTTAAAAGATTTTGTGGCGCGTAACAAAGCACGCGTAGCTACCAGAAATATGGCTATGTCGCGGCAAAAGAAACTTGATAAAATGGATGTTATTGAGCTTGCGGCAGAAAGACCTAAGCCTGAGTTTAACTTTAAAGAGGCAAGAACTCCGGGAAGATATATTTTTGAAGCAAAAGATCTGGTTATCGGATATGATGCAGCGTTATCCAAGCCCATCAATATTACGATGGAGCGTGGCGAGAAGATAGTTCTTACCGGTGCTAACGGTATCGGAAAGACTACGTTGCTAAAGAGTATTTTAGGTATTATTCCGCCACTTTGCGGAACAGTTACCCAGGGTGACTATTTAAGCATCGGTTATTTTGAGCAGGAAATGGATCAGAATATATCGACAACCTGTATTGAGGAGATTTGGAAAGAGTTTCCGGGATTTACTCAGTATGAAGTTCGCTCGGCACTTGCCAAGTGCGGTTTAACCACCAAGCACATCGAATCTTTGGTGAAAGTTTTAAGCGGCGGAGAGCAGGCAAAGGTTCGTTTATGCAAGTTAATCAATAAGGAGAGCAATATTCTTTTGCTCGATGAGCCTACAAATCACCTTGATGCGGATGCAAAAGAAGAACTTAAGCGCGCATTGATTGCATATAAGGGCAGCATATTAATGGTGTGTCATGAGCCTGAATTTTATGAGGGTCTTGCCACAAAGGTTTGGAATGCGGGTGAGTGGACCACAAAGATTTTATAAGAATTATACGTAAGGTCAGTGAAACAATAAGTATAATATATAAAGGCCATCGGAATCATTGATGTGATTCAGATGGCCTTTGTGGTTATTTGTTAGCTAATTTGTAAGCTGTGAATCTTGAAATGTTGAAGTTTCGCACACCTATTTTTTGGTCTTTGGCAGTTGTGTAAAAGTATGTGCTAATGTAACGCCCGATATTGTCATCATTTAAAATAATCGGTGCCGCATCGAAGGAAAGTTCTGCCAGGTGTTCGTAATCATTGAAGTTATTTTCGGCTATAAAGAAATCCGAGTGTGACTGCGTTTCAGAAAGGTTCCATTTTGCCACGAAGAAATCAACGTGTGAAAAGGAAAGAATCAAATACAGTATGGTTGCGGTTACGAGAGAATACTTAAACAGGTTGAAATCGGTTCTCCATATAGTGACAACGACACCGGCCATTAAAACGGCGATTGTAAACAGTGCCCATAATACTAATATTCTTAAGAATGTAAAATAATAGTACCTAATGTATAAAATCATGCGGAATGCACTTGAAGCAACCATTACATATGTGCAGGCACTCATTATTGTAAGAATTATTTTGAGTGCATGGTTTTCTTCAAACTTTGTAGTTCCGATAATGACCATTGCAAGATTAAAGATGCATACCAACAGCAACTGGAAAAATCCTTCTCTTGCATATTCTGCGTATGTGGTGCCTGCGGGAAGTTTGAAGTTTCTCATAAACAGAAACAAAATCTGGATAACCGAGAATACTACATATACTGTATCGAACATAATACCGGCGGTTATGGCAATAACGTGATTGAGGCGGTTTTGCGGCGCATATGTAAGTTTGTTTTCTTTTTGCAAAAAGGAAATCAGACCGTACATAAACAAAAATACAATAATTGCCAAAAGTGTGGCCTTAAACCATTCTCCGAATTCTATATCGATATCAAAGAAATCCTCTACAAGATTGCAGAAAACTTCATCGGCGTCGGCAAGCATTGCCGTTACAATAAAGAGTACAGGTGTTGCCGCAACTATGGTTATGAGAATAGTCTTTATGGGAAATGTCGGGTTTCTTTTTCCTTCACGTTTTTCATTTCTGTAAGCGGACCAATCTTTAAACGGAGCAAAAAACTGACCGATTGCACCAAATAATCCCGCAAAAAGGTGACTGATGTGAGTAAGAAAGTCCCATCGCGAGTCGTCAAAAAAGTGATGAACAAACAGGCAGATCAGTAATGCGTAAACCAAAATTATGTTCATGACATGGATAAATGTGTTATCCGTAAGTATCTGTGAGATGCTCAGAAGCAGCGTTGTCGCAACATAGAAGCAGCTGTCTTTTTTTACGGGGATGTCAAGCTGCTTAAATACAAAGAAAGCAAAAGCGATGGTTGCGGCTGTAAAAAACGGAAATGTTATTCCCGATAAATTTTTATATAAGAAAAAAGAATACAGTATAGCGTAGATTGCGCCTGATAAAGCTATTTTTCCTTTTTGTTTCATTTTGGTCTCCTTTGTTTAACAAATTGTAAGTATTGTCTGTACCCAATCTTGAATGTATCACTTACAATAGAAAAGATAAACAGGGTTTATGGTTTCTTAAGAAAACCTTCTTCTTTTGCGAAACTTTTGGTACAATGTTTCTTAAATTTACATATATCGGGAGTCGATTATGCGCGAATTGGATGTACAAAAGATTACGGATGCAATTGCCTCAATGTGTATTGAGGCCAATCATTTTCTTTCTGATGACATGAAGAACGTCTTGGACGTGTCTGTGCAGAAAGAAGAATCTACACTTGGAAAAAGGATTTTATGCCAGCTTGAGGAAAATCTGAGCATTGCGGAATCGGATATGATTCCTATATGTCAGGATACCGGTATGGCGGTTGTCTTTGCAAAAATCGGTCAGGATGTCCACCTCGTCGGGGGAAATATAGAAGAAGCAATTAATGAAGGCGTCAGAAGAGGATATGTAGACGGATTTCTCAGAAAATCGGTTGTTAAGGATCCGTTGGTTCGAGAGAACACAAAAGATAATACGCCTGCTGTAATACACTATGAAATAGTTCCGGGTGACAAGGTTACAGTTACATTGGCTCCAAAGGGATTCGGAAGTGAGAACATGAGCCGTGTGTTTATGCTTAAGCCTGCAGACGGTATTGAAGGAGTAAAGGCAGCAGTACTTACTGCGGTTAAAGATGCAGGTCCGAATGCCTGCCCTCCCATGGTTGTCGGTGTCGGCATCGGCGGAACTTTTGAAAAATGTGCTTTGCTTGCCAAGAAAGCATTGTTGAGACCTGTCGGTGAGCATTCGGATATTCCTTATATTAAAGATATGGAAACAGAACTTTTGGAGCGCATAAATAAAACCGGTATCGGTCCCGGCGGATTGGGCGGGACGGTTACGGCATTTGCCGTTAATGTTTTGACGTATCCTACACATATTGCGGGGTTGCCGGTAGCGGTTAATATTTGCTGTCATGTTAATCGACACGTGACCCGTACACTCTAGGAGGCCTTGTCATGGAAAAACATATAACACTTCCGATAAAAGATTCGGATATAGAGGATTTGAAGGTCGGCGATTACGTTTTTTTAACCGGCGTTTTATATACGGCTCGCGATGCGGCGCACAAAAGAATGTATGAAGCGCTCTCAAATAATGAGCAGCTACCTATTAATATAGAAGGAACTACAATATATTACATGGGTCCTAGTCCTGCACGTGAAGGTCGGCCTATCGGTTCGGCCGGTCCCACAACGGCGAGCAGAATGGACAAGTACACTCCGCAACTTTTAAATCTCGGTTTAAAAGGCATGATAGGAAAAGGTCGCCGTTCGGCGGAGGTTTCAGAAGCAATTGTTGCCAACGAGGCAATTTATTTTGCAGCCGTCGGCGGAGCCGGTGCTTTATTGTCAAAGGCAATCATTTCGTCGAAAGTCGTTGCCTATGAAGATCTTGGGACGGAGGCAATTCGTGAACTTACAGTAAAAGATTTCCCCGTCATTGTAGTAATAGACAGCGAGGGGCATAATCTATACGATTATGCAAAAGAACAGTATTCAAGGGAGTAATGCTATGAGAATGGCGTTAATGGTTATCAGATTAATATATGCGGTACCATATTATCTGATAAAAATGACATGGCTGGGAAAACATAACTGGGACAGAGAAAAAGCATATTCTTTCGTGAAGCATTGTGTAAAGAGAGCTAATAAAAAAGGTTGTGTTACGATAGAGGCACACGGTGTTGACAATTTGCCGATAACGGACGGATATGTTCTTTTCCCCAATCATCAGGGATTATTTGATGTGCTTGTATTTATAGAAACGTGCCCGAGGCCGTTTGCATTTGTGGCAAAGCATGAAGTAAAGAATATTCCGTTATTAAAGCAGGTTATCTGTGCACTTCATTCACTTACAATTGACAGGCATGATTTAAGACAGTCGTATAATGTTATCGGTGAAATGATTGATAGAGTGACGATGGGCGAAAATTTCCTTATTTTTGCCGAAGGAACCCGAAGTCGAATGGGAAATAAGATGAATAATATGAAGCCCGGAAGCTTTAAGAGCGCTGTGAAGGCAAAGGCTCCCATTGTTCCGTGTGCGTTAATAGATTCCTTTGTTCCTTTTGATGAAAAATCCGTCCGAAAGACAACTGTAAAAGTATTTTATTTAGAGCCTATGTATTATGAAGAATACAAGGATATGAGCACTATTGAGATTGCAGCTGAAGTTAAACGCAGAATTGAAGCAACCATAGCGGAAAACACCTAAGAATTGATAAGGGATGTGGTTGACAAACCGCATTCCCTTAGCTATAATGATTTTTGCGTCGAAAGACGAGAACTTTGCAAACAAGAAATTGGTAAGGGAAGTTCAGGCTTTGGAGAAATACTCAAGAGGCTGAAGAGGCGCCCCTGCTAAGGGTGTAGATCGGGTAACCGGTGCGAGGGTTCAAATCCCTCTTTCTCCGTTTCGATAGAGTAGCCAGTGGCTACTCTTTTTGTTTCTTTAGAATAGTGCTATGTGATTTTTGTTTTACATTTATAAAGGGGGGTGTTCAAAATCAGTATTTTCAATCGCAAAAAGTGCCCGGTATGTGGCAAGTATGAATTTAATGAAATTGGAAAATATGAGATATGTCCCATTTGCAAATGGGAGGACGACCCCGTTCAGCGTAAAGATCATTCCTATGAAGGCGGGGCAAACAGATTAAGCTTACGTGCTTATCGAAAGGCGTTCAGAAAGGAAAAGAAAAATGATTAAAAAACTGGCACTGATTTGTATGGCGCTGCTGTTTTCGTTTAAGCTTCCGGGCTGTAACATGGAACTCCAGCTTACAGACAATAATGAAATTATTCTTCATCCACTTGGCGAAGATGAAAACGCTACTTCCGGTGAATCAAACAATCCGCTTGCAGGTCTGGATGAGCTGATTTCGAACGTTATTGAAAACGGAAAGAACGATGCAACATCCACGCTTAGCGCTACAATAAGTAATCTTTTGGGTGCAAATGGTGACGATAATACCGCTTCTGTATCCGAAGGCTCCGGTAATGGCACAGAGACCGGTGATAATCAGGAAGCGCAATATAAGTTCAGAAACAATACACTTCTTACTCAGCACTATGAAAAGCATGGCATAGAAATGGGCTTCGAGTCGAAAGAAGATTATGAGCGGGCCGCAAGTGCAGTTATCACAAACCCCGATGCACTTCACAAAACAGAAAAAGAAGATAACGACACGGTATATTACCTGGAAGCAACAAATGAATTTGTGATATTGTCTACCGACGGATATATCAGGACATACTTTTTACCTTCGGCAGGAAAGAAATATTATGATAGGCAGTAGCTTAGATGCTGACTAGATATTGAGTTATTTTTACTAATAAAATACATTATGTAGAACAGGTTAAAAAAACTTAAAAACCTTTGATTTAAGCCGTTGACAAAGGATTTTAATCGTGATAAATTAATTCCACCGCGTGAAAAAAGCGGTGGATTTTTTTATTAAAAATAAAGTTAAAAAATGTCTTGACGAAAGCGTAAACGAGTGATAGTATATCACTGTTGCGACTTTTTAAGACGCAAACAGAACCTTGACAATCAAACAACAATGCAACCCTGAAAATCTTTGAGAATAATTCTGAGGATTTCAGAAGTGTGAAAGCGAACACACTATAAAAAAATACGACCCAAACACAGT
>JAZLHV010000014.1:0-27496 GCA_045617045.1 Lachnospiraceae bacterium
TGGCGTCTTTGATGTCACCTCGCATACTGGGTACCTCCGTAAGTAAGATGACTTTATTATAAAAAAAGAACCATCGAAAATGCTTAAATTCCTACATTTCCATTTCGGAATTTTTCTACATTTCGATGGTAACATTTACACACACGGGGAAATTAACGGGCTCGGGTGTGGCGAAATGCTATCAAAAAGTAGAAAAAATGTATATCAATAATGCAGGCAATAGTAAATTCATTCGAACCGTCCCACTGCGTCGGACGCTACGCGAGGGAGTGAGCGGTAGCGTTGTTCGAAGAAATTTACTATTGTTTGCATTATTGCTGGCGTACCTTTCCCTTTTTGATGACCTGGGGGAGGGTATAGGGGTGGCATTGTCAAATTTATGTCAAAGAAGTCACTAAATTTTGTGTATTTTCCTATTCACATTATCAATATATATATGATATACTTTGCTTTGAATGATAAAATAGCGATAGGGTGGGCATTCACTCGATTGAAATGGATTCATTCTTATTAGATATATTTTTTTATTTATCATAAATGGAGGTTAAACCGAATGAGTACTACTTCAAAAGCAGGAAGCAGAATTTTATCTCTTCTTGATGAAAACAGTTTCGTTGAAATCGGTGCACTTGTATGTGCTCGTGCAACTGATTTTACCATGAAACAGGCCGAAACTCCTTCTGACGGTGTTATCACCGGTTATGGACTTGTTGACGGCAAGCTTGTGTATGTGTACAGCCAGGATGCATCCGTTTTAAACGGGACAGTTGGCGAAATGCATGCCAAGAAAATTGCAAACCTTTATGATTTAGCCCTTAAGATGGGAGCTCCGATTATCGGACTCTTTGATTCTGCCGGCTTAAGACTTGAGGAAGCAACAGATGCACTTGATGCTATGGCATCGATTTATGCCAAACAGGCAGCCGCATCAGGCGTTATTCCCCAGATTGCAGCTATTTTTGGTAATTGTGGCGGCGGTCTTGCAATTGCAAATGCTATGGCTGACTTTACTTATATGGAGGAGAAGAACGCTAAGTTATTTGTTAACGCTCCCAACACCTTAGACGGTAACTATACTGCAAAGTGTGATACCGCTTCAGCTAAGTTTGTGGCAGAAGCAGGTGAATGCGATGGTATCGGTGAGGAAGGTTATATTCTTTCCGAAATTCGTAATCTTGTATCCATGTTACCTTCGAACAACGATTCCGAAGCTGAGTGTGCGGATGTTACAGATGACTTGAATCGTGCATGCGAAGGTATTGAGGCTTGCGCCGGCGATACAGCTATTCTTATTTCCCAGATTGCGGATGACAACAACTTTGTAGAGCTTAAGGCTGATTATGCCCAGGCTGTTGTTACCGGATTTATTCGTTTAAATGGTGCAACCGTTGGTGTTGTTGCCAATCGTACCGAGCTTGTCGGTGAAGACGGCAAGGTCGCTAAAAAGTTTGACGGTGTGCTTTGCCCCGGCTGTGCCGAGAAGGCAGCAAATTTCGTTAACTTCTGTGATTCTTTTGAAATTCCCGTATTAACATTTACAAATGTTACCGGCTTTAAGGCTACTGTTGAAGCTGAGAAGAAGATGGCTAAGGCAGCCGCTAAGTTGGCATATGCTTTTGCAAATGCTACCGTTCCGAAGGTTAACGTTATTATCGGCAAGGCATTCGGAAGTGCATATACGGTCATGAACTCCAAGGCTTTGGGTTGTGATTTGACAATTGCATGGCCTAACGCCGAAATCGGTACAATGGATGCTAAACTCGCTGCAAAGATTATGTATGCGGGAGAGGCTGCTGAAGTTGTTGACGAGAAGGCAAAAGAATATGCAGCATTACAGAACAATGTAGTAAGCGCTGCAAAGAGAGGATATGTCGATCAGATCGTTGAACCTGCTGATACACGTAAGTATGTAATCGGTGCGTTTGAGATGCTTTACACAAAGTTTGAAGATCGTCCGGCTAAGAAGCACGGCACAATCTAGAAAGGTAGACACATATGAAGAAATTACTTACATTTTTATGTGCACTTACCTGCGTGTTATCTTTAACCGCATGCGGAAGCGAGAGGGAATATTCCGATTTTGAAAAGGGAAAGGCAGAGCAGTGCGTAAGTCTTTCATCGATGATCCTTGATCTTGCTATGGCATACGGCACAGATGCTGATATTGTTTCCGAAATTACTTCAACGTACAATAAGCAGGAGATGGCTTACTACTACGAATATCTTATGAGCAGTACTTATGGTGTTGCATCCGAGGCTGATTTCGGCACTTTTGAAGGACTGCTTACAACATCGGTACAGGCAATAAAGCAGATGGATGGCATTGTAAGCGTAGGACAAGGCACATATGAAATTGTCGGTAAAGAAATTGTTGTTACATATCCCATTACAGGTAATAAATGTAACGGTACTGCAACATTAAGCTTTACAAATGACATTTTCGCAAAATTTACAGAGGGCAATGTAGAGGCAAAGACTTCCTTTAAACAGAAGATGCAGGAAGCAGGCTCTCATATGGGTGATGCGGCATTGAATACCGTTTTAGGTATGTTTACAGTATTCTTAATGCTTATCATTATCAGTATTATTATTTCCGGCTTTAAGTTTTTGAATAAAGAGCCCGAAAAGAAGACAGTTGTTGAAAACTCTGCAACAGAGAGCGAGCCTTCGGAAGAATTGGTCGATGATTCTGAACTTGTTGCAGTAATTATGGCAGCTATCAGCGCCTATGAAAGTGCAAACGGCGGTTCGGCTGATGGTTTTGTCGTTAGAAGCATTAAGAAAGCAAACAGGAGGAAATTCTAATGAAGAATTATACAATTACCGTTAATGGTACAGCATACGATGTATGCGTTGAGGAAAACGGCGCAGCAGCAGCTCCCGCAGCAGCTCCCAAGGCAGCTCCCAAGGCAGCTCCCGCAGCAGCAAAGGCTACAGGCGCAGCAGGCTCCAAGAAGGTTGAGGCCGGTGCAGCAGGTAAAGTATTTAAGATTGAAAAGAAGGTTGGCGCCGCTGTTAAGAAGGGCGACGCTGTAGTTGTTATCGAAGCTATGAAGATGGAAATCCCCGTAGTAGCTCCCGAAGATGGCACAGTAGCTTCCATCAATTGCGCTGTAGGCGATTCCGTTGAAGCAGGCGCAGTACTTGCTACCTTAAACTAAGGTAAATCCCAGCAATTTGCATTTTTCTAAATTCCAGGAGGAAATAAAATGTCTTATATTGTAAATACTTTAGACAACCTGGTACATCAGACAGCATTTTTCAGTCTTTCCTGGGGTAACTACCTTATGATTGCGGTTGCATGCTTCTTTTTATGGCTTGCAATTGCCAAGGAATTTGAACCCTTACTGTTACTGCCTATAGCTTTCGGTATGTTGCTTGTTAATATCTATCCCGATATTATCGCACCTCCCGGAGCAGACGGCTCGGCAGGCGGACTGTTATATTACTTCTATGTACTTGATGAGTGGGCAATCCTTCCTTCACTTATTTTCATGGGTGTTGGTGCAATGACAGACTTTGGCCCCTTAATTGCTAACCCGAAGAGCTTCTGGCTTGGTGCCGCTGCTCAGTTCGGTATTTTGCCCGCTTATTTTGGCGCTATTGCTCTTGGCTCTAATGACAAGGCTGCAGCTGCTATTTCAATCATCGGTGGTGCTGATGGCCCTACATCCATCTTCCTTGCAGGTAAGCTTGGACAGACAAACTTATTGGGACCTATCGCCGTTGCTGCTTATTCGTATATGTCACTTGTACCGATTATCCAGCCCCCGATTATGAAACTTCTTACTACCGAAAAAGAACGTAAGATTAAAATGGCTCAGTTACGTCCCGTATCCAAACTTGAGAAGATTTTGTTCCCTATAATCGTTACGATTGTAGTATGTATGATTCTTCCCACAACCGCTCCCTTAGTAGGTATGCTTATGCTTGGTAACCTCTTTAAGGAATCCGGTGTTGTAAGACAGTTAACAGAGACAGCTTCAAATGCATTGATGTACATCGTTGTTATCTTACTGGGTACTTCGGTTGGCGCTACCACAAGTGCCGAGGCATTCTTGAACTGGTCAACAATTAAGATTGTTGCGCTCGGTTTGATTGCATTTGCATTCGGTACGGCCGCAGGTGTCCTTTTCGGTAAGATTATGTGCGTGGCTACTCACGGTAAGGTTAACCCGCTTATCGGTTCCGCAGGTGTATCCGCGGTTCCCATGGCAGCCCGTGTATCCCAGAAAGTCGGCGCCGAAGCCGATCCCACAAACTTCTTACTGATGCATGCTATGGGTCCTAACGTAGCAGGTGTTATCGGTACTGCGGTTGTTGCAGGTACATTTATGGCTATTTTCGGTGTATTCTAAATTGATAAGGAGATATTAAAATGGCAGATCAGATTAAAAAGCCGGTTGGAATTATGGAAACGGTTCTTCGTGATGCACATCAGTCTTTGATTGCAACGAGAATGCCTACCGAAGTAATGCTTCCAATCGTTGATAAAATGGATAAAGTCGGCTACGCAGCAGTTGAGTGCTGGGGCGGCGCAACATTTGATGCTTCACTTCGTTTCTTAAAGGAAGATCCGTGGGATCGTTTAAGAAAATTACGTGACGGCTTCAAAAACACAAAATTACAGATGCTTTTCAGAGGACAGAACATTTTAGGTTATCGTCCTTACGCTGATGACGTTGTTGATGCTTTTGTAGAGAAGTCTATAGCAAACGGTATTGATGTTATCAGAATTTTCGACTGTCTTAACGATATTCGTAACCTTCAGGAAGCAGTTAACGCTACCAACAAGTTTAAGAAGATCGAGGGCAGAGGTGAAGCTCAGGTAGCTCTTTCATACACTCTCGGTGATGCATATACACTTGAGTACTGGGCTACAATGGCAAAGAGAATCGAGGAAATGGGTGCAGATTCCATTTGTATTAAGGATATGGCAGGCCTGCTTGTTCCTTACAAGGCAGCTGAGCTTGTTAAGACCTTAAAGGAGAACACAAAGCTTCCCATTCAGTTACATACCCACTACACCTCAGGTGTTGCTTCAATGACATACTTAAAGGCTGTTGAAGCAGGCGTTGATGTAATCGACTGCGCTATTTCTCCTTTTGCAATGGGTACATCACAGCCCGCAACAGAAGTTATGGTTGAGACCTTTAAGGGTACCGAATATGATACCGGTTACGATCAGAACCTTCTTGCTGAAATCGCAGATTACTTCACACCTTACCGTGAAGAGTGCTTAAAGTCAGGTCTTATGTCTACAAAAGTTCTTGGCGTTAACATTAAGACACTTCTTTACCAGGTGCCCGGCGGTATGCTTTCCAACATGGTATCTCAGCTTAAGGAACAGCATGCTGAAAACAGATATCGTGATGTATTGGAGGAAATTCCCCGTGTTCGTAAGGATTGCGGTGAACCCCCGCTTGTTACACCTTCATCACAGATTGTCGGCACACAGGCTATTTTCAATGTTCTTAGCGGCGAAAGATACAAGATGGCTACAGGCGAGTTCAAGGATCTCCTTCGCGGTAACTACGGCCAGACTGTAAAGCCTATGAACCAGGAAGTTATCGACAAGGTTATCCCCGGTGAAGTTCGCCATACGGAAAGATCCGCAGAAGCTACAGGTCACGTTAACCCTGAGCTTGAGTCAATCGAAGCGGAAATGAAGCAGTACAAGCAGCAGGATGAAGATGTATTGTCATACGCTTTGTTCCCTCAGGTTGCTACAGACTACTTTAAGTATCGTGACGCTCAGCAGACAAAGGTTGATGTTACCGTTGCAGATTCCAAGAACGGTGCATACCCTGTATAATTTTTGAATTTGAGGCGGTTGCTATATGCAACCGCCTTTATACTTGCATGCATACGGTGTATTTGATATAATAACGGGTGTTTTAGTTACTGTAAAAGGTACATTGGAGGGTATATGGCAAGACAGGAAGTTATCAGCAAAAAGGCGTTGCGTGAAGCTGCGTTTAAAATGGCTAAGGAGCAGGGACTATGTGAAGTTACGGCCCGTAAACTTGCAACTTTTGCAGGTTGCTCAACTCAACCGATTTTTAGAAATTATGCCAATATGGAAGAGTGTCTTAATGATGTTTATGAAGATTCGCTTGCATGTTTTGACGATTTTTATTCGAATTTTTCAAAAGATTCAAGAGTCCCGTTCGTTAATTTAGGCTTGTGTTATATTTCTTTTGCCGAAAAAGAACCGAAACTTTTTGAATCTCTTTTTATGACTAAAAATACACATAATATGAACCTTTACAGCATGCTTAACGGTCGCACGAATGCGGTTATTAAGGAAATGAATGCCTGTAAGGAAGACGGGGTCAGAAATCCCGAGCAGTTGTTTATGAAAATGTGGATGCTTATTCAAGGCGCGGCAACAATGACAATCACCGGTGATTATGATTTGACTTTTGCACAGACCAGAATGATGCTTGAAGACGCTTACAAGGCATTTATAAGGTAAAGCTTGGAAACATTTGGAGGCAATTTATGACTGATAATAAGGATGTGCTTTCACATATCAATGAAAGCTTTCCAAATCTTTCAAAGGGTCAGAAAAGTATCGCAACGTATGTAATAGATCATTATGAACTGGCAGTTTTCATGACGGCCAAAGAACTTGCAAAAGCAGTTGGCGTCAGTGAAGCGACTGCGGTAAGATTCGCCTGTGCAGTAGGGTATTCGGGTTATCCTGAATTTTGCGCCGCAATGGAAAGTTATTATAAGGCAAAGATGAGCTCGATAAACCGGGGAAGACCCAAGGCATTTTCTTCGGAGTCCGAGGTGCTTACAAAAGTGTTGAGGACGGATATCGAGAAACTTGAAGATACACTTCAGAATCTTGACGTTAAAAGTTTCGAACTTGCCGTAGAAATAATAAACAATGCAAGAAATGTGTATGTGGTTGGCTTAAGAACGTGTGAACCGCTTGCAGAGTTTTTAGGCTTTTACCTTAATATGATTCGAAGTGACGTGAAACTTATAAAGACAACAAGTGTAAGTGAAATTTTTGAGCAGATGATCAGAATCGATGAGCGTGACTGCATAATCGGTATCAGCTTTCCGAGATATTCAATGCGAACACTTAAAGCTATGGAGTTTGCAAACGATCGGAACGCAAAGGTTATTACGATAACCGATTCCGTGCACTCACCCATGAATTTATACTCTTCATGCAATCTTTTGGCAAGAAGTGATATGGTTTCGATAGTAGATTCGCTGGTGGCACCGTTAAGCGTTATTAATGCCCTGATTGTTGCTTTGTGCATCAAAAATCCCACAGAGGTTCGCAACAATATGGACGAACTGGAAAACGTATGGAGCAATTATCAGATTTACATGAGTGATGAGCTGAATGTAATAAATGATAAACCGGTTTCCAAAAATTCGATTTCCCACAAAGATTACGGCGATGATGATATGTTTGACGACGAAGAAGATGACGATGAGGTTGATGACGACTGATGCATGTACTGGTAATCGGAGCGGGCGCCGCAGGCTCAATGGCTGCAATCAGTGCGGCTCAAAGCGGTGCAGATGTTACACTGATTGAAAAAAACGAAAAGATCGGTAAAAAAATATATATAACTGGAAAGGGACGTTGCAATGTCACAAATGCAGCCGACCTTGAAGTCGTTTTTAAAAATGTAAATCGTAATCCGAAATTTTTGTATTCGGCACTTTACGGTTTCACAAATACCGATGTATGCGATTTCTTTGAAAAAAACGGATGTCGTTTGAAAACCGAGAGAGGAGATCGGGTGTTCCCTGTTTCGGATCATGCGTCGGACATTATAAAAGCCTTAAATAAGGCGTTAAACGATTTAAACGTTAAAATAATGCTTAATACGACTGTTAAGGCTATTGTCGAGCATGAAAAGGTTGCTGCGGGAGTTCTTTTGACCGATGGCACAAAAATATTTGCAGACCGTATAATTATAGCAACCGGAGGCATTTCCTATCCCACAACCGGTTCAACGGGAGACGGCTATCGTTTTGCCGAATTTCTGGGACACTCGGTAGTTAAACCCCGTGCGTCACTGTCTGCTTTTTACATTCAGGAACCATGGGTAAAGCGTTTGCAGGGATTGTCGCTTAAAAATGTTGAATTGAGACTTATATGTAACGGTAAAGAGAAATATAGAGAACTCGGAGAAATGTTATTTACACACATGGGAGTGTCCGGACCGTTATGTCTTTCGGCAAGCGCGTTTTATGATGAAGAATTAAAGGATAAGCCTCAAAAACTTATACTTGATTTAAAGCCCGGCTTGACTTATGAACAGCTGGACAAAAGAATCCTTCGTGATTTCGAAGGAAAAATGAACAGGCAGTTTAAAAATTCGCTGGATGAGCTGTTGCCAAGGACAATGATTCAGGAAATCGTTGACTTGTCGGGAATTGACGGCGAAAAGGCAGTTAACGAGGTTTCGCGCAATGAAAGGCTCAATCTTGTTAACTGGATTAAAAATCTGACGATGACGCCGGTATCGCTTGCACCTGTGAGCGAGGCAATTGTAACAAGGGGCGGCGTCAACGTAAAAGAAATAAATGCATCCACCATGGAGTCAAAAATTGTTAAGAATCTTTACTTTGCAGGCGAAGTGCTTGACATTGATGCAATGACAGGCGGCTTTAATTTACAGCTGGCATGGTCAACGGGACACCTGGCAGGCAGCATAAATCAGGAGGAAATATGAGTTATCAGGTAGCAATCGACGGCCCCGCAGGGGCAGGCAAAAGCACAATAGCAAAACTTGTTTCGGCAAAACTTAAGTTTGTATATGTTGATACCGGGGCTATGTATCGTGCAATTGCCTATAATTGCATATGTGCAGGTGTTGACCTTGACAACGAAGAGGCCGTTAGCGAATGCGCTGAAAAAGCGGTAGTTACGATAACCTATGAAAACGGTGAGCAGGTCGTAATGTTAAACGGCGAAAATGTTAACGGGAAAATCAGAACACAGGAAGTCGGAGAAGGTGCATCAAAAGTATCCGTGTATAAACGGGTACGCACAAAACTTGTTCTTTTGCAGCAGGAACTTGCAAAAACAACAAATGTTGTAATGGACGGACGCGATATTGCTTCGTGTGTGTTGCCTAAGGCTCAGGTTAAGATATACCTGGATGCCGATGTTAAGGTAAGGGCAAAAAGAAGATATGACGAGCTTGTTGCAAAGGGCATAAAGGCTGATCTTGCGAAGACAATCGAAGAAGTTAAAGAACGTGACTATCGCGATATGCACAGGGAAAATTCCCCGCTTGTGAGAGTACCCGAAGCAAAATATGTTGACAGTTCCTGTCTTTCAATTGAAGAAGTAACGGATATAATAATTAAAATTACCGAGGCGGTCATTGAAGACTGAAAATATATAGAAATACAAGGGTAAATGTTGATGGCTGAGAACGTTGAACTTGCCAGGCACGCCGGCTTTTGTTTTGGCGCTGCAAGAGGGTATGCTGCAGTAGAAGAAGCCTTAAAGGAAAATATACCGATTTATACATTCGGACCGATTTTGAACAACGACAAAATTGTTGAAGATTTTGCGGCAAAAGGTGTGAAGGTTATAAACAGCGTAATCGAAATAAAAGATCTTCCCAAAGGGAAAATTATTATTCGCTCGCACGGAGTTCCCCGCAAAACTTATGAAGAGCTGCTGGCAACAGGCTTTGAAATATTTGATGCAACGTGTCCTTTTGTAAAAAGAATACACAAGATTGTTGAAGAAAAGAGTACAGACGGATATAAGATTGTCGTGGTCGGCAATCGGCTGCATCCGGAAGTAATCGGTATAGTCGGATGGAGCTTAAATGGGGCTTTTGTGGTCGAAAATGAGGCCGAAGTAAGGGCTCTTTCCTTTAGAAAAGATGATAAAATATGTGTTGTTTCACAAACAACCTTTAACCGTACTAAATTTCAAGAATTAGTTGAAATTTTTGACAAATTAGAGTACAATGTATCGTGTATGAATACAATTTGTGATGCGACCGCAGTCAGGCAGTCCGAGGCTATGGAATTATCCAGGAAAGCCGAGGTTATGATCGTTATCGGAGACTCGAAAAGTTCCAATTCCAGGAAGCTTTTCGATATCTGCAGCGCAAATTGCAGCAAGACATATTTTATACAGACTGTTGACGATATTAAGTCCTGTCATGTGAAGGTATCGGGTCTTGTAGGAGTTACAGCCGGGGCATCCACCCCAAATTATATTATTGAGGAGGTTCAAAGCTATGTCAGAAATGACTTTTGAACAGATGCTTGATGCATCATTTAAAACAATACATACGGGAGAGGTTGTAGAGGGTACTGTAATCGATGTAAAGCCTGCAGAGATCATTTTAAACATCGGCTATAAGGCTGATGGCATATTACCTAAGCTTGAGTATTCCAATGAAAACATCCCGGATTTAACAGCTGTTGTTAAAGTTGGCGACACTATGGAAGTTAAGGTGTTAAAGGTTAACGATGGCGACGGTCAGGTTTTATTAACATACAAGAGACTTGCAGCTGACCGCGGCTCCAAGAAGCTTGAGGAAGCTTTTGAGAGCCAGGAAATTTTAAAGGCAAAGGTTACACAGGTTCAGGAAGGCGGCGTTTGTGTCGTTGTTGATGAAGTTCGTGTATTTATTCCCGCCAGCCTTGTTTCCGATACTTTCGAGAAAGATTTGTCCAAGTATCAGGATCAGGAAATTGAATTTGTTATTCGCGAATACAATCCCAAGAAGCGTCGCATTATCGGCGATCGCAAGGCTATTTTGCTGTCCCGCAAGGATGCCGCACGCGAGAAACTTCTTGCCAACATCAAAGAAGGCGATGTTGTTGAAGGCGTTATCAAGAACGTTACCGATTTCGGTGTGTTCGTAGATTTGGGCGGCGTAGATGGTTTATTACATATTTCCGAGATGAGCTGGGGTCATGTAGAAAATCCCAAGAAGAATTACAAGTCCGGTGACAAGATTACAGTTCTTTTAAAAGAAATCACCGATAAGAAGATTGCTTTATCATTAAAGTTTAATGATACCAATCCTTGGGCTGATGCCGAGACAAAGTTTGCTATCGGCAACGAAGTTACCGGTAAGGTTGTGCGTCTCGCTGATTTCGGTGCTTTTGTAGAGCTTGAGCCCGGTGTTGATGCATTGCTTCATGTATCACAGATTTCAAAGGATCATATCGAAAAGCCTTCAGATGTATTAAAGGTTGGCGATGAAGTTACAGCTAAGATTGTTGATGTAAACTTCGCTGACAAGAAGGTAAGCATTTCTGTTAAGGCTTTGCTTGCTCCCGAAGAAGTTAAAGAAGAAGTTAAGGAAGATGCTGACGTTGTAAGCGTTGACATTGATGCTGTTATCGCAAGCGAGAGCGAAGAACAGTAATTAATATTCTGTTACTTATGTTAAGTTAAAATGCAAGGTAGTGATTGAGGTCACTACCTTGTTTTTATATATGATTCTTTTTTGAAGGAGCAGACATATGGCATTTGATTACGAATATTTTAAAAAAGCAGTTTGGGATTTAACGACTATTGATTTGAATGCTTACAAAGAAAGACAGATGAAGCGTCGCATTGACACTCTTATTGATAAGCATGGTGTAAAAGGTTACGACGAATACATCAAACTGTTAAAGAATGATAAGGAAAAATTCGAAGAATTTGTAAGTTATCTTACCATTAATGTTTCCGAATTCTACAGAAACCCCGATCAGTGGGAAATCATGGATAAAGAAATAATTCCCGAACTTATTTCCAAATTTGGCAAAAACCTTAAGATTTGGAGTGCCGCATGTTCAACGGGTGATGAACCGTATTCACTTGTAATGGCTCTTTCAAAGCACATTCCGCTTAATCAGATAAAGATTTTTGCAACCGATATTGATAAGCTGATACTTGAAAAAGCTAAGCTGGGACTTTATAACGAAAAAAGTATCGAAAATGTTCCCGATGAGTTTAAGAAGAAATACTTCACAAAGATAGGTGCTTCTTTCAAAATCTCCGATGAAATCAAGGCCAGAGTTGAATTTAAGCAGCACAATCTTTTGAAAGATCCTTATCCGACCGGTTGCAATATGATTGTATGTCGTAATGTTTTGATATACTTTACCGAAGAAGCCAAGGATGAAGTGTTTAAAAAGTTTTTTGATGTTTTGGCACCGAAAGGATCTTTGTTTATCGGAAGTACCGAACAGATAATTAACTACAAGGAAATGGGATATAATCGTAAGAATTCATTTTATTACGAGAAACCTTAATAAATATTTAACTTATAAAAATAAACCGGCAATTGAGGCTTCTGCCTCGATTGCCGGTCTGTTTTTATGCAAACCTTATAAGAAATTTCACGCCTAAACAACCATATGATTAAGAACATGCGCAACGTATTCCGAGAAAAACTTACGATCGGTACGGCGCTCATCGGTCAATTCAAGGTAAAGCTCCTTGGAAGAATATTCTTTCTTAAAGAAGGGGGTAAATGAAGCCTCCCATTCGGGCAGGAACTTTGAAACTTTACGTGTGTAGCAGGTTTCGGCAGTTGCAGGGCACCTGTGCGCACGGTCAACATACTGGGCAACGGATTTATGCAAGGAAATATCTTCATCGGGAAGATAGTAATAATCCTTGTAGCCGGCATAAAAATATTTTAGCTCGTCTTCAACAAGCGGCACGCGAAGCATTCCCTGACCGGCAGCACCGGTAAAATAGCATTTGTCGTATAAAAACGAAATGGGAACAGGGAGAGCTGTCGGCAAATCGAAAGCCATTAATACTTCGGAGCGTTCTTTGCCCTCATCGTCCGTATAATAATTTGCGGATGCCTTTGTGACGGTTACGGGCACTGTAAACAGGTCTGTATAGGCAAGAATCGGAAGTATTTCAAGCATCCCTTTAATGTCCTCAAAGTTGTGAAGCAAAAGAAGACGTTTTATTTCCTCGTCCTGACCGGTGACGTAAGAGTGATATAAACCGATTAAATCACCGCCGGTATATTTGTCTTCGCGATTTATTCCCAAAAAGTTTTCAATCGTTTTTTGCTTACAGTTTTCAAGCTTTAAAAATGTTTTATAAGGACTTATGCGCTTGTAAATATCAAGACCGGTAAAACGGCTGAAATTGTAGTCAAAAGAAAAATCTTTGCACTTTTCTTCAATATACGGAATATCGAAGTTATTACCGTTAAAGTGAACTATATGAGTAAAGTCGGCGGCAAATTCGAAAAACTCACGGATGATAACTGCTTCATCGGAATATTTCTCGGCAAAAAACTGGATTGTCTGCCAGGTATTGTCTTTAAAGAATACGCAACCGATCAGATAAAGCTTTGATGTTTTTGCTGAGAAACCGGTTGTTTCAATGTCAATAAATAATGTCTTGTCTATGGGGAAAATTCTGTCTGTCGGATAGTTGATTGTTACATCCGAAAGTGTGTTACAGATTGATTGCATACTGAAGACCTCCGTTCATTGCCCCTATATAAAAGAGTGGCGGTAACATAACCGACACGTAATCCGGGCAATATCTTACGCATAGAAATATATCTTAAATATATCATTTATGGCGTGCTTTCTCAACGTTTTTTTGTTTTTGACATGTAAGTCAAAAAATAGTATAGTAGTTTAGTTGATATATAAATATTAACAAATAATGACAAGCGTGTCACAAACCAAAGCGAGGTTTATATGGCTAAGTTAACGTTTGGCGGGGGTATACATCCATATGATGGTAAGGATATGTCCAAGGACATTCCGATTAAAGAAATTGACGCTCCGGGAGAGCTTATTTTCCCGTTGGCGCAATCGATAGGTTCACCGGCTACTCCTATTGTAAAGGTAGGGGATTCGGTTTTGGTGGGTACAAAGATTGCCGAGGCATCTTCTTTTGTATCAGCACCCATTCATTCGTCTGTGTCGGGTGTGGTTAAGGCAATTGAAGAAAGAAGAGTCGTTGCAGGTAACAAGTCTATGTGTATTGTTATCGAAAACGACGGTCGTTATCAGGAAGCCGATCCGCTTCCCGTTAAGCCTGTTTATGATATGACAAGGGATGATATAATTGAAAGAATTAAGGAAGCCGGTATCGTCGGAATGGGCGGCGCGGGCTTTCCTACGCATGTTAAACTTACGGTCAAAGAGCCCGAGAAAATTGATTATGTTATTGTAAACGGTTCTGAGTGTGAGCCGTATCTTACAAGCGACTATCGTAAGCTTATTGAAGATCCCGAAAGGCTTATTGAAGGTTTAAAGATATATTTGCGACTGTTCCCGTATTCGCTTGGGATAATTGCAATCGAAGACAATAAACCGGATTGTATTAAGATTTACAAAGCACTTACGAAGGATGAGCCCCGAATTACTGTAAAGTCGCTTCGCACCAAATATCCCCAGGGGTCGGAACGTCATCTGATTTACGCTGTTACGGGTCGTACCATTAATTCAAAAAGACTTCCCGCAGACGTGGGCTGTATCGTAAACAATGTGGATACAGTAATTTCCGTGTGGCATGCAATATATGAAGGTCATCCGCTTATATACCGTATAGTTACCGTGACGGGTAATGCAATTAAAAATCCCAGAAACTTCAGGGTAAGAACAGGTACCCCTTATTCCTATCTTATTCCTTTTGCCGGCGGCTTCAGAAAAGAACCGGTAAAGATTATTTCGGGTGGTCCGATGATGGGCTTTTGCCTGTTTGATACCGATGTACCGATTACCAAGAATGCATCGGCGCTTTTGTGTCTCACAAAAGACGATATCAGTCGTATGGAGCCTTCTGCCTGTATTAATTGCGGTAAATGCATTTCCGTGTGCCCCAGCCGTCTTGTGCCCAAGGAATTGTCCGATCACGGCGAGCACTTTAACGAGGAAGCCTTTGTGAAAGAACACGGACTCGAGTGTGTGGAGTGCGGTTGCTGCAGTTATGTATGTCCGGCTAAACGTCCGCTTACGCAAAACATAAAATCCATGCGCAAGATGGCTCTTGCCAACAAAAAGAAATAGGAGGGGCGTTAATCATGAGTTTATTGAATGTATCGTCAAATCCGCATATTCGCTCCAAAGTGACTACATCGAGCATCATGTTCGGTGTAATTGTTGCGCTGATGCCGGTTGTCGGGTTCGGTGTCTTTCATTTTGGAATGAAAGCTTTATTCATTATTTTAATTTCGGTTTTCAGTTCGATTATTTTCGAATTCCTCTTTAATGTTTTAACACGCAGAAAGAACACACTCGGTGATTTCTCTGCTGTGGTAACGGGTATTTTGCTGGCACTTAACCTTCCGGTTACCGTTCCTTACTGGATTCCTGTTGTAGGTGCTTTTTTTGCAATTGTAGTCATTAAGATGCTGTTTGGCGGCCTGGGACAGAATTTTATGAATCCTGCACTCGGTGCCAGATGCTTTTTAGTGATTTCTTTTGCGTCAATTATGACAAACTTTGATATTGACGGTTATTCGGGTGCAACGCCGCTTGCACTTTTAAAAGCGGGAGAAGACGTTGATATCGTTGCAATGCTCAAGGGATTTACGCCGGGTACTATCGGTGAAACATCGACAATCGCAATTTTAATAGGCGGTTGTCTGCTGATGCTGTTTAATATCATTGATGTTATTATTCCCGCAACATACATTTTTGCGTTCACACTTTGCATGGCTTTGTTTGGCGGACATGGTTTTGACATGACTTTCCTGGCATCGCACATTACCGGCGGTGGACTTATGCTCGGTGCTTTCTTTATGGCAACCGACTATGTTACAAGGCCGGTTACCAAGGTCGGACAGATCATCTACGGCTGTTTTTTGGGAGCGCTTACTGCAGTGCTGCGTGTGTTCGGACCGTCTGCCGAAGGTGTTTCTTTTGCAATAATTATCGGTAATCTTATTGTACCGTTAATTGATAAGATTTCTAAGCCTCAGTACTTTGGTAAGGGAGGTGTCAGAAATGAGTGATTTCTTTAAATCCATGGAAGAAATTGAGCGTTCAAGGCAACACAAAAGAGATAATTCGGACATATTCGAGCTGCTTAAAAACACATTGATAATGGTTGTCATTGCGCTTGTCGCCGGCGGGCTTCTGGGCGTTGTGCATGAGGTAACAAAAGAACCTATTGCGCAGCAGGAGTTAAAAGCTGTTCAGGATGCTTACAGGAAAGCGTTCCCGGGGGCTGCGTCATTTTCCGAATCGCTTAGCGAAGAGTATTCGACTGCAGATTTAAGTGCCTGCCCTTATGAAGGTGCGGAGGTTTGTGACTGTTTACGTGCCTATGATGGTGAGCAAAATGCATTAGGCTATGTTTTTAAGGTTATTACGCATGAAGGTTATGGCGGAGATATTGTGCTTTTTGCGGGCATTTCAAATGACGGAACCGTAAATGCCGTATCTTTGAGTGAGATAAATGAAACGGCAGGGCTGGGCATGAACGCATCTTCGGTTTTACTGCCGCAGTATGCCGGCAAAAAGGCAGATGCATTTGAAGTGGTCAAAAACGGAGCGCAGTCCGTAAATCAGATAGATGCAATATCAGGTGCCACGAAAACTTCGAATGCCGTTACAAAGGGTGTAAATTTAGCAATCTGGTATTACAAAAATATTTGTGGAGGTGCTTACGATGAACAATGAATCGGGCGAGAGCCGCGAAATAGTATCCGAACTTAACGAGCGCCTCATAAACGGTATATTCAAAGAAAATCCCACATTTGTTCTTTTGCTGGGAATGTGCCCGACTCTAGCGGTTACCACATGTGCGGTAAACGGTCTCGGAATGGGCCTTACCACGTTAGTGGTTCTTGCCATGAGTAACCTTATTATTTCGGCACTTCGGAATGTTATTCCGTCAAAGGTTCGTATTCCGGCGTTTATTGTAATTATTGCTTCGTTTGTAACAATAATCGAAATGCTTCTTAAGGCATATATCCCGACAATATATGATTCGCTCGGAATATATATTCCGCTTATAGTTGTTAACTGTATTATTTTGGGTAGGGCCGAAGCTTATGCATATCATCATGGCCCGCTGCTTTCGCTTTTTGACGGAATCGGTATGGGAATGGGCTTTACGGTTGCCCTTACGGTTATCGGGGCTTTTCGTGAAATACTCGGTGCGGGAACTTTGTTTTCAAGGACAATTATGCCGAGCGGTTTTGTGCCTGTAAGCATTTTTGTTATGGCTCCGGGTGCTTTCTTTGTGCTTGCGATGCTTACGGCAATCCAGAATGCAATAAAGAATGTTGGCGAAAAGCACGGACGTGATATGTCAAAGATTCAGTCCGGATGCGGCGGAAACTGCCTTGAATGCAATAAAGAGTGCAAAAAAGACTACAGGGTGAGCACTGTTGCCGATACTGCTTTGCCGGAGTCTGAAGATAAGGCTGATTTAAGCGATTCTTTTGACGCAAAAGAAAATTTCAAAGATGATGACACCGGGTTAGAAGATGCTGCAAAAAGCGATTCCGAAAATGCAGAAGCGTCAGGCGATTCCGTGAGCGGTGCGATTCCCGAAACAGAAAATGAGAGCGCAGAAATTCCCGAAAAAGAGGCAGATGACGTAAATTCGGATGACGTTTTTGTAAGTGACTTCGATGTTAATGCAGCGGGCGAAAGTGAGTCCGCTGATGTTATGCAAAATGATTCGGGCGAAACTGCGGATGAGTCGCTTTCGGAAAAGAATATCGGAAAATCCGACAATGATATTGTCGATGATGAGCTTGAACTTTTAAATTTGGATGATTACAAGCGGGCTATCAACAAGACTTTGCCTTCGGGAAAACGTACGGCCAGAAAGAAAGCTTCTTTTGAAAAGGCGCAGGCATTGTTTAACAAGGCAAGTGAAACGTTAAAAGAGGAGGGCGAAGCTGATGATTAAAAATCTTGTGCTGCTTGCTGTCGGCGCGGCATTAATCAATAACGTAGTTTTAAGTCAGTTTTTGGGTCTGTGTCCTTTTTTGGGCGTTTCCAAAAAAATTAAGACCGCGGCCGGAATGGGTACGGCAGTAATATTTGTAATTACGTTGTCCAGTTTTGTAACCGGACTTTTATATGACAAATTACTGGTGCGTTTTGGTATAGAATACTTGAAAACAATAGTTTTTATACTGGTAATTGCCGCTTTGGTGCAGTTTGTTGAAATGGTTTTAAAACGCTATTTAAAGGGGCTTTATAACGCACTTGGAGTATACCTTCCGCTTATTACCACAAATTGTGCGGTACTTGGTATTGCCCTTACAAATGTGCAGAAGGAATATTCGCTCCTTGAAGGTGTAGTGAACGGGTTTGCAACGAGTGTCGGCTTTACGATATCAATTGTTATTTTGGCAGGAATCCGCGAACGTATACAGTACAACAATATTCCGCAACCGTTCAAAGGAATGCCTATTGTTTTGGTTTCGGCAGGCTTGATGGCAATCGCTTTTTGCGGTTTCGCGGGTTTGTTATAAGGGGGTAGGGATATGGATTTTGGTTCAATCGGAACAGCTCTTATAATAATTGTCGGGCTTGCACTTTTTGTGGGACTCTTTTTGGGAGCTTCGGGCATTCTTTTTAAAGTCAAGGGCGACGAGCGTGAGGAACTTGTTGAAAAGGCCCTTCCCGGTAACAATTGCGGAGGTTGCGGATATCCCGGCTGTCAGGGACTTGCCAAAGCAATCGTAGAGGGAAAGGCATCCGTGAATCAGTGTAATGTCGGTGGCGCGGCCACTGCCCGCAAAATCGCCGATATTATGGGAACAACAGCCGAAGACGTCGAGCCTAAGGTCGCTTTTGTGGCCTGCAAGGCAAAATGTGGCGATGTAACATACGATTATGAGTATTACGGAGTGGAAGACTGCAGGATGTTAAGCTTTGTGCCTAACGGTGGTCCCAAGTCATGTAATGAAGGCTGTTTAGGCTTAGGTACATGCGCAAATGTGTGCAAATTCGGCGCCATTAAGGTTGTCGATAAAGTTGCGGTTGTAGATCGCAGCAAATGTACCGGATGCGGTGCGTGCGTGAATATTTGCCCCAAACATCTGATATCACTTGTACCTGTTTCGTCAAAATATGCTGTGGCATGTTCAAACAAATCAAAAGGTGCAGATACCATGAAACAGTGTAAGGTAGGCTGCGTAGGTTGCGGCTTATGTGAGCGTAACTGCACGTCAAAGGCATGTAAGGTAGAAAACGCAAACGCAAAGATTGATACGTCACTTTGCGTAAACTGTGGTGTTTGTTTTGAAAAATGCCCTCGCAAAACAATTGAAGAATTGTTCTGAATTATTTTTGTACCGTTAATGGGAGAGCTTTGATGAAATTAAACGATTCGTACGATGAACCGCATAGAGGCTTTGGCATATCAGGCGCTGCCCTTATATGTTTTCTGGTGATTTTTACGGTTATCGCATGCGTTCTTTTAATTAATGCCGATAAGCTTAGAAAGCGTGTCGAAGGAAACACGGTCAGCGATAAAATCAGTGCCGTTTTGAATACTCTTTCGGATAATCTTCCCGTTTACACGGATGAACCGACGGCGTCCGTATCGGCGTCCGCATCACATATAACGGTTTCGGATCTTGACTTTTATGATATGTACAAAGACCGCGAAACTGACAGTACGGCATTATCGGAACCGGAGCCTTCGGTTACAAAAGAGCCTGAGCCCGATCCTGCAACCGACGGAAAGCATACACTTATAAAATACGAAGACGGCACCTGCGAATGGGTTGCGATAAGCCCGTATTTGGCTAAAAACAGTTACGATTACACTAATCTTTACAATGTGAACGGTCGCATGAAATACTACGAAGGCGACAAATGCACCAGTTTCTTTGGGGTAGATATTAGTAAAGAACAGGATTATATCGATTTCGTGAAGCTTAAAAGAGCAGGCTGCGATTTCGTGATGATAAGAGTCGGAGCGCGAGGCTATCAGAGCGGTCAGCTTACGATAGATGATTATTTTACCGATAATATCAAGCGTGCAACGGATGCGGGGTTAAGTGTCGGCGTATATTTTTTGTCGCAGGCAATTTCCGATGAAGAAGCTGTAGAGGAAGCAAATCTTGTAATTGAAAGTGTCAAAGATTATTCACTTACGTACCCTGTTGCGTTTGTGATGCAGTACGCCAAAAACGATAATTCTCGAATTGAAACGTTGACGCGTAACGAAAAAACATTTATCGCAAGAGCTTTTTTGAATAAAATAAAAGAAGCAGGCCTTAAACCGATGCTGTACGGTGAAAAGACCTGGCTCATTAAATATCTTGATTTATCAAAACTATTAAGTGATTTTGATATCTGGTTTTCGGAAACGGATACGGATATGCCTACATTTCCTTACAGATTTGCAATGTGGCGCTATGGTACAAGCGGTACAATCGATGGTATTTCCGGAACTGTTAACTTTGATATCAGCTTTTATGATTATTCACTAAAGTAAGTATTTTGTCGGATATCGAAACTTTTGTGTATATTTCGGCATATTCCTTGGCAGAAATGTCGTCAACGTAGTTTTGAAAATAATTTTTGTTAAATCCGTTTTTGCTAAGAATATCAGCCGCCTTGTTATATGCAATGGCGGCTTCTTTTTCGGTTTTATATGTGCCAACCACGTAATTTGAACGTATATGAATAACGGTTTTATAGGAAGTTTTAAGTTTGCCGGTTATAGGAATAACACCGTAGTACTGCGACAGGATGCGAATATTTTCACGCCTGAAATCAAGAGAATCTTTATTTACAAATTCAAAATCCCTTCCCTCAACGGAAAAGGCCTTTATGCCAAAGCGCTCACGGATGGAAGTCTGCATGCCGTATTCGGCTACAAAGTAATGATTGCCGCGGTTCATAATCTTGTGCTGCGAAAAATAGAAGAGGTCATCCATATCGAATTTCAGCTCTTCAAAAGGCGACAAAAAGTAACTGAAATCGCGGCGTCGTATATAAATTGGATTTGAAAAATAAATGTTGTTGTCCCGAAGATTTATAAGAGAAATATATTTATCAAACTTCAGAGGATAGCTTTCGGAGTAGTTGTAAAGAGAATGCTTTTTGTCGGACATTACTTCGAAGGCAAAAGAATAAGACGCAGAAGCCTGAATCTCCGACGGATAGCTGCCGAGGCTTATGTGCTTGCGGTTTACGGTTATTGATGCGCGATAATTTTTCTCGCCGTTCTTTTTTTGATCGATGTAGACTCCGGGCAGCATACTAATCCTACACTCGCAAACGTTTAAATTTAACTTTCCGTCACATTACGGCGGGCTGTTACGGATGCGATACTTTGTAATCTGAAAAAGCTTTTATTGATTATATCAAAAAAACATTTACATAAGTAGAGCTTTTAAGCCTTTTTTCTATTGAACTTGACAATAAATTAAGTTATCTTTAAAAGTGAATTATTTTATGAATAAGGAGATATGTGATGCATCGAAAGATGTTCACAAACGGTGGTTGATATGTATTATACAAGTACAAGAAATAACTCAATAAAGCTCACGGCTTCAGCGGCAATTTTACAAGGGCTTTCCGATGATGGCGGACTTTTTGTGCCAAGCGAGTTTCCCAAGCTTGACAAGCCCCTTTCTGAGTTTGCCGAAATGGACTACAAAGAATGCGCTTACGAGGTAATGAAAGGTTTCTTAAATGATTTTACCGAAAGCGAGCTTAAGGAATGTATCGCCAAGGCCTATGATTCAAAGTTTGATACCGAAGAAATCGCACCCTTGGTAGAGGCTGAGGGAGAGTATTTTCTGGAGCTTTTCCATGGAAAAACAATTGCATTTAAAGATATGGCACTTTCTCTTTTGCCGCATTTAATGATTACTGCTTCGCAAAAGAATAAATCCGATAAGGAAATAGTTATTCTTACCGCTACAAGCGGTGATACCGGAAAGGCTGCACTTGCCGGTTTCGGAGGCGTTAAGGGTACACGTATTATCGTATTTTACCCTAAGGGAGGCGTTTCCAAGGTTCAGGAACTTCAGATGGTGACGACGCCCGAAGATAACACGACCGTTGTCGGCGTCAAAGGTAATTTTGACGACTGCCAGACAGGTGTTAAGGAAATTTTTAACGACAGTGATTTAAAGGAAAAGATGGCAGAAAAAGGCTTTAAGTTTTCAAGTGCCAACTCCATGAATATCGGTCGTCTGGTTCCTCAGGTTGCTTATTACGTGTATGCATATGCCAAGCTTTTAAAGGAAGACCGTATTATGGAGGGCGAGAAGATTAATTTCTGCGTGCCTACCGGTAATTTCGGTAATATTTTAGCCGCATTCTATGCTAAAAATATGGGGCTCCCCATTAACAGACTTATTTGTGCATCAAATGACAACAAAGTACTTTTCGATTTCTTTAATACGGGCGAGTACAACCGTAATCGTGAATTTATATTGACGGATTCACCTTCAATGGATATTTTGATTTCGTCTAATCTCGAAAGACTGATTTACCTTTGCGAAAATTCAGATGACAAAGCTACAAAGACTTTGATGGAATCGTTAAAGGCAAACGGTAAATATGACGTATCCGACAAGATGCAGGAAGTAAACGAAGTATTTACCGGCGTATATGCAGACTGGAATGATTGCTCTCAAAAGATTCACGATCTGTATGACAATACAGGTTATATAATTGATACGCATACTGCTGTAGCCGCTGCAGGTTACGATAAATATGTCAAGAAAACCAAAGACTATACTAAAACCGTTATTGTTTCGACGGCAAGTCCGTTCAAGTTTTCACGTTCCGTTATGAAGGCCATAAATCCTTCTTATGAGTCCGAAGAAGACTTTAAACTTATGGACATACTTGCCAAAGCCGGAAATGTTTCAATACCCAATGCGATTAAGGAGATTAAATCCGCTCCCGTAAAGCATACTAAGGTTGTGGAGATTTCAGACATGAAACAGCTTGTAATGGACAATTTAGGTCTGTAAATCGAGGTTACAAAAACTATGAAGCCCAAAAAACATATTCTTATTGTTGATGACGTTACCACAAATTTGAGATGTATCGGTGAAATACTTAAGGATACGTATTCACTGAGTATGGCCAAATCCGGCGAGCAGGCATTGCAAATGCTTGGCAAAATAAAACCGGATTTGTGTCTTCTTGATGTGAAAATGCCGGGTATTGACGGATATGAAACACTTTCAAAAATTCGGGCAATTCCGAGCCTTAAGGATATGCCGGTTGTGTTTTTGACTGCCGACAATAAAGAAGAGGGTATGCTTAAAGGCTTAAGTCTCGGAGCAGTTGATTTTATTAAGAAACCGTTGCAACCCGATGAAATGAAGGAACGCATTGCAAAGGCTATAGAGCAATCGGACAGACAACAAATAACGAACAACGAGGAATAAAATGATTTTAGAAATTTTTCTGGTAATTGCGGGAATTTATCTTCTTAACATGGGTATAAAGATGGCTGTCAAACATGAAATTCCGACAGGAATGGTTTCCCCCAAGGTTAATCTTGAACGCGCAAGCAATAAGGACGGATACATTAAATTTATGACCGTGCGTACTTTGATATGCGCATGTTTAATGACAGTTTCAGCGCTGATTTTAGTTATTGGCAATAATATTTATCCGCTCAATTCTTTATTGGTGTTTATAGCCGAAGTGGTTTTCATAGGTGTTGTTATTTATTATTCGGTTATCACAATTAAGGCAACAAACAGATTTTTATTTTAGAAAGGGTTACATTTTATGAAAGACAATGAATTACTGAATCATGTTGACCACACTCAGCTTAAGGCGTTTTGCACCTGGGCAGACATAAAGAAGCTTTGCGATGAGGCTGTTAAATACAATACTGCCTCGGTATGTGTACCTCCGTCGTATATTAAGCGTATTCACGATGAGTACGGCGACAAGCTTACGATTTGTACCGTTATTGGGTTCCCTCTTGGATACAGTGTTACGGCATCCAAGATTGTCGAGGCAAAAGAAGCCATTAAAGACGGCGCGTCGGAAGTCGACATGGTTATTAACATAGGCGATGTTAAGAACGGTGATTTCGATAAGGTTGAAGCTGAAATAAAGGCTATCAAAGAAGCCTGCGGCAATCATATTTTGAAAGTTATTATCGAGACCTGCTATTTGACCGATGATGAGAAGGTTAAGCTGTGTAAAGCCGTCACAAATGCAGGCGCCGATTACATTAAGACATCTACCGGTTTCGGCACGGGCGGTGCAACTTTTGATGATGTTAAACTTTTCAGCGAAAATGTCGGCAAAAATGTCAAAATAAAAGCTGCCGGCGGTATTCGCACGCGTGAAGATATGGAGACATTTATGAAGCTTGGCGCCGACAGACTCGGAACATCCGGCGCTATTTCAATTCTGGAGGGTAAATAAATGTTAAATCCGGTTGTTAAGCGTCTTGAATTATTGCGAAGCGTAATGAAAGACAACAACTGCGACTGGTATTTTTTTACCAGTGATGACTATCATGCTTCGGAATATGTAGCTGATTTTTTTAAGATTCGCGAGTATTTTACGGGCTTTACCGGAGAGAATGCGTTCCTTTTGCTTAATGATTCCGATGCTTATATGTGGACGGACGCCCGCTTTTTTTTACAGGCTGATATCGAGCTGAAAGACTCGACGGTTAAGCTTATGAAAATGGGAGAGCCCGGTGTTCCCACGATTTCCGAATTCGTAAAGGCAAACTTAAAAACCGGTGAGTCTTTGTTTTTTGATGGTCGTATGGTCTCGACTCAGCTTGGGCTGAAACTTGAATCTTTAGCGCAGGAAAACGGCGCAAGTGTTGTTTATGATTGCGATTTGGCGGGGTCCCTTTGGGAAAAACGTCCGGCACTTCCTGTCAGCAATATTACAATTTACGACGAGAGTTTGGTTGGAGAATCTGTTTCTTCAAAGATTGCACGGATTCGCGCCAAGATGGATGAATACGGTGCCAAAACTTTCTTTTTGGGCTCAATAGATGATATTGCGTGGATCACAAACATGCGTGGCAGGGATGTTGACTGCAATCCCGTATATCTTTCTTATATGTTGATAACATCCGGCGAAGCAGTTCTTTTCATGGAAAAAGAAGAAGTAACCGAAACGGTATGGAAATATCTTGACGGGTTAAACATTAAAATTGATGATTATAACAATATTCTTGAATATCTGAAAAATTACAGCTTCGAAGGTCCTGTGCTTTTGGATACTTCGGCGGTTAATTTTTCGTGCTATAAGATTATCTCCGATAAAGTGAAGGTTATTAACCGCATGAATCCGTCAAAGCCCATGAAAGCGGTTAAAAACGATACCGAAATCAAGCGGTTAAAGGAATGCTATATAAATGATTCCGTGTGTGTTACCAAGTTTATTTACTGGCTTAAGAACAATGCTTCCAAAGGTAATCTTACCGAAATAAAAGCATCTGATTATCTTGATAATCTGCGCGGAAATGTACCCGGATTTTTGGATCTTTCTTTCCCGACCATAAGCGGATACGGTCAAAACGGTGCAATTGTGCATTACAGTGCAACTCCTGAAAGCGATGCGGTGATAAAGCCCGAAGGAATGCTTTTGGTAGATTCCGGCGGCCAGTACCAAGACGGTACGACCGATATTACCCGTACGATTTCCGTCGGCCCTGTTACCGAGGAAATGCGCCTTCACTACACAAAGGTTGCAGTCGGTATGCTTTCTTTGGCCGCTGCCCGGTTTTTACACGGCTGTACAGGTCGCAACCTTGATATATTGGCCAGAAAGCCGTTGTGGGATATAGGACTTGATTTTAAACACGGAACAGGTCACGGAATCGGTTATATTTTAAATGTTCACGAAGGACCGCAGAATATTCGCTGGAAATTCGCAGAAGGATCGACCGAGTATCCACTTGAAGCGGGTATGGTTACAAGTGATGAGCCCGGTGTTTATATTGAGGGGAAATACGGCATACGTATCGAAAATGCTATTTTATGTGTGCGTGACAAGGCAAATGAATATGGTGATTTCCTTAAATTTGAGCATCTGACATATACGCCTCTTGACAGAGAACTTCTGGATAAGTCGGTACTTTCAGACAGCGAACTTGAACTGGTTAATTCGTATAATGAAATGGTTTACAAAACGACTGCCGATTTGCTTACCGGCGAAGAGGCAAAGTGGCTTTTTGACGTTACACGTCCGCTGTAACGCCGTATAATATGTTGTTAATGCAAAAATGAATAAAATAATACGCGTATATTTCCGTAATTTTGTAGGTTAATTTATTGACAATCAAATGCTTGTTTGTAATAATACTTTACTGTATGAAATTATACGTATATTTATGCGTAGACAATAAATAAGGAGGACAAATATGTCAACAAAAGCTTATTATCCGATTTCCGAAATCGGTGCCGGCAAAGTAGGTTTCTCTAAGACTCGTTCAATTATTGAAGCTGCTTTCTATGGCAACAATGTAGTTAAGGTTAACACCGTAAGAGAAGCTTACGAGTTAGCTAAAAATTCACCCGGTACAATCGTTACCGATATGCCCGTTTACAGAGCAGAAGAGCAGGGCCTTGAAAAGGACGCTAAGGTTCTTTGCTTTAACGATGGCGCTGTTACAGGTCGTTACGCTGCAGCTCGTCGTATTAAGGGTGAGCCCGGTGTTGATGCTACAAAGCTTGATAAGGTTGTTATGGACGCTGTTTATAAGACACGTTGGATGACAATGTATCATGCAGAATGCTTTATCGGTCTTGATCCTGAATTTATGGTAAAGGCTCATCTTCTTATTCCCGAAGGCGAAGAAAACTTACTTTATAACTGGATGCTTAACTTCCAGTATATGTCTGACAAGTACGTTCAGATGTACAAGAATTCTCAGCCCGTTGGTAACGGCAATGAGCCTGATATCTATATCTTCTCAAATCCTCAGTGGGTTCCTGAAGAAGCTCCTGATGTTGACTACAGCTGCTTATCAGATCCTCTTACGCTTTGCTACTTCGATACAAACGCTAACTGCGCAGCTATCCTTGGTATGAAGTACTTTGGTGAGCACAAGAAGGGTACTCTTACAATCGCTTGGGCTATTGCTAACAGAAACGGTTATGCATCATGCCATGGCGGTCAGAAGGAATATTCTCTTGCAGGCGGCAAGAAGTTCGTTGCTTCCGTATACGGCCTTTCAGGTTCAGGTAAGTCAACTCTTACACATGCAAAGCACAACGGCAAGTATGATGAGTTCGGCGGCATTAAGGTATTACATGATGATGCTTTCATCATCAACACAGATACATGTGCATCAGTTGCATTGGAGCCTACATACTTCGATAAGACTGCTGACTATCCTACAGGATGTGCAGATAACAAGTACTTACTTACAGTTCAGAACGTATCCGCTACACTTGACGAGGACAACAAGATTCAGATCGTTACAGAAGATATCCGTAACGGTAACGGACGTGCTATCAAGTCTAAGCTTTGGTCTCCTAACCGCGTAGACAAGATTGACTCCCCTGTTAACGCTATTTTCTGGATTATGAAGGATCCTACAATTCCTCCTGTAGTT
>JAZLHV010000015.1:0-67669 GCA_045617045.1 Lachnospiraceae bacterium
GGTGACATTTTGTGAAGTACCAAAATGTCACCCACTCCCCGTCCCTATGTGACAACTGCCTACGCCCCTTTGTGCGCAAGCCTTGAAAAAGAAGCGTTTTCGGAGTATAATGGAAACGCAAAAATAAAATAGCGTTTCTTAAAAACGTTGATTTATTGGGGAATTGGCGGGTGACACTATTTTTGCAAGACAGTTGGAGGGTTACATTTTAATGAAATATGATGCGTTGATTATCGGAGCCGGTGTAGTCGGCTCGTCAATTGCCAGAGAGCTTTCCGGGTACGATTTAAAGATAGTCGTGTGCGAACGCGCAGCTGATGTTTGCGAGGGCACATCCAAGGCTAACAGTGGTATTGTTCATGCAGGTTTTGATGCAATACCGGGTACAAGGAAGGCTTATTTTAATGTTCTTGGCAACAAAATGATGGAAGTTTTGTCGCAAGAACTTGATTTTGCATTTAAAAAGAACGGTTCGATAGTGTTGTGCTTCGACGAAGCGGATATGCCAAAGCTTTTGGAGCTTAAAGCGCGCGGAGAGGCTAACGGAGTGGAGGGCCTTAAAATCTTAAGCGGCGATGAAGTTCGCTCGATGGAGCCCAATATTTCCGATGATGTAAAGGCTGCTTTGTATGCTCCGACAGGCGGCATTGTATGTCCTTTCAATTTAACTGTTGCCATGGCTGAAAATGCCTGCGTTAACGGTGTGGAATTTAAGCTTAACTGCAAGGTTGAAAGCATTGAAAAATCCGGCGACGAATTTTTGGTGAAGACATCAACGGGAAATTTTGAGGCACGTACGGTTATTAATGCCGCAGGTGTTTACGCAGATACGTTCCACAATATGCTGTGTGACGATAAACTTCACATTCAGGCACGTAAAGGAGAATATTGCCTGTACGACAAGAAGGTTGGCACAACGGTTTCAAGTACGATATTCCAGCTTCCGGGGGCTTACGGCAAGGGTATTCTTGTTACGCCTACGGTTCACGGAAACCTTCTTTTGGGCCCTACAGCAACGGATACCGATGACCGTGAGGAGGTTAACACTACTGCCGACGGACTTGACAAAGTTCAGGCTATTGCCGCGAAGAGCATAAAAGAGGTGCCTTATAAGTCTGTAATCACTTCTTTTGCCGGATTGCGAGCACACCCCGATAATAATGATTTTAATGTGGGCGCCACAAGTGTTAAGGGCTTCTTTGAGGCTGCGGGTATCGAATCACCGGGACTTACCGCAGCGCCCGCTATTGGCAGGTTTATGGCTGAAACGGTTGCTGAATATCTGGGAGCTTTAAGAAAAGAAAACTTTATCTCAACGCGTAAAGGCATTCCGAATATGGCCTTGGCTACTACAGAGCAAAAGCAGAAACTTATTAAGGAAAATCCGCTTTATGCGAATGTAATATGCCGCTGCGAGCTGGTAACCGAAGGCGAGATTGTCGATGCTATTAAGCGCCCGCTCGGTGCCACAACGCTCGATGGCGTAAAGCGCCGTACACGTGCGGGAATGGGACGTTGTCAGGCCGGCTTCTGCTCTCCCAAAACGGTCGAAATTCTTGCCCGTGAGCTTGGCGTTGACGTAACTGAAATTACAAAACGTGGTGCAGGTTCGGAGTTTCTTTCTGCACACAAGAGCATATAGGAGCGGCGATATGAACACTAAAATTGCGATTATAGGTGGCGGCCCCGCAGGCCTTGCCGCAGCAGTTGCTGCCAAGGATGCCGGTATTGAAGACGTTCTGATAATTGAACGTGACGGCCTTTTGGGCGGTATTTTGAATCAGTGTATACATAACGGTTTCGGCCTTCACACTTTCAAAGAAGAACTTACCGGTCCGGAATATGCCGCAAGATATATTGAAATGGCTAAAGAGCGCAACGTTAAGGCTCTTTTGAACACTATAGTTATTGATATAGACAAAGATAAAAATATTACGGCAATGAGCCGTGAAAACGGTATTTTCACTATTAAGGCCGATGCTGTTATATTGGCAATGGGGTGCCGTGAACGCCCGCGCGGAGCACTTAATACTCCGGGGTACAGACCTGCAGGCATATATTCTGCGGGTACTGCTCAGCGCTACGTTAACATTGAGGGCAAAATGCCCGGTCACGAAGTTGTGATTTTGGGCTCGGGCGATATAGGTCTTATTATGGCTCGTCGTATGACCCTGGAAGGCGCTCACGTCAAGGCAGTTGCGGAGATTATGCCTTATTCGGGCGGTTTGAAGCGTAATATAGTCCAGTGTCTCGATGATTTTGGCATACCGCTTAAACTGTCGACAACGGTTGTTGATATTGCGGGTAAAGAACGTGTCGAGTCGGTTACGCTTGCCAAGGTGGATGAAAAGAGTAAGCCTATTCCCGGTACGGAAGAGGTTATTGCATGCGATACGCTTCTTTTGTCGTGCGGACTGTTGCCTGAGAATGAACTTTCAAGCCAGTTGGGAGTTGAGCTTAGCCCTGTTACCGGCGGAGCCAAAGTTGACGAAAGCTTTGAAACAAGTATCCCGGGGGTTTTTGCCTGCGGTAATGTTTTGCATGTTCACGATCTTGTGGACTATGTTTCAAAAGAAGCTTCCGAGGCCGGTCGCCACGCTGCCGGGTATGTACAAAGCAACGGCATAGATAATGTCAAAGATGAGCCTTCACTCAAGGTTGAGACCGGAAACGGTGTGCGCTATACCGTGCCTGTAACATTTAAAAAGAGCAGGCTTGAGGATTTGCTTACAATAAGATTCCGAGTCGGTAACGTGTATAAGAATTGTGAAATATGTGTATATCTTGGCGATAAATGCATTCAGCGCCGCAAAAAGCAGATATGCGCTCCCGGAGAAATGGAACAGGTTGTTTTGAAAAAAGCAGACATTCTCTCAATGGGTGATAATGACTCCATTAAAGTAGTTATTGAGTAAGGAGGCAGTTATGGAAACAAGGAATTTAACATGTATCGGCTGCCCCATGGGGTGTCAGCTTACAGTAACATATGAGTCCGGCAACAAAGAGTCGATTGCGGTTACCGGGAATACATGCCCGAGGGGTAAAGCATATGCCATTGACGAGGTTACGAACCCGACGCGTATCGTTACGGGTACATGTTGCCTGTCAAATCGCCCGGGTATGGTGATTTCACTTAAAACGCAGGCTCAGGTTCCCAAGGATAAGGTTATGGATGTCGCAGCCGAACTTAGAAAGCTTAAGGTTACCGCTCCGCGCCGTATTGGGGATGTTCTGTGCAAAGATATTGCCGGGACGGGTGTGGATGTAATAGCCACCAAAAATATTGATTAAGAGTCTGTTTTAAGGTATTTCGGAGGGTCTATGAAAAAGTATGTAATGGCTCTTGACCAGGGCACCACCAGTTCAAGATGCATTCTTTTTGATGAAAAGGGCGGCATAGTAAATATGTCACAACGCGAATTTACGCAGATTTATCCAAAGCCCGGCTGGGTAGAGCACAATGCCATGGAAATATGGAGCTCACAGCTGGCTGTTGCACTTGAAGCCATGGCACTTCAAAATGCAACTTTTGAAAATATCGATTCAATCGGTATCACCAATCAGCGTGAAACCACGATTGTATGGAACAAATATACAGGTGAGCCTGTGTATAATGCCATAGTATGGCAATGTAAAAGAACGGCGGATTATGTCGAGACATTTAAGAACACCGAAATGGCTGAAAAGATTCGCGAAAAGACAGGCCTTCTTCCGGATGCCTACTTTAGTGCCACGAAAATCAAATGGATACTTGATAATGTAAAGGGCACCAGAAAGCTGGCCGAGCAGGGGGAGCTTTTGTTCGGTACGGTAGATACATGGCTTATATGGAATCTTACAAAGGGAAAGGTTCATGTAACGGATTACACAAATGCTTCACGTACAATGCTTTTTAACATTCACACACTTGAATGGGACCGTGAACTTTGTGAATTTTTCAATATTCCCTTGAGCATGCTGCCCCAGGTTAATAAGTCCAGTGCAAATTTCGGAATGTCCGACCCTTATGTACTTGGCGGTGCTATTCCGATTACCGGTGTGGCCGGCGACCAGCAGGCAGCATTGTTCGGGCAATGTTGTTTTGAAGCCGGAGATGCCAAAAATACTTACGGCACAGGTTGCTTTTTGCTGATGAATACCGGTAAAAAAGCAATTGAGTCGCATAACGGCCTTGTTACGACTATAGCCGCAGGACTCGATGATAAGCCCGATTACGCGCTCGAAGGCAGCGTTTTCGTGGCAGGTGCTTCCGTTCAGTGGTTGAGGGATGGCATGAGACTTGTGGAAACGGCCAGACAGACCGAAGAGTTTGCCACTGTTGTAGGCGATACTACGGGCGTTTACGTAGTTCCGGCTTTTGTGGGGCTCGGTGCTCCATATTGGGATCAGTACGCGCGCGGCACAATCGTAGGGCTTACACGCGGCTGTCGTAAGGAACATTTTATACGCGCGACACTTGAATCGATTGCATATCAGACTTACGATGTTTTGAAATCAATGTCTGAGGACTCGGGCATCAGGCTCACGAGCTTGCGCGTAGACGGTGGAGCATGCGCCAACAATTTCATGATGAAATTCCAGTCCGATGTTTTGGACTTAAGCGTTTTAAGACCGAAATGTATTGAAACAACGGCACTCGGCGCGGCATATCTGGCCGGTCTTGCCACCGGTTTTTGGAAGTCAAAAGAAGAAATTAAGGAAAATTGGAAGCTTGGCCGTGAATTTGAGCCGACAATGGATGCTCAAAAGCGCAAGGAATTATTGAAAGGCTGGCATATAGCGGTTAAATGCGCAAG
The DNA here is from genome assembly GCA_045617045.1 of Lachnospiraceae bacterium. Lineage (GTDB taxonomy): Bacteria > Bacillota > Clostridia > Lachnospirales > Lachnospiraceae > UBA1258. The sequence continues at coordinate 4,797 of JAZLHV010000015.1, forward strand.
GCTTTACGGCGAGGAAATGAATAAAGAAGATTAAGTTATAAAAGGGGGGTGCCTAAGCACTCCCCTTAATTTTACGTAACACTTGGCTTTTTTAGTTTTTTAAATACAATGGTAAAGCATATTATGTGGGCGACGGTTGTGATGGCCCATGAAATCGGATACGACCAATACAGGCAGTCTAAAGTTCTGTTTGCGGCAAAGATGGTGTAGATCCATAAGATTCTGAGACCGCATGCACCAAGCAGCGAAACAATCATGGGCATTACGGAATATCCGAGACCGCGTATGGAGCCTACGCAGACATCCATGGTACCGCATGTGAAATAGCCAAACATTATTATTGCCATTCGTATCATACCGTATTCGATTACAACGGCCTTGTCGGTTTCGCCTGCGTATATGGCAAGCAGTGCAGGACCGGTGAAATAGCATATAACACCGAGCGCAAGACCGATAGCGGTTACAAAAGAAAGGCATATCAGGAAGGTTTTCTTTACACGGTCAAATTTATGCGCACCGTAATTTTGGCTGGTAAACGAAAGACATGTATGGTGAATCGAGTTCATGGCAACGTATACAAAGCCTTCTATGTTGCAGGCAGCAGTGTTGCCGGCCATTGCATCCGCACCGAAAGAGTTTATCGAGGACTGAATCAGGACGTTTGAAATGGAAAAGATTGCGCCCTGAAATCCTGCGGGAAGGCCCAGCCTTAATATTTGCAACAGTTTGTCGCGGTATATGTGAAGCTTTTTTATTTCAAGCTTGTAACATTCTTCGGTGGATACCAGGCATTTAAGTGTCATTATGGCGGAAATTGTCTGCGAAAGAATTGTTGCGTATGCAACCCCGTCAACTCCCATATTGAAGACAACGATAAATATTACGTTGCAGACTGCGTTGATGATGCCGGCAAAGGTTAAGAAGCGAAGCGGACGCTTGGTGTCCCCGATTGCCCTTAAAATAGCGGCACCGAAGTTATAAAGCATCGACATTGGCATGCCGGCAAAATAAATACGTATATAAAGAACCGAAAGCGGCAGTACGTCTTCGGGAGTACCCATCATGACAAGAAGCCCCGGGGCAAAAGCGATGCCTATAAAGCTTAAGGATACGCCGCAGATGACAGACAAAAGTATTGATGTATGAACGGTTTCGTGAACGTCACGCGCTTTACCGGAGCCCATAAATCTGGCGACCAGAACATTTCCGCCTACGGACAGCCCCATGAAAACATTTACAAGCAAATTTATCAAAGAAGAAGTGGAACCGATGGCCGCAAGGGCATTTTTGCCCACGAATCTTCCGGCAACAATCATATCGGCGGCATTAAACAACAACTGTAAAATTCCCGACAAAATCAGGGGGACTGAGAAGGAAATAATCTTGGGAAAGAGAGGTCCCTCGCACATATTCATGCTGTATTCTTTATTTTTTTTCATAAATTGACGTCTTTCTTGATTTTTTGCAATAAAAACCGATAAAATATAAGAAACAGGATTTTACCTGCCAAGAAATGTATATTATAATAAATGTAACGAAAAAGCAAATAGGAGTTTTCTCAAAATGATTACGATTTCTGTGTGCATGATTGTTAAAAATGAAGAACGTTTACTCAGAAGATGTCTGGAGTCTTTAAAGGGGCTGTGGGACGAGCTTATCATAGTGGATACCGGCTCGACCGATTCTACCAAGGCAATAGCTAAAGAATATACCGATAAGATATTTGATTTTGAATGGATCGGTGATTTCAGTGCTGCGCGGAATTTCTGTATATCCAAGGCAACCTGTGATTATATATATCTTCCCGATGCCGATGAGATTCTTAACAAAGATAACTACAATCGGTTTCAACTGTTAAAGCAGGTGCTCGATACAAATATTGAAATTGTTGAGATGCGCTATGTTAACCAGCTCGAAAACGGGACGATATACAATTACGACAAAGAATACCGCCCCAAACTTTATAAGCGTTTGCGTGAATTTACATTTATAGAGCCTGTTCATGAAATGGTTCGTCTCGACCCGGTTGTTTTCGAAAGTGACATAGACATTATTCATATGCCGGAAGAAGTTCACACGGATCGTGATATTAAAATATTTGAAAAGACATTCAGAAGTCAGGGATATTTGAGTGATCGTCTTTCGAGAATGTATGCGCGTGAACTTATGGTGTCAGGGGACGCTGAAGATTTTGTCGGTGCCAGGGAATACTTTGGATCGTTGGTGGAAAAAGAAGATACGGATCCCGAACTTTTCAGGCTTGCATACATTATTTTGGCAGAGGCTGCGCTTACCGAAGGTGACGTGGCAACACTTATGAAATATTCGCTTAAGGACGTTGCACTTGGTGCAAGCAGTGAAATGTGCTCAATACTCGGTGCGTATTATGAAAATCTCGGTGAACTCGAGGAAGCCTGCACATGGTATTTCAATGCGGCTTACGAGACGGAACCCGAGCTTAACATACGTTACAAAAATGATATACCCTTAAAAGCGTTAATCAGGGCTTATGGAGAACTCGGATTGAGCGATCAGGCTGCAATCTATGAAGATGAGTGGACTATGAGAAACTAATTCGTTTCGGCAGTTTGCCGATATGCGTAGCCGCAATAGTTTGATATCATTATAACGCAAGACCTGCTGATATGAGATACAGCCCGTATTATTACGGGCTTATTCTTATGGATGGAGGTTTTTTTATGTTTTTTTTCAGAAAATTTTTTAATGTTGCATCGATTCTGATTGGTATCGGGCTTTCGTGTATGCTGGCGTTTTTGTATAGCGATTCTGCGATGGCGGCTGATTTTACCCACCGACACAGTGATAAATGCTACGGATATGTCAGTGAATATTGTACCGATCACGGCATGTCATCTGTTTACAGCGAAACGACCGCGTATTGTCCGGCTTGCGGGTGCGAAAGGCCTATGTACGAACAGACTGTTTATGAGTGGTGCGGCAACGGGTGTTATCCGCTTGACGATGACCGTGCGGGACACTATTTAAAGTGCGCAGCCTGCGGTTATGATGTTGAGGTAAAATACGAGGAATTTCATTATCATTACTATGATGCGTACAAGCTTTTGTGCACACATAAAGATGGCGAGAAACTTGCAACGCTTTCAGTATCGGCATATCCGACGTCATGGACTAATGGGGCAGTTACGCTTACTGCATCGGTAAAGGCAACGGCATCTGATTTTAAACTGGCGGGAAATGCATATAATTTCGGTAACGGATATCAGTCGGGGGCGTCGTATGCGGTTTCGGGAAACGGTACATATTATGTAAGTGTCGCAGATGCAAACGGTGATGTGGCAACCGAGAAAATTACCGTAAGCAACATAGATGTCACAAAGCCTGTAATAAGTCTTGCAAAAAGTACCGGTGAATGGACGTCCGGTAAATTGAAAATATCCGTAAATGCATCGGACGCCGAGTCGGGGCTGGCCGCAAAGGCTTTTTCGTACAACGGCGGAGAATATGTTTCTTCGCCCGACTATTATGTCGAAGAAAACGGAACAATCAAAGTTTCGGTCAAAGATAATGCCGGCAATGTTTCAACGGCTTCAATCACTGTTTCGAATATCGATAATGGTGCACCGACTGTAAAGCTTACCAAAAATACCGATACCTGGGTAAAAGGTGGTCTTACGATTACGGCAACGGCATCGGATTCGGTGTCGGGGCTTGCCGATAAAGCGTATTCTTTCAACGGAGGAGCGTATTCGGCCGAGAATGCGTTGTATGTAACGTCAAACGGAAAGGTTTCGGTTAATGTTAGGGATAAAGCCGGAAATGTTTCAAGCGCGTCAATAGAAGTTAACAATATAGATAATAATGCGCCGGCACTTTCTTTGGCCCCGGATATTTCGGAGTGGACAAATACCGATGTCAAGGTGCTGGTCAGCGCTACGGACAATGAGTCCGGGCTTTCGGACAATCCATACTCGATTAACGGAGGAGACTTTCAAAAAGAAGCTTCTTTTACAACATCTTCGAACGGTACTTTTACGGTTACGGCCGTAGACAAGGTTGGCAACAGTGTCACAAACAGTGTTACCGTTTCAAATATAGATAAAAACAGCCCCAAGGTTAAACTTGATGCAGATACCCTTGACTGGACAAACAGGGCAATTACCGTTACCGCATCGGCTTCGGATGCCGAGTCGGGTATAGCGTTAAGCGGTTATTCTTTTAACGGTCTGGGCTTTATACCGGACAATACATATCTTGTCGCCGCAAACGGCAGTGTGGAAGTTGCCGTTAAGGATAATGCGGGAAATGTCACCAGTGAACGGATAAATATCACAAATATAGATACCGTAAAGCCTGAGCTTGAACTTTCCCGTGATGTTTCGGGCTGGGTAAACACGGACGTGTACGTTACAGCCAAGGGAAGCGACCGCGAATCGGGGCTTTCGGAAAAACCGTATTCACTTAACGGTGATGAGTACGTTACAGGCAATGTTTTTGCAATTTCCACCAACGGAACCGTTAATATATCGGTTGCGGACAAAGCGGGAAACGTTACTGTCAAATCAATAAAAATCGATAATATCGATAAAATAAAGCCTACTGCTTCAATTGCAAAGAGTACTGAGGCGTGGACCCGGGGAAAGGTTACGCTTAATGTAACCGCAAGCGATGCAGAGTCGGGGCTTGCCGATAAGGCCTATTCTTTTATGAATGCGGAATACGGTAGCGGTAATACCCTGGATGTATCCGAAAATGCCTCAATACCTGTAAGAGTAAAGGACAAGGCAGGAAACGTATTTGAGACTACGATAACCGTCGGCAACATAGACAGAGTTGCCCCGGTTATTCAATCGTGTTCTTATGATACTTCCTGGACAAATAAGCCGGTCATTGTAGAGGTTAAGGCATCTGACGGTATATCGGGACTTCCCGATGCGGCGGTTTCTTTTGACGGGGGAGCATTTGCCGCAGAATATTCGAAAAAATATGATACTAACGGCAAGTATTCGGTATCGGTGCGCGACAAAGCCGGCAATGTTACGGAAAAGACATTTGAAATAGGATGTATCGACAGGGAAAGTCCTGCGGTAAAAACTTCTTTGAACAATACCGACTGGACAAACGAGGACGTGATTCTTACGGTAACGGCCAAAGATACAGCTTCGGGTGTGGCAGCCGACGGATATGCATTTAACGGAAGAGATTTTCAGTCTGGCTCAGCGGTTAAAATATCCGCAAATACCACCATTCAGATTACGGTACGGGATAATGCGGGCAATGAAACCTGCGAAACGGTTAATGTGGCAAATATCGACAAAGAGGCGCCTACGGTTACCCTTACAAAAAGTACCGAGGAATGGTCGGAAGAGGGCATTACCGTGAGTGTGGCGGCCAATGATTCTTTATCGGGGCTTGCCGATAAGGCATATTCATATAACGGTGGCAGGTACACAAACGATACATATATTAAGCTTAAAAAGAATGGTACGCTGTCGGTATCGGTACGCGATAAAGCCGGTAACGTAACAACTCAAAGCCTGGAGGTTGCCAATATAGGTAAAGATCCCGCCAAAACATCGGATAAGATGTCGACCGGCGGAGAAGGCAAAAAGGACAGTAAAGGCAGCGCGGCAGACAGCAAAGCCGATCGGGATAATACAGACAGCACTACAGACAGCACTGCAGACAGTAAAGCTGACACGGATAATACAGATAATATGACCGTCGATAAGAGCGACAGCAAAATCGGCAAGAGCCAAGCATCGAAATCGGACGTCGGCAAGGCTTCCGGTGATGTCGATAAGTCAAAAGCCGATTCGCAGGGCGAAATGATTCCGGTTATCGATATGACTCACGTTAACACTGAAAGCGACGCCCCGGATGAACTTGAAAAAGAGCAAGAGATTATTGACGCTCAAAAGAGCGAAAGTGCCAAGGGAGAGCTGTCGTCTGAACTTTTGATAGAGATTATTAATCCCTCATCAAACGAGGACGCAGCCGGCAATGTAAAAGATTTTTCAGCCGAGGACAGTGAAAACTCAAAGTTTTTGAAAGCTTCCGCGGGCAGCAGAATTTTTACACTCGGAGTGCTTTTGACGGTAACTGCATTTTTGGTGATGTCTTTCTTTAACTATACGTATGCCACCGAAAACGGACGCATTAAGTTTTTGACGTATGTTAAGCTCAAGAAGTCGGATGACTGCTATGTCGTAATGATTCCGGAAGGGAAAGTTAAAGAGCACGGCAGGTATAATATATATCTTTCGTGGTACAACAAGCTTAAAGTAAAGAAGCATAAAGTGTACGTGAAACTTGCCGGACAGAATACGAAAATACCGACGGACCAGGGTCGTAGCTTTTCGTGCTGACTTTAAGTTGCCAAATTCATGGAATGAGTATAAAATCATTTAGTGTGCGCATGGAAACTAAAATATATATGCGCATTTATGTGTAAAGGAGCCGCTTATGTGGGAAGATAACGTAAGAAAGGTTGTACCGTATGTTCCGGGAGAACAGCCTAAGGTAAAAAACCTGATAAAGCTTAACACCAATGAAAATCCGTATCCGCCGGCACCGGCTGTTTTTGATATGTTAAAGTCCATGGATGCGGATACCTTCAGAAAGTATCCCGATCCGACCTGTTCGGTACTTGAGAATGCCTTAAGTGAAGTTTATAACGTTCCCACCGATTGCATTTTTACCGGCGTCGGCTCGGATGATGTACTTGCGATGGCGTTTTTAACGTTCTTTAACAGCGGAAAAGAAATCCTTTTCCCGGATATAACGTATTCGTTCTATGATGTATGGGCAAATCTGTTTAGGATTCCGTTCAAAACATGCCCGCTTAGAGATGATTTTACAATTAACATTGAAGACTATATGGTGCCTAACGGCGGTATTGTTATTGCTAATCCCAATGCGCCTACAGGTGAGCTTCTGGCAGCTTCTTCGGTTGAGAAAATTGTTGCCGCAAACCGTGATGTGGTGGTAATTGTAGACGAGGCATATGTAGATTTCGGCGGAGAGAGTGTATTGCCACTTATCGGAAAGTACGACAATCTGTTGGTGGTTCAGACGTTCTCAAAGTCACGTTCCATGGCCGGTATGCGTATCGGATATGCGTTCGGAAGCCCCGGGCTTATTAAGTATTTGAAAGACTGTAAGTTTTCTTTTAACTCATATACCATGAATATGCCGGCACTTGAGCTTGGCGCTGCTGCGGTTAAAGACAAAGAATATTTTGAAAAAACCTGCGCCAAGGTTGTTGCAACGCGCGAGTGGACCAAGAAAGAGCTTACGAAACGCGGCTTCAGCTTTGCGGATTCAAAGACAAATTTCATTTTTGCCAAGCATGAAACAATGTCGCGCGATGAACTGTTTAACAGGCTTCGCGAGAACAATATTCTTGTGAGAGCATTTAATGCGCCGCGCATTAAAGATTACCTTAGAATTTCCATCGGTACAGATGATGAAATGCAGACCGTAATGGAAATACTTGATAAAATTCTGAACTGATAGGAGACACAGATTACTATGCTTAAGAAATTGCTGATTGTTTTTTTTATTTCAATGGTTCCGTTAATTGAACTTCGTGTTGCGGTTCCGTATGCTTTGGCAGCCGGTCTTCCGGTTGTGCTAAGCTATGTTGTAGCCATTATCGGCAATATGTTGCCGGTACCGTTTATTTTCTTTTTTGCCAGAAAGGTACTTGAGTGGGGAAAGGATAAAAAAATCATCGGCAAGTTCTTTACATGGTGTCTTGAAAAGGGCCATAAGGGTGGCAGCAAGTTGCAGGAAAAGGCAGGAAAGGGGCTTTACTGGGCACTTTTCCTGTTTGTAGGTATTCCGCTTCCCGGAACCGGCGCGTGGACCGGAACACTTGCGGCATCTATTTTGGATATGGATTTTAAGAAGAGCGTAATTGCAGTAGTGGGCGGTGTCGTTCTTGCAGGCCTTATAATGGGCTTTGGCACTACCGCAGTAATGTGGATTGGCTCCTTGTTCTAAAACGGCAGGTTTTTATGGAAGCATATACCGATTTTGCCGCGCTGTACGATCGTTTTATGGAGGAAACCCCTTACGATGAATGGGCGGCTTGCATTCACGACATTCTTGTTAACAATAAAATATGCGATGGCCTTGTATGCGATCTCGGAGCCGGAACCGGTGAAATGACGAGACGTTTCCGCGATTTCGGGTACGATATGATAGGAATCGATAATTCCGATGACATGCTTATGATTGCACGCCAAAAAGATAATTACAGTAATGATATTCTGTATTTGAATCAGGATATGCGCGAGTTTGAGCTCTACGGTACCGTCAGAGCCGTTATCAGTGTTTGCGATTGTGTGAATTATCTTTTGTCGGGTGATGATGTTGTTAAAACATTTAAACTTGTAAATAATTATCTCGATCCGAAGGGATTGTTTGTTTTTGACTTTAATACGGTCTATAAATATCGTGATATAATCGGTGATACCACAATTGCCGAAGATAACGACGATGCCAGCTTTATCTGGAACAATTTTTACGATGCTGAGTCCGGTATCAATGAATATGATATTACTTTCTTTGTAAAAGAAGGTGCTCTATACCGTAAATTTACCGAGACACATTATCAGAAAGGTTATACACTTACTGAGATGAAACGTTTCATTAAGGCAGCAGGGCTTGAATTTGTGGATGCAATTGATGCAGACACAAAGGCAAAACCTACCGCAAAGAGTGAGCGAATTGCAGTAATTGCAAGGGAGTGCGGAAAATGAATGATTATATAGTACGTGCGACGGCTGCTAATGCCCGGATAAGAGCATTTGCCGCCACAACAAGAGAACTTACCGAGTATGCCCGAAACGCTCATAACACAAGTCCTGTTATGACGGCTGCACTCGGACGTCTGCTCACGGCAGGCGCAATGATGGGGGTAATGCAAAAGGGCGATGCCGATATACTTACTTTAATGATTAAAGGCGGCGGTCCCGCAAAGGGTTTAACCGTTACCGCAGACTCACACGGACGGGTAAAAGGCTATGCGGTAGTTCCCGATGTAATGCTTCCGCCCAATTCAAAGGGCAAGCTTGATGTCGGCGGTGCTTTGGCCCCGGGCTTTTTGACTGTCATCAAAGACCTCGGTCTTAAAGAACCTTATGTAGGTGAGACAATGCTTGTTACAGGTGAAATCGGCGACGATCTTACGGAATATTTTCTGACGAGCGAGCAGATACCTTCATCGGTGGGCCTTGGCGTATTGATGAACAATGACAATACGGTCAAGCAGGCCGGCGGCTTTATAGTTCAGTTAATGCCGTTTGCCGAGGATGCGATTATAGATAAACTTGAGCAGAATCTGTCCAAAATCACATCCGTTACAGCTCTTTTAGAGTCCGGCATGTCGCCTGAAGATATTCTTGCAACTATTCTTGAGGGACTTGACATGGAAATCAACGATACGGTACCCGCAAAGTATTACTGCAATTGTTCCAAAGAACGTTTTGCAAAGGGTCTTATTTCGCTAAGCCGCAAAGACATGAAAGAACTTATAGATGCTGGCAAAGAAATAGAGGTTAACTGCCAGTTTTGCGGTAAACATTACTATTTCAGCGTAGATGAGCTCAAGGAAATCGATAGTTTAAGATAATTATTACACAAAGGCCTCCGAGTTATCTCGGAGGCCTTTAAATTAAAGAAATTATAATGAGTCTGAGGAGTAGTTGGGAGCTTCTTTGGTGATGTGAATATCGTGAGGATGCGATTCGCGAAGTGCTGCAGCGGAAATCTTTATGAAGCGACCGTTTTCCTTGAGCTCTTCGATGGTGCGGCATCCGCAATAGCCCATACCGCTTCGTAAGCCACCGATTAACTGGAACACAGTATCTTCAACGCTGCCCTTGTAAGCTACGCGGCCTTCAACACCTTCGGGTACGAGCTTCTTGGCATCGGCCTGAAAATATCTGTCCTTGGAACCGTTTTCCATTGCGGCAATTGTGCCCATTCCGCGGTAAACCTTGTATTTACGGCCCTGGAAAAGTTCAAAATCTCCGGGAGCTTCGTCGCAACCGGCAAACATTGAACCCAACATACATACGTTTCCGCCGGCAGCTATAGCTTTGGTGATTTCACCGGAATACTTTATGCCACCGTCTGCAATAATCGGAATACCGTATTCTTTGGCAACTTTGTAGCATTCCATGATGGCGGTAACCTGAGGAACACCGATACCTGCGACAATTCGTGTGGTGCAGATGGAACCGGGACCGATACCGACTTTTACAGCGTCAGCACCGGCTTCGATAAGAGCACGGGTGCCTGCGCCGGTGGCAACGTTGCCTGCGATTACCTGCAAATCGGGATAGGCTTCTTTAATCATCTTAAGGCAACGGATTACGTTGGCCGAGTGACCGTGTGCCGAGTCAAGTACCACAACGTCAACGTGGGCATCTACAAGTGCAGCAACTCTTTCAAGACAGTTTGCGGTAATACCGATACCTGCGCCGCATAACAGTCTTCCCTGTTCATCTTTGGCTGCAAGGGGATATTTGATTGTTTTTTCAATATCCTTGATGGTAATTAAACCTTTAAGGTTAAAATCTTTGTCAACAATGGGAAGCTTTTCCTTGCGCGCCTTTGCCAGAATTGCCTTGGCTTCTTCAAGGGTGGTGCCTTCAAGCGCTGTAACAAGGCCCTCGCTTGTCATTGATTCTTTTATTTTTTTGGAAAAATCAGTTTCGAATTTAAGATCGCGGTTTGTGATGATGCCGACTAACTTTCTGCCTTCCGTGATCGGAACGCCTGAGATTCTGAATTTAGCCATTAACTCATCGGCGTCTTTAAGTGTATGCTCCGGAGACAGAGAGAAGGGGTCGGTGATTACGCCGTTCTCGCTTCTTTTTACCTTGTCTACTTCCTCGGCCTGCTTCTCGATAGACATATTTTTGTGAATAATTCCGATGCCGCCCTGTCTTGCCATGGCAATAGCCATGCGATGCTCGGTGACGGTATCCATTCCGGCACTCATCATGGGAATGTTGAGCTTAATCTTTTTGGTGAGGTATGTTGTAACGTCAACCTGGTTACCAACAACCTCGGAGTAGCAAGGCTCCAATAAGACATCGTCAAAAGTGATGCCTTCGCCAATAATCTGACCCATTTTAATTCCTCCTTGTACGCGCTAATCATATAAAGCAAATAAAAGAATACTGCCGGCAAGCTGTTACCGACAGTATAAATTTAACTGAATTTAACATATCGGTATAGGCTTGTCAATCGGTAAATGTTTTACGCGGTGATACATTTTTGACTGCTTTAACGAATGCTTCATTCGGCTCGAATATTATTTTTTCCTGACCGTTATAGAAAAATACATATCGGGTATCGGGCTTGTCCTCATAACCCCTGGAAAAATCTTTCACGGTTGCCTTGCGGTTTTTGTAGTCATCAAGGTGGTAGGAGTGGAACGGTGCCATAACCTCAATCTTATCGACCTGATAGGTTGCGACGCGCTTGCGGCGTGCTTTATTGAAGATTCGGTCAACAACGATTTCTTTGTCAAGATAGAGGTATTCATACTCGATGTTGCTGTACTGGATTGAAAAATATGCGCCAACACCGCTTGCAATTGCAACAAGCAAAAGCCAGGCGTTAATAAATCCCATAAGAAATGTCAGTGCACATAAACCGATAAGAACGTATTTTGCAAAAAGAATGATGGAACGCGGACGCGCGGAGACCATGCATTCAACATATGATTCGCTCATAATTATTGCCTCCAAATGTTTTTAATAGGCTCGCTGAATTGAAAATATCAATACAGTTTGAATTTAGCATTTAAACGTTACGGACACGTTATTGAATATAATAACAGAGTTTTGGGAAAAACAAAATATAAAAATTTGCTGTTCACAAAAAGTTTAGAAATCGTTTATTTGACATGCATTTGCTATTATTCGATAATGTCTGTATATATTACGTGAAAGCAGGTAAAGATATGCCGGTTATTGATGACATTAAAGAAAGCGCAAGGAGTCTGAAGGGCAAACCGTTCAAATACAAACTTGAATATTTTGTGCAATATTACGGCTGGATGACGGTCGGAATTATTGCTACCGTCGCTATTGTTGTTTCTGTTATCGTTACAATTGTTACAGCCAAGGATTCTGCATTCGGGGTTCTTTTTGTAAATGCTTATAATACTCCCGACGGCGAGGCGTTTATGGAGTATGCGGATATTGACAGTGATAACTATGAAATTACGCAGGATAACAGTAATTTCATGAATTTGGCTCCGGATTCGTACAATCCGAATACTTATTCAACCGCACAGAAGATTTTAGCCGTTGTTGCGGCACATTCCGCAGATGTAATGATTGCTGATGAGTCTGTGTTTGAGTATTATCTGCGCTCTGAATTGTATGCGGATTTAAGAGAGTATTTCAGCTCGGAAACGCTTGATGCTTTGGGCGATAAAGTAATATGGGGGGCACCTGTCGATTACGATACGGGTATAGAGGGTGAAAAATATCCCATGGCAATTGACGTAACGGATACGCCACAGATTGCCGGCAATGTATGCTATGCACTTAAGCCCGTCTATTTTATGATAATTGTTAATGGTGATCATTTGGATTTGGTAACTTCATATTATGATTTTTTGTGCACCGATGTTAAATAATCTTGTGCGCCGTGTCTTTTGCACGGCGCTTTTATTTTTCCGTTAAGCCGTTTGTGAGAAAATTGCTTTACTTATAGGATAGAGAAAGTATGCCATTTTGGCAGTTTTTTAAACGAAAAAGTGTGACACACGATTAACGGACTGTGTGTAATCACGGAATGGATACCAATATGAATCAATCATCTTCATTAGGAACCAAAATTAAAAAAAGTGTTATGTTCCTGCTGAGACCGGAACTTAACACACGGAGTAAAATCAGTAATGCAATTACGGTTGTGGCATTAGTGGCACAGATTCCGACAACAATTATTACGACCTGTCTTGATGGTTTTGGATGGGGTACGATATCTGAAATTGTAATGATTGCTGTTTTGTCGGCCTTTTTGTGGGTGATTAATCAAAAGCCCAACGAAATGTGGCCGATAACAATAATGCTTATACTGGTAGATTACATTTTGTTTCCGTTTATGTTTTTCTACAGTGGCGGAAGACGCGCGGGTATGCTTATCTGGATGGTGCTGCTTCCGGTTATTGCAGCTACGTTGCTGCGGGGCAAAACAGCGATGCTTTTCGGCATGGGAAGCATAGTGACAGCTGCTGTTTGCCTGGTGGCCGAGTTTTTCCATCCGGAAAACATGCATTACTACAGCACACCGCAGACTGAGATCAGTGACATTATTATTTCTTTTGCGATAGTTGTGGCAATCATTTTCAGCTTGTTTAAGTTTCAGACGTATCTTTTTGAAGAAGAACATCGTAAGTTGGAAGAAAAAGAGAAACAGCTTGAAAAAACAAATGAGCAGCTGGAAAGAGCTTCAAAAGCAAAAACGGATTTTTTGGCAAATATGTCACATGAAATCAGAACCCCCATCAATGCGGTTTTAGGCATGGATGAGATGATTTTAAGGGACTGTAAAGATTCAGATATTCTGTCGTACGCAGCAGATATTGATGCGGCGGGCAGACAGCTTCTTTCGATTATCAGTGATGTACTTGATTTTTCAAAAATCGAGTCGGGACGTCTTGATATAGTAGAGACCGAATATGATATGTATTCGATGATGAATGATTGCTTTAACCTTGTGGCAGCACGAGCAAATGCAAAGGGGCTTGAATTAAAGATCGAAAACGATCCCCGGCTTCCCGCTGCCCTTATCGGTGATGAAATACGTATCCGACAGATGATTATTAACTACCTTACAAACGCCATTAAATATACCGACGGCGGATCGGTATTGTTGCGTTTTGATTGTGAAAAGCTTGATGATACACATATAAATCTCTGTGTAAGCGTAAAAGATACCGGTATCGGTATTACACCCGAAAATATGGAGCGTCTGTTCGGAACATTTAATCGGATTGATGAGAAGGCCCACCGAAATATCGAAGGAACCGGTTTGGGGCTTGCGATTACCAGACAGCTTGCAAGGCTTATGAACGGTGAAACACACGCTGAAAGCGTATATGGAGAAGGCTCGACATTTTTCTTTACCGTTCCGCAGGAAATTGCGTCGGATAAGCCTATCGGAGAATATGATATATCGCGTAAGAGCGTTTCGGAGGTACGCAAGGCATATAAGCAGAAATTTACAGCAAGTGATGCGCATATTCTCGTAGTTGACGACGTGCGTGTAAATTTGAACGTCGTACGGCTTCTTTTGCGTGATACGCTTGTACAGATGGATTTGGTGGAAAGCGGTGAAGCCGCTCTTGATATGATGCACAAAAAGCATTACGATCTGGTGCTTATGGACCATATGATGCCTGAAATGGACGGAATTGAAACACTTCACAGGGCACGTGGCGACAAAGACGTTTTGGACCCGGAGGTTCCTATGATTGCACTTACGGCAAATGCCATTCAGGGAGCCGATGAAATGTATTACAAAGAAGGCTTTTGTGATTACATCACAAAACCTATTAAGGCAGAGGAGCTTGAAAAGGCCTTAATGAAATATTTGCCTCAGGAACTGATTAACATAACATAGACTTTTTTGCCATGTTATGTTAATATGACTCTTAAGGGGCAATAAGAGGTAAAACGTGGAGAATTCATTTAACAACTTTTCCGGAAACCATGATGTTTCCGACGGTTCAGGGCTTGATCGGGTTATCGTACAACGTATGGCATTCCGTTATAGCGGTGTTGCCGGGTTGTATATGTATGGGTTGAACGGCAACGGGGAGATTATTTCCGAAATGACCGGTACCCAACAGGAGAACCGCAAACTCTTGGATTTTGTGGGAAAAGAACAGCTTGATATGCTTTATCACCGTGTTGCGGATGATGATTTGGAAGTTCAGGCGTTAGAGGATACAAGCATTCCCAACATTAAAGCTGCGGCCGTGTCATTGCATATTGATAAAGCGGCCTATGTAACTTGGATAATAATCGGTGTGCTCAGCGACGCCGATTTAGTTAGTGAGCCCGGCGCGGTAGTACCTGTAGAATTTTCAAGGAATACTACGTACGAGCAGTTTTTGCATGCAGTGGATGTCGTACGTGACGTTACACAACTGATTGTTTGTTCTAAACTTTCCAAAGCTTCTGCAGAGGCCGAAAGCCGACGCAGTAAATTCAGCGAAGAAGAAACCCGTGCGTCTTTAAGGCGTATTGAAGCAGTTTCGGAAATAGTTCAGATGCTTGACTCTAACGATGGCATCGAGGTTGTTATGAACGAGATTATTTCGATTGTCGGCAACTACCTTGATATTTCATCGGCTATGATTGTTCAGGTTAAGCGTGGCATGGACATTATGGATATTGCTGCCGAGTGGACCAATAAGGGTGTTGTTTCTTTCTTCGACCAGCAACGCGGGCAAAAACGTCTGCATTTTCTGTATTCCGAAAAACCCTCGGTATTTTCTTATGACTCGGATATTGATTCATTAGACCGTGAAGCCATGAATATGTTGGGCATTACCGCTTTGTGCGTAATCCCGATTCAGATTGGAAACGGTGTGGCGATGTACGCCTGCTTTATGGATCAGAAGGACCGGAAGAAATGGCTTACGGAGGATGTTAAGTTTGTATATGACGCCATAAAGGTGTTACAGAGTATACTCACAAAACGTATTCAGAAAAATTCACTTGCAAGTTCCTATGCTTCGCTTGAAGCAATTCTTGATAATGTCGGAAGCGCAATATATGTGCGCGATATTGAAACCGGTTCGGCTCTTTTTGCAAACCGTGTGTTAAAGAGCACATTTGCTGCCGAGCTAAAAGAAGGTTCGCTTGATGACCTTTTTGATAATGCTATACCCATCAACAAGGGTAGCGGCATTTATGAGGTGCACCACATTGAAAGAAATCGCTGGTATGACCTTCACTATACGTATATTAACTGGGTGGACGGTCGAAAGGTTTCTTTATGCGCCGCATATGATGTTACCGACAAAAAGAACTATCAGCGCAAGATTGAACAGCAGGCCTACACAGACTTTTTGACAGGCCTTTACAACCGTATGTGCTGCGAACGCGATCTTGCCACAAATATTGATAATGCCAAAAGAACGGGTACTAACGGTGCTCTTTTGTACATTGACCTTGATGACTTTAAGCACATTAACGATGGTCTGGGACACCAGTACGGTGATGTTTTGCTTAAGGCTATTTCACATTCGTTCCAGAAGGTTGAAGGTATTGAGAATACCTGTTACCGAATGGGCGGCGATGAATTTGTAATTATTATTCCGCCGGAAAGCTTTGATTCCTTCGAGGAAATCATTAACAAGATAAAAGAAATCTTCAGCAAGCCCTGGTATCTTAAGGATTCGGACTATTACTGTACCATGAGTATGGGTATTGTGCAGTTTCCCGAAAGCGGTGAAAGCGTTCAGGAACTTATCAAGAAGGCCGATATTGCCATGTATGATGCAAAAAAGAGCGGCAAAAACCGTGTGGCTCAGTATTCGGATAACATTGTTTCTTCGTCAAGTGAACGTCTTGACATGGAAAAGAACATGCGTGATGCAATGACCGCAGGTTACAAGGAATTTGAAGTTTATTATCAGCCGATTGTTGATGTTATGAACAACAACAGATGCTGTGGCGCCGAAGCACTTATCCGTTGGAATTCGGTCGAGCTTGGATTTATCAATCCGGCAGATTTTATACCGCTTGCCGAGTATCTTGGATTAATCAATCCTATCGGTAATTATGTTTTAAAGCAGGCCTGTGAGGCATGCAAATATTGGAACGATAACGGACAGCCCAACTTTAAGGTTAACGTTAACCTTTCCGTTGTGCAGCTGTTGCAGTCGGATA
Organism: Lachnospiraceae bacterium; assembly: GCA_045617045.1. GTDB lineage: Bacteria > Bacillota > Clostridia > Lachnospirales > Lachnospiraceae > UBA1258. The sequence continues at coordinate 21,713 of JAZLHV010000015.1, forward strand.
TCGTGGATTTGGTAGAGGAAACCATTAAAGAAACCGGTATTAACCCCGCAAACTTAACCCTGGAGGTTACCGAAAGCCTTGCCATCAACGATATGGAGCGCATGAAGCGCATATTAAGCAGCATCAAAAAGCTTGGCGTACGCATTGCACTTGATGACTTTGGTACAGGTTATTCGTCACTTAACCACATACGGGAGATTCCTTTCGATGTTATTAAGGTTGACCAGATTTTCGTGCGCGATCTTGCCGAGGATGCTTACTCACAGTCATTTATCCGTATGGTTTCTGAGCTTGCCCAGACAATCGGTGTCAGCATATGTGTCGAGGGCATTGAGACAGGTCGTCAGTTTAAGGTGCTTGAGGGCATGAAGGTAAGAATGGTGCAGGGCTTTTTCTTTGACAGACCGATGACTTATGAAAATTTCCTGCATAAGTATGTATTTGAAGAAATAAAGCCTGAGCCCAAGGATGATTGGACCGAGCCTGTGGAAGGTGCTCTTTCGTCATATATCCCGGAGGTGGAAAAGAATGCGGCTGAGTGATCTTTCCCTGTACGATACAGTTACAATTCAATGTCATGACAACCCGGATGCGGATTCAATCGGATCCGGGTTTGGCTTGTATAAATACTTTGAAGGTTTAGGTAAAAATGTACGTTTTATATACGGCGGACGTTTTGAAATAGCTAAGGCATGCCTTAAACTTATGATATCGGAATGTGATATACCGATAGAATACGTGGGTCCGCAAAACCGTAAGTTTGACGGCCTTTTGGTGATGGTTGACTGTCAGTACGGAGCCGGAAACGTAACCGGAATGTTTGCCGATAACTACGCGGTAATCGACCACCACAGTTCTGACGGATTATTCCCTGCGTTGTCGGAAATCCGCAGCGACTATGGCAGTTGTTGTACACTTGTATGGTCGATGCTTAAAGAAGAAAAGTCGAAAGTATTAAATGATGTGAATGTAAGCACAGCATTTTATTTTGGACTGTTTTCCGACACAAACCAGTTTGCGGAAATATTCAATCCAAACGACCGCGAGATGAAGGACGGCTTACAATACAACGCAGAGTTGTTTTCAAGGCTCAAAAATTCGAATATTTCGCTTAAAGATTTGGAAACGGCAGGGGTAGCACTGTTAAGAAATATTCACAACGAAGAGCATCGCTACTCGATAATGCATGCTGAAAAATGCGATCCCAATATGTTGGGAATTTTGAGTGACTTTTTGCTGCAGGTTGATGTTATTGATACATGTGTAGCTTACATTTCATTTGAAGACGGCATAAAGTTTTCGGTTCGCAGTTGTGTAAAAGACATAAAGGCCAATGAGCTGGCGATATATTTGTGCGATGGAATAGGCTCGGGCGGCGGGCACGAGGATAAATCCGGCGGATTTATTTCCCGTAAGCTATACGAAGAACGTTATCATGGAGTTCACACGGAATCATTTTTCTCACAGAAGTTAAACGAGTATTTCGAAAACAGGTAATGGCCTTAAAACTATACATATCAGGGCGAATATGGTAAAATAATCGGTAGTTATACGTATTGGAGGTTTCACATGGGCGACGGAATTTTGTCAGGACTCGAATCTTTTGGCCTTTCAGGTCTTGAAGGTATGAGTCTTTTTGAAGAAGAAAAGAAAGAAGAAACCAAAGCGAAGGAAGCTCCCGTTGTTAAAGAATCGGACTTTTTGCTTGATAAGTCTATGAAGTGTCCCCTTTGCGAGTGCGATTTTAAAATGCGTGCGGTTAAGGGTGGTAAGGCTAAACTTCTGGGCACGGATATGGATTTGCGTCCTAAGTATCAGGAAATCGACATCACGAAATACGATGTTGTAAGCTGTCCGTATTGCGGTTATACAGCTTTGACAAGATACTTTGACGGTCTTCTTTCCAGTCAGGCCAAGAAAATTAAAGAGACAATTACATCGAAGTTTCGCTCGGATATGTCGTTCCACGAGACATATACATACGATGAAGCGGTTGAGCGTTATAAGCTTGCACTTGTAAATGCCGTTGTTAAAGGTGCCAAAGCCAGTGAAAAAGCATATATCTGCTTGAAAGCATCATGGGTAGTCAGGGGTAAAGCCGAGGAAATCGGCGAAAGCAATCCCGAATATGCGAAGGTCCGCGCAATGGAAGCGGAATTTACCAAAAACGCTTACGAAGGTTTCGCCGCAGCTGTTCAAAGCGAGTCATTCCCGATGTGCGGCATGGATGAAATGACGGTGGATTATCTGTTGGGTGTTCTGGCCTACGAAACAGACCATCTCGAGGTTGCATCCAAGATGATAGCAACCGTTTTACAGTCTGTAAGTGCTTCGAACCGTGTTAAAGATAAGACACGTGATTTAAAAGAACTTGTGGTAAAGAAGATTAAAGCCAAGGGTTGATTTTGGTAAATCCTTGTGAAAACTTACAATTGACTTTGCAATAATATCCATCTAAATTAGATATATAAGGTCTATATGACTGACGGAAGTGGAATTGACCACAGGAAGTATAGATATCTAAGCCGACCGTCTGGGCAACTTATAAGCTCAGTCTGTCGGCTTTTATTTTTTCAGGAAAATTCTTCGAATTCAGGAGGTTAGCTAAAGGTATGAGAGTATTTGAATTATCACAGTTACTGACAACAAATGCATATCCGGGCCGAGGAATCGTTATCGGACGTTCCGAGGACGGTCGCAAGGCTGTTATTGCATATTTCATAATGGGGCGCAGCGTAAATTCCCGTAACCGTATCTTCGTAGAGGATGGTGAGGGCATTCGCACTCAGGCGTTCGATCCTTCCAAGATGCAGGACCCCAGCCTGATTATTTACGCACCCGTAAGAGTTTTCGGTTCACACACAATTGTTACAAACGGTGACCAGACAGATACTGTATACGATGGCTTAAGAGCCGGCAAGAGTTTTGATGCTGCTTTGAGAACACGCGAGTTTGAGCCTGACGGGCCTAATTACACTCCCAGAATTTCCGGTATTCTTCACTTTGAGGGAGATTCGTTTTCTTATGAAATGAATATTTTAAAGAGCAATAACGGTGACGGCAATGCATGCAACCGCTACAATTTCTTTTACGATGTTCCCAAGATTGGTGAGGGTAGATTTATACATACTTATAAATGTGACGACACTCCTCTTCCGAGTTTTGAAGGTGAGCCCGAGGTAGTGCGCATTAAGGGAAACATTGATGAATTTACGAATGATTTGTGGAACAGTTTGAACTTTGAAAATAAAGTATCTCTTTTCACCCGTTTCGTGGATCTTGAAACAGGTAAGTGGGAGACCAGAATCATCAACAAGAACAACTAATCCAAAGGAGCGTACACTATGAACGAAATTCAGCTTAAGTACGGATGCAACCCGAATCAGAAACCTTCGAGAATATTTATGGAGGATGGCAGTGATTTGCCCGTTGAGGTAATTAACGGTCGCCCCGGATACATTAATTTTCTGGACGCCTTTAACGGCTGGCAGCTTGTTAAAGAGTTAAAAGAAGCTACCGGGTTACCGGCGGCAACGTCGTTTAAACATGTATCGCCGGCAGGCGCCGCTGTAGGTTTACCGCTTAACGATACATTGGCTAAAATTTACTGGGTAGACGACCTTGGCGATTTAAGCCCGCTTGCATGTGCATATGCAAGAGCGCGCGGAGCTGACAGAATGTCTTCTTTCGGTGACTTTATAGCATTGTCGGACGTGTGCGACAAGGATACCGCAAGACTTATTAAGCGTGAAGTTTCGGATGGCGTAATTGCTCCGGGATATACAGATGAGGCGTTGGAACTTCTTAAACAGAAAAAGAACGGAAACTATAATATCATAAAAATCGATCCTTCATATAAGCCTGCCGAGATAGAGCGCAAGCAGGTATATGGCATTACCTTTGAGCAGGGTCGTAACGAACTCGACATTAACGGCGATCTTTTTGCAAACATTGTAACCAAAAATAAAGAGATTCCCGACAATGCCCTTATCGATATGAAGATAGCGATGATTACGCTTAAGTATACCCAGTCCAATTCGGTATGCTACGTAAAAGATGGTCAGGCAATCGGTATCGGCGCCGGACAGCAGTCAAGAATTCACTGTACACGTCTTGCCGGCCAAAAGGCAGATAACTGGTATCTGCGCCAGTCACCGAAGGTTATGAATCTTGAATTTTTGGATACACTCGGTCGCGCTGACAGAGATAACACGATTGATGTTTACATTGGCGATGAATACGAAGATGTATTGCGCGAAGGTGAATGGCAGAAGCGCTTTAAAGTTAAGCCCGAAGTCTTCACACGTGAGGAAAAGAAAGCGTGGCTTGCCGGTAACACAGGCGTTACGGTAGGGTCGGATGCATTCTTCCCGTTCTCGGATAACATAGAGCGTGCTTATAAGAGTGGTGTAAAATACATTGCCGAGCCGGGTGGATCGGTTCGTGATGACTTAGTGATTGAGTGTTGCGATAAGTACGATATGGTAATGGCCTTCACGGGAATAAGGCTGTTCCATCACTAAATTAATACGGTAGTATCAGGGGATTAAATACAGAGCGGGGCCGAAAGTTTTCGGCCCCGCTCATTTTCTATTCTTTCAGGCCTAATTTGGTAAAGAAAAATTTTAAGGGATGATTATGGCGGAATGCCTTAAGAGCAGCCCTGCCGGTATCGGTAACGGGGCGCACCCAACCGCCGGAATGCATGTGAATTTGCATTATCACAAAGCGTATCGGCTCGTCTATGTATGTAAAGATAAAGACTATGATGAAGGGAAGCTTCCACACGAATCCCCCCAAAAACAGTAACGGAATATTAAGTACATACATGAATATGATTTCAAGTAGTGTTCCGGTAACGGCATCTCCGGATGCGCGGCAGGTATCGTTGCTAATCCAGTTGCTCATTCGTAACACTGCGATTACACAGTAAACAAGCAGCATTGTGGTGGCATAGTCGAAGGAACCCGACCACAGTCCCATAAGGTGCAATAGCGGAGTGTGCAGGGCATATATTCCGGCTACAACTGCGAAGATAGTGCCGGCGCACATGTATACACAACGGTTGGCAATATAGAAGGCTTCCTCGTGGTTGCCCGCTCCGACTCTGTTGCCGACAAGAACCGATGACGCAGAGGAAAATCCCGAGAAAAAAGCAATGACAACCCCCTCAATGGTTCTGAATACCGCAAGTGCGGTTACCGCTTCCGCAATCTGGCGGTCAAGCACCATGTTGATAATCAATGTGGAAATTCCCATGGCAAGTTCATTGCATATAATTGGAAAACATTTTTTGTAAAAACGTTTGATTTCGGTCTTATTCCAAAGAAAATGTTCTTTTATACGGTACAGATAAGGATACTTTTTAAAGGCGGGAAGTATAAGCACCAGGGAAAGATTTACCGCTGCGGCAATAAGGGTTGCAATGGCGGCGCCTTGTACGCCGAGTTTTGGAGCACCCAGATTTCCGAAAATGAGAACCCAGTTAAAAAAGATGTTGGTACATACCGAGGCGATGGAGGCAAAAAGAGGAATCTTTACCTGCTCGGTGGATCTTAAAATCCCGCTTGCCGCCATGGAAAAAACCTGCAAGGGATAGGCAAATCCGACTATACGCAGGTATTTGGCGCCTATGGTTATAAAGCAGGTTTCTTTTGTGTAAATTCTTAAAATATTTTCAGGGAAAAAAGCACCGGCAATGCCGAAGGCCAGCCCCACGAGCAACATGCTGATAAGCATAAGACCATAGGAACGATTTACGCCTTTATCATCTTTGGCACCGAAATACTGGGCAAAAAAAAGAGTTCCGCCACCTAAAAGGCCCCAGTAACTTGAAAACATAAGAGAGGAAAACTGTGCACACAGACCTACCGCGCCAAGTTCGTTTTCCCCCAGAGAACCTATCATTACCGTATCTACCATACTTCCGGTTGTGCTTAACAGGTTTTGGCAGGCTACAGGTATGGCGATGGCCGCAACAGATTTTAACAATTTAGAGAAATTCATTGAAAAACTTTTCATGAAAAACCTCGGAAAATATATTATCAGGAGGACATTATAACATATTTACAAGTTCCGAGGGTAAATACTTGAGCATGGTCTGTTCCAATAACTGTCCGCTGACGGGCTTCGTGAGGTAATCGGCAAAGCCTGCCCGGTCATATTCTTCCTTTAAACCGCGCACAGCGTTGGCGGTAAGTACTATAACCGGTGTTTCGAAGTTTGGAGCGCATTCTTTGCGCAGCCTGCCTAAAGTTTCAATGCCGTCCATTTTCGGCATCAGATGGTCCATAAAAATAAGGTCAAAATGCTGCTCGCAAGCTTTAGCCAGTGCTTCAAAACCGTCATTGGCCGTATGCATATGAACTTTCGTGCCCTTTGTTAGACCGGCGAATACGGTAAGATTCAATGAAACATCGTCTACAACAAGAATGTTGGCGTTCGGAGCTGTGAAAAGAGGCATGTACGTTTCTTTTACCGGAGGCTTTTCAAGGGCAGTGTTAAAATCGCCCACAGGCGAGAAGTTCTTTACTGTTTGAGGAATACATACCGTAAAGACGGAACCTTTTCCGACTGTACTTTTAACATCAATGGTGCCGTTCATTAATGTAAGCAGCTGCTTGGTTAAGGGAAGTCCGAGACCGGTACCTTCGATGTTTCGGTTTCTTTTTTCATCAATTCTTTCGAATTGCATAAACAGCTTTTCGATATCGTCTTCAGCAATTCCCACACCGGTATCCTCGACTACCGCTACCAGATCAATGCTGTCGTCGTGAGCATTTTTTTGCATGATTTTAAGGGATACAGAACCTTTTTCGGTGTATTTGATGGAATTGGATATAAGGTTAATGAGAATCTGGCGTATGCGTCCCATGTCTCCGAAAAGCTTTCCGGGAATATTGGGGTCGTTGTAAACGGTAAGGCTAAGGCCCTTGTTTTGGGCTTTGGCAGACAAGGCTAAGCAGGTTGACCTGATAAGCTCCGCAAGATCGTAGGTGTCTTCAATTATTTCAAATTTTCCGGATTCGATTTTTGAAAAATCGAGTACGTTGTTAACTAAAGACAGCAAACTGTCCCCGGCGGATTGTATGTCCGCCGAATACTTTTTAATGTCAGCGTTTTCGGCTTCTCTCGAAATCATCTCATTAAGACCGAGAATAGCATTTATGGGGGTACGGATTTCGTGACTCATATTGGTGAAGAAGGCAGTCTGCGACTTGTTGCGATTATTGGCTTCTTCGGAGCGTACGGCATGAACCGTCTTTAAAAAGAACATTGCGGAACATACAAAAAACACAAAGGTAATACACAAAACCGTAATCATTATATCCAGCGCGGGATTAAATTGCTTCATCTCGTATTGTCCGAAATCGAGATGCCCGGAACATAACAACGCGGCTGCAATAAGCGTAAAAACGGAAGACCAGATAAGCCAGGCTTCATCGGAAAAAAAGGTAGCCATAATAAAGGGAAGAACAAGCAGAACAACGGATCCGCGGGAGGCTTTGAATATCATTGCGGGGAAAAAGCAGATTAATGATGATGTTAAAGAGCCGCATATGATGTACCATTGCTTATGACCGACGGATTTGTAAGCGTACTTTTTGCCAATCAGATGCAGAAGGTAAAAAAGAAGGGTCAGTATAACGTTTGCCACAGTAGGCAAAACAGCGTAAAACAGGATGGCCTTGCCCATCATATCGGGGAAATTTATCGGAAGAACAAAAATATCGTAGACTAAGAGGATAACAAAAAATACCAAATCGGAAAAAACATAATTCAGTACCAGTTCTTTGGGTATTTCAATGTTTGGCCGGCCCTTTTCCAGGGTACGGTAGATGGGCCATACTTTAACGATATTTTCTACTATTTTCATACGCTTTACCTCGTAATTCCTTATGTTATCACAGCTCAATTAACCGTTTAATCAGGTGCGGTTCGTATACAAGCATGGAAGATAATAAAGAATATGCGTACGTTTATCTTGATAAAGATTTACTTGATATTGACGGTGCAACAGTACCGTTGGTAAGAACCGAAGCTCTTTATGTGAAACATCCAGGGTGGGAGACGGTTGTAAAATAAAAAGAACGCGGGGCCGTTAACGGCTCCGCGTTTTACACATATAAAAGATTATTAGACAGTTTCTTTAAAGGCATCGGCAGCTTCGGTGATTTCCTCGGAAACTTCGTCAACCACATCGGCTGCATCTTCAACGGCATCTTCGACAGCATCTGCAACATCAGCCTTGCGGTCATCAAAGAATTCGATTACCTTGCTCTCGGCCTGACTTAACTTGGCACCGATTGAATCGGCTGCTTTGGTGGCAACATCGGCAACCTTGCTGATGCCCTCGGAAACCTTCTGCTCAACGGTGTTGAAATCAAGGTTTACATAGTTGCGCTTGGACTTGGAAGGTGCCTGATCTTCAACGTCATCCTCAAAGTCGTCAATATCGTCGTCCATATTTTCGGGAACGGCGGAGTTTTTCTTCTGTAAATAGTAGTATGCACCGGCTGCCAAAGCAGTTACGGTAAGAAATGTGAATAATTTCTTTTTCTTTGCCATGATAGATTCTCCTTTCAAAAATTGAACCTGCTTTCATTATACAATTTTTTTATTATAAATAAAGTTTTTTTATATAAAAAAAGAATAAAGTATCCTTGAACACTTCGTAAACATATGTTATCATCGAAATCGACTATGAAGGTCAATAAGCTGTTAGGGGACAGACCATGAATTCGAAATTCTTTGATTTAAAGCAGGAAAAACAGGACAGAATGATAAATGCGGCCCTTAAAATCTTTGCTTTAAATGGGTACAATCATGCAAGTACAGATGATATTGTTAAGGAGGCACGTATCAGTAAAGGCCTTCTTTTCCACTATTTTGACAGCAAGATTGGTGTTTATACTTTTATATACGATTTCAGCGTACGTTTCTTTTTACTGGAACTTTCCAGCGCGGTAGATCCTTCGGAAACATCGTATTTTGAAATACGTCGTCAGATGGAAGCCGCCAAGATGCAATGTTTAAAGAGCTATCCTTATATGCAGATGTTTATGAACTCCTGCAGGCATGAGGATATTTTGGAGGCGGTACTGGCAATTAAAGACAGCCGCGAAAACTTTGAAAAGTCCGTCGATATCATTCTTTCAAAAGCGGACAGGTCGGTACTGATGTCATCCGCTTACGCGGAAGCGCTCACAAAAATGCTTGACTACACGCTGGATGGGCTGATGGTCGATGAGTTTGCCACAAATTCTTTCAATGCAGAGCTTTTGTATAAAGAAAGCCTTGAGTATATTAAGATAGTCGAGAAAAGTATTAAATAAAAGCAAAAACCGCCACATTTTCGGCGGTTTTTTTACTTTTACTTTTGCATCTTATAGGGCGGATCGGCAGGGTAACTGCCGCGAAGCTTTTGCATTCCGCGTCCGACTGCGTCACGGGAGTTTTTCCAGTCGGCATCTTTGTTGCGATAGTCAAATTTTTCGATAAGCCAGCTGACATCGTCAAAAATACGTTTCATGTTGCTTTCCATAAGCTTAAACATCCGAGGGTAGAAGTCGGCTTTTTCTTTTTCGGAAAGGTGAACTTCACCGTATTCACAAAGCTCGCCGAAATGGTGCAGACAGAAGCCCTTGCCTTCGTCAATTTTACGGCGAAACTCACTGTCTTCTTTGTAAAGGTAAAAGAACGTATCCATGTAGCGGGCATAGTCTTTTTTGAATTGCTCACAGATGTAGCATGAGCAATCTTTGGATTTAGTCCACTCGGCAATGGAATTTTTACATTCACCGTCTCCTGAGTGCTTCTCTTTAAAGGATAATTTGACAGGGGAATATTTCTTAAACTTTGACTGCATTTCGTCGATTGTGCGCATGTAATGAGTCTTAAGTATCCATGCATTTCCCAAAGTATTGCCGTAATCGTACATTTTGCGGATGTGCTCGCGACAGAACCCGAATTTGTCGGTCATTTCGCGGGTGTCTGCTTCCATATATGATGCGGCGGAACCCAATACATAATCCAGTAAATCCTGTTCAACATTTCGCTCTATGTAGCAAAACGGACATTCATCGTTGGCGTTGACCGCATCGTTGAGCGGTATTGTGTAAAGCTTCTCTTTCATAAGCCCTCCGGTAATTGTTTTCTTTCTTTACAATATCATAAAGCAAAGAAAATTCACAGACCAATGATGACTAAAGTCGGTTTGAGGCAACACAAATTTGCGGTTCGTTTTTTGGTAGTTTTTTTGAGAGTGTTTCAGTTGACACAAAAGAATACGATTGGTACAATAATTACAAACATACGTTCTAAAGAGGTTGCGGATGAGTCTTGAAATTTTGTACGGTCCCGCAGGGTCCGGTAAAAGTACATATTTGCAGGATAAGCTGCTTAGGGAAGCTTCGGATAATCCAACGGTGTCGTATCTTTTGATAGTACCCGACCAGTTTACTATGCAGACACAGTCAGATGTCGTGAAAAGGGCTCCGAACGGGGGAATATTGAACCTTGATGTGCTCAGCTTTTCAAGGCTTTCATACCGCGTATTTTCAGAGGCCGGCAGACCGGATATTCCGGTGCTTGACGATACCGGCAAGTCTCTTGTGCTGCGGCGTGTTGCAGCCCGGGTGATGGACGACATGCCGTATATAGGCCGTAATCTTTTTAAGCCCGGATACCTTCATGAGGCCAAGTCATCGATTTCCGAGTTTATGCAATACGGTCTTAGTGTCGGCGATGTTAAGCATATTTCGGCAGACCTTGAAGACGGGCTTTTGAAGCATAAGCTTTCCGATCTTTCGGTTTTATACGATGCTTTCATGAAGTTCACAAGGGACAGGTTTGTTACATCAGAGGAAAACCTTTCCGTATTATGTAAGCGTATTCCCGAAGCGGGATTTATTAAAGATTCCGTTATTGTTTTTGACGGCTTTACGGGTTTTACTCCTATTCAGGAGAACGTTATCATGACGCTGCTCAAATATGCCGCAAAGGTTACGGTTTCGGTTACGCTTTCAGCACCTGAGTGCATCGACCAGACCGGTAACGACGAGAAATTGTTTTATTTGAGCCGCCGTACGGCCAATCGTCTTAAGGCTAAGGCAGCCGAAATCGGAGTTTCGGTGCTTAATGATGTTGCCATTGCAGACAACGGCCGGGGGCGTTTTGCGGAAAGTGATGAGCTTAAGCATCTTGAAGCCAATCTTTTCAGATATCCGTTCGGGCAATATACGGGGGCACTTTCGGATATTTCTGCTTTTGCTGCACCGAATATCGAGGCCGAAGTGTCTGAAATTGCATTGCGCATACACGAGCTTGTGCGTACACAAGGATACGAGTACCGGGATATTGCTGTCGTTACCGGCAATATGGATGCCTATGCCGACGCGTTCGAGGCAAGGCTTCAGGATCTTGATATTCCTTACTTTATCGATCGTACGGCCGGTGTTGTTTTAAATCCCTTTACCGAGTATATCAAGAGCGCAATGCTGATTATTGCCAAGGATTATTCATATGATTCGGTTATGCATTTTTTGAAGTCGGGGTTTGCCGATTTTACGGATTCCGAAATTGATAGATTTGATAAATATGTATTGAGCCATAACTTAAAGGGTGCCAAGGCTTATCATAAACCGTTTACGCGTTGTCAGAAGGGGATGAACCGTGACTTTGCACTTCGTGATTTGCCGGGGCATGAGTCGGTGCGCAGCCGTTTGACAGAGTCTTTGTCCGTACTTGAGCGTAACGCGGGGACTGCGGGTGACTATGCCCGTAACCTCTATGATTTCATAAAGGCCGCAGATTCGTTCAATAAGCTTGATAGAATGGCTGTAAAGGCAGAGGCTTCCGGCGATGTTGTAAGGGCGGGGGAATATCGGCAGATTTATAAATGCATCATGAATCTTTTGGAAACCATCATTCTGCTTGTGGGTGATGAGCCTATGAAGTTTAGTGAATTTTATGATATTTTCGATGCGGGCATTTCCGAAATTAAGCTTGGAAATATCCCCAAAAGCGTTGATCGTATTTTGGTGGGTGATATCGAGCGTACAAGGCTTAAGGAAATCAAGGCGGTGTTCTTTGCCGGCGTTAATGACGGTAATATTCCCAAAAGCGGCGCCAATGCGGGCCTTCTTTCAAATATTGACCGTGAGCGCCTTGCGGGTGAGGGTTATGAGCTTGCCCCTACCCCGCGAGAGGAAATGTACACTCAGAAACTTTATTTATATATGAATATGTGCAAGCCTTCGCGTAAACTGTGCATAAGTTACAGCGGGATGGGGCGGGACGGCAAGGGGCTTAGGCCTTCGTATCTTTTGGATGTATGTAAGCGTATTTTCCCCACACTCAATGTGGTTAAAATTGATAATGCGATAACTGCCGAAAAGTTTGTTACGGTTAAGGACAGTTTCAGATTTTTCGCAAGGCTGTTACGCGACTTTGCCCTCGGAAATACCGATGAGTATGAGGCTTCTATTGCCACATCGCTTTTGGCAATTTATCGTGAAAGCGAAGGACAGAACATTGCGGATGATATATTGGACCGGGCATTTTATGAATACGAGCCTATACCGCTTTCGAGGACAATCACAGACCTTTTGTACAAGGACGTCATCAAAGCAAGTGTCAGTCGTATGGAGTCATACGCACAGTGTCCTTATGCGTATTACTTAAAATACGGCATGGGGCTTAGAGAGGACACTGAAGCTGATTTTAGAGCAATGGATCTTGGCAATGTATACCACGCTGTTTTGGATGCATTTTTTAAAGAGCTTGAGCTTCGCGGCCTTAAATGGGAGGATATGTCCTTAGAGGAAGCGGATGCACTGGTTGAAGCTGTTGTAAAGCGTGAATGTGCCGATTATGAGCAGGGTATGCTTATGGACAATGAGCAGACTTTATATACCGTCACTAAGATAACGCGCATCATGAAGCGTACGGTTGAAACGATACGATACCAGCTTTCCAAGGGAAGTTTTGTAAATGACAGCCACGAATATCCGTTTGAAAGACGCGTTCTTTTGGACAATGGCAGGGAAATGCTTATAAAGGGCAAGATAGACCGTATCGACCTGTGCATGCATGGTGATCGCATTCTTGTAAAGATAGTTGATTACAAATCAAGCACACATGACATTGATGTTACACAGATTTACTATGGAATTCAGGAACAGCTTGCAGTTTACCTTAAGGAAGCAATGACAAGGGTTAAGGAAACTCATCCCGAAAAGGAAGTTGTTCCGTCGGCAATACTATACTATGACATTGATAATCCGTACATCAATGTCGGACGTGATACATCTGACGATGTAATTACCGATGAAATACACAAAGCACTTAAGTTAAAGGGTATTGTCGAAGCTTCAGCAGACAATGTCCGTGCTCATGATGCAGATAATTCCGGTAGCATCATACCTGCCAAACTCGGTAAGGATGATGAGGTAACGGGGGGACGTGACGGGTCGCATATTGCAACCGAGACCGAGCTTAACAACATGATGCAGTATGTCGACAATATGGTTAAGTCAATCGGTACCGATATTTACGATGGCAAGATTGCAATTTCGCCTATGAACAGTGAAAAGGTGCATTCCTGCAAATATTGCAATTATAAATCCGTATGCCGCTTTGATGATCGCATACATGGATATACTGAGCGTGACGGCAAGGATGTGTCGGCAGAGCAGGCACGCGAATTGGTAATGGGGGGGACCGCTGATGGGCCATACGTTTTCTAAAGATCAGTTAAGCATCATAGAAGCGCGCAATTCAAATATACTGGTATCCGCGGCTGCAGGCTCGGGTAAGACAAGTGTACTTACCGAACGTATTACAAGGCTTGTCACCGATAAAGACAATCCCGTCGATATTGACCGGATTTTAGTAGTTACATTTACATCGGCAGCGGCAACCGAAATGCGCGAGCGTATCGAGGCAAGTCTTAATGATGCACTTGCCGCCGATCCTTTAAATGCGCATCTTCAGAAACAACTTACGCTTATACACGGTGCATATATTACAACTATCGACAGTTTTTGCCTGAATCTTGTGCGCAGCCATTTTCACCGCATTAATCTCGACCCTTCTTTCAGAATAGCGGGTCAGGGTGAAATTGAGCTTTTAAAACAGGATACCTTAAAGTCTGTCATTAAAGCATCGTATGAATCCGGGCGGGAATCTTTTTATCACATAGTTGATTGCTTTTCCAAGAAAGACAGAGACGATTCTCTGGAGTCCAGCATCAGTGATTTATATCATTTTGCGATGAGTTATCCGTGGCCCAGGCAATGGATTGAGTCTCACAGGAATGACTATTTTTATGAAAATGTCGGGGAGTTTGAAACTTCTAAACTTTGCGAGGATGTAAGGCTCAGTATTTTACACAGGCTTAAACAGATACATGCCGATGCAGATAAGACACTGGATTATTGCATGAAATGCAATGGTTTGGGCCCGGATGCATATGTCCCCACCATTCAGGCAGACCTTGAGGCCATTGAGGGATTGACTGACTCTGTGAAGGACGCTTCTTATGTGAAAATCGCTGAAATCATTAAAGGGTTTAAATGGAGTACGCTTAAATCGTGCAAGAATCCCGCATCGCAGGAAGCTGTCGATTTTGCCAAAAAGTTAAGGGACAAATACAAGAAATCTCTTTCGGGAATCGTTGAAGATTACTTTTTTGAAAGTATCGATGATATCGTGAAAGATTTAAATGAATCCGGCAAAATCGTTAATGAATTGTGTGACTTGACAATTGCCTATATTGATGCGCTTGATGCTGCGAAAAGAGAGCGTAACATAATCGATTTTTCGGATATGGAGCATATGGCGGTTGAAATATTGGTATCGGATTACAAATCTTTTGAGGATTACAGCATTACAGAAGTTGCCAAGGCATACAGAGATTACTTTGCGGAGGTAATGGTAGATGAGTATCAGGATTCCAATCTTGTGCAGGAATTGCTGATTCAAAGTGTTTCAAGAGAGCGATGCGACGGTAATCGTAACCGTTTTATGGTAGGCGATATTAAGCAAAGCATTTATCGTTTCCGATTGGCAAGGCCCGAAATTTTTAAGGCTAAGCTTAATTCCTACCAAAAGGGTGACACCGAGCCGTCAAGGCTTATAGTTCTTAAGGAAAATTTCAGAAGCCGACAGTGTGTTGTTGACAGTGTTAATGCCGTATTTGAAAAAATAATGTCCGGTGAATGCGGCGGTACTGATTACGATGCCGATGCGCGGCTTTACAAGGGCGCTTCCTATCCTGACGATTTGCCCGACAATAAGTCGGAAGTTTTGCTGGTAGAGACCGGTAAGTCCATGAAATCGGATAAAAGAAGGGCTTTGGAGTGCGATCTTATAGCATTGAAAATCCGTGAAGAAATACGTAACGGAAAACTTAAGGTTAAAGACAGAAAGACCGGTGAAATGAGGCCTGCAACTTACGGCGATGCCGCCGTTTTGTTTAGGTCGCCTTCCAAATATCTTTCCATGTTGAAAGCTTCTTTTGAAAAACTTGATATTCCCTTCCATATAGAAGATTCCGGAAGCTTTTACGATACTCGTGAAATAGGGGATATTATGGCCTTTTTAAAGGTTGTAAACAATCCGCTTGACGATGTTTCGCTGTATGCGGCGATGACATCATATTTTGGCGGCTTCAACGATTCCGAATGTGCATTTATAAAGGGAAATTCAGGCGCCGGAAATTATTATCTGTGGGATTGCCTTGTTTCCTATCGGGATATGTTTCCGGGAGATTCAAAGCTTGAGGCGTTTATGGACAGAGTTTCAAAGTACAGGGAACTCTCCGGAACGGTTGCCATACACGAACTTATCGAAAAGTTGCTGCGCGAGACAAATTACAGGGAAATAGTCAGTGCTCTTCCCGGAGGCGAGCAACGTGCCGCAAATGTCAATCTTTTGGTGGCAAAGGCTTGTGATTATGCCAAGACAAGCTTTTATGGTCTGTTTCATTTCTTAAGATATGTTGAACTTATCAAAAAAATCAATCAGGTCGAGGGTGAAGCCGATGTTTTGCAGGAAGGCGCAAATGTAGTACGTGTAATGAGTATCCACAAAAGTAAAGGCCTTGAGTTCCCTCTGTGTATTGTGGCAGGCATGGACGATCCCTTTAATGACGAGGATTCCAAAAAGGCTTTTGTGTGTGATATTGATGCCGGTATCGGTACCGATTATATAGCCCCCGATAAGCGCATCAAGCGCAGGACATTGTTTAAACAGTACATAATCGATAAGGCACGCCACGAAAATCTCGGCGAGGAAATCCGTGTTCTTTATGTGGCGCTTACACGTGCACGGGAGAAGCTTGTATTGATAGGTACCGATGAAAGCCCGGAGGCCCTTTTTGAGCGAGGCATTTCGGCAAGCCGTAATTCATACTTAGGGCTTATAAGTGAGGTTGTTGCAAACAGTAATACATTTGCACGTTTTAAGTACTTGCGCGATGATGTCATAAAGGGTATAGCGCGTGAAGATATTTCTATGGCTGTTAAACGTGCTGAATTTGAAGCGCTTTCTTATGAATCGCATGATTCCGTTATGGATGCTCTCAGACAGCGCTTTGCATATGAATATCCTCACAAAGAGCTTGCAATGTTGTACACGAAAACTACGGTTTCCGAGCTTAAGTTAAAGGCTATGGAGACAGAAGATGACGAGGCACTTCATCCTTTCCGGGAAACGTCAAACCGCGAATATATTCCGCAGTTTGCGGAGGGTGCTACGGATGTTAAAGGCGTTGACAGAGGTACGGCATATCATAATCTTTTGAGTAAGCTTGATTTTAGCAAATTTAATGTCGGGCACAGATATTCTGCGGCCGAAAATCGCAGTGAGCTTATGCGTCAATCGAGTGAACTGGTTAATTCGAGCAAAATATCTTCCGAGATACGTGAACAGGTATTTACAGGGAAAGTAGTTACTTTCCTGAATTCAGACCTTGCATATGAAATGTCTGAGGCCGCAAGGAACGGATGTCTTTTCAAAGAACAGCCTTTTGTAATCGGAGTTTGCGCGTCGAAAATCGACCCGGCAATTCCATCGGACCACACGGTTTTGGTGCAAGGGGTAATTGATGCTTACTATGAGACTGCAGACGGAATAGTGATTATGGATTATAAAACCGACAAAGTTAATGATGCAGCCGAGCTTATTTCCAGATATCACACTCAGCTTGAGTACTATTCGGGTGCAATAACAAGACTATTAGGCAAAAGTGTAAAGAATCTTTTCATTTATTCCTTTGGACTTGAGACAACAATCGTGCTAAACTAGTAAGGTGTTTTGGGTCATTAACAGGGAGTAAAGATGGGTAAAGTCGGTATTATTCTCGAAGGTGGCGCTATGCGCAGCATCTTCACCGCGGGAATACTTGATTTCTTTTTAGACAAAAAAATTGATATTCCGAATGTATTGGCAGTTTCGGCCGGTGCTTACGCCGGGATGAACTATGTTTCGGGTCAGCGGGGACGCATTATCGAAGCGGTCGTCGAGCCTATGAGCAATGGTTCAATTTTCAGCCTCAAGCATTTTTTAAAGACAGGTGATTTCTTTGATATGGATTTGCTGTTCGGCAAAATTCCCAAGGAAACACATCCTTTTGATTTCGAGGCTTTTTTAGCATCGGGTAAGCGCTTTATTACCAGCACCGTAAATTGTATAACGGGTGAAGCTGTTTATCATGACAGTTTCAATAATATTGATGAGTTCTTAAATACGTGCAGAGTTGCCAATTCACTCCCGCTTCTTGCAAAAATGGGATATATAAATAAAGTTCCCATGATGGACGGCGGTATGGTTGATGCTATTCCGATAGATTACGCTTTGCAGGATGGCTGGGACAAGATTGTAGTTGTCCTTACACGTGAAAGTACATATCGGAAAAGTGCCAAGGGCGACATATATAATTCGAAGGCTGTAAAATATGTTTATCACAAATATAAAGGTCTTCTGAAATCAATAGATGCCCGCCCGCAAAAATATAATGAGTCGATCGAGCTTGTTGAGAAGCTTGCTAAAGAGGGCAAGGTAATGTTATATAGGCCTGAGGGTATTACACTGTCCAACAACGAGTCTGATTACGATACGCTAAAGAGCTTCTATAAGGTCGGTTACGAATATGCCGCTTCTAGATATGATGAGCTGATTACTTTTTTGAATGCTTAAAAAACCGCGATGCAACTGTTTTGCACCGCGGTTTTGATTATTCATTGGCAACTTTTCGGATGTAAGCAAGCCCTTTGCGCACAGGCGGCATCAATAACACGATTATTGTTAAAACATATTCGGGGAAAATGTACGATGCATTGTATATTATCCCGGCCCGGGCAGCATTGAGTGAGCTTATGGCATCACCGGTGTAGTCGGTAAAAAATATTAACCCGGATATAGTGGCAAATAAGAAACGTCCGCAAACACCGATGGTATAGCCTTTGTAAAGCGCGTTCTTTTTACCGTAAAAAAGTCCGGAAAGCCCGAGCGCACCGAAGGCCAGAGGGTAGTCGAGAATCACCTGCAAGGGTGTCAGCATATAGGGCTTGGAGATGAACTGGATAATTCCGTGAGCAAGCCCGGTCGCAAGCCCCGCGAGAGGGCCAAACAAAGTACCGGCGTATGTTATAAAAAACATGCTGAACAAAGTTGTTGAACCGCCGAATGGCAGGGACGGCAATTTGATATAGTTGGCAGTTACCGTGCTAAGTGCAATCAATACTGCACAGAATACGATTTTGCGGGTGGAAATTGTAGATTTTGACATAAAAAAACCTCCTAAAGCATAGGAGGGGACTGTAAGAAACGCTTCCTTACGCCGGTGTTATCCGGTTCAAGTGATGAGGGTTTAAAGGCTTGTGCCTCAATCTCAGCAGATGCTCCCCTAGCTAATATGCTGCAAGTTTACTCCACAGGCGATAATATGTCAAACATTTGTTGAAAGAAATAATTTTATGTGTTTTACTTTTAATAATCACAGGCTTCGCCTTAAGTTTAGGGAATAGAGAGAGAGGATAATGTACAAATATATTTTGTTTGATCTTGATGGGACAATCAGCGATCCCAAGGTAGGAATATGCACAAGTGTACAGCAGTCACTGAAAAGAATGGGTATCGATGTACCTGACATTAATACACTTACGCCGTTTATAGGTCCTCCGCTAAGAGATTCTTACAGACGGTTCTATAACATCCCCGAGGAAGACATTGAGACGGTTATCGGTTATTATCGTGAGCGTTTTGCAACAATCGGTATTTTTGAAAACGAACTGTATGACGGGATGGAAGCTTTGCTGAAAGCATTGAAAGAGGATGGTCGCAAAATTGCGCTTGCGTCCAGCAAACCGCGTGTTTTTGTGCGACGTATCCTTGATTATTTTCACATTACCGAATATTTCGATGTCATTATGGGCTCGGAACTTGACGGGACACGTGAAAACAAGCTTGAAATAATTGAGGCGTGCCTCGACGGCCTGTTCGGTGATAACCCTCGTGATTTGTCACAGACGGTGATGGTTGGTGACCGAAAGTATGATGTAGAAGCGGCCGTTTCCATGAACGTGCCCAATATAGCTGTTTCATATGGTTATGGATCGTATGACGAACTTAAAAAAGCAGGTGCCATGGCGATAGCGGATTCTGTTGACTCGTTACGAAAACTTCTTTTTAAATAATGGTTTTTTGTGAGTTTATTTATTGCCAAACGGCGGAAATTGTATTTTAATAATCAAGTGGTAGTTTATTTTGTGACTACCAAATAACTTGGAGGAACTTCCTATGGAAAAGACATATATTCCCAAGGATTATAAACCGGCGCTGGATTTGCATGAAACACAGGTCGCCATCAAAACCGTTAAAGATTCTTTTCAGTCGCTTTTGGCTGAACGCCTTAACCTCTTGAGAGTTTCGGCTCCCTTGTTTGTAGACCCCGCTATGGGCCTTAACGATAACCTTAACGGCGTGGAGCGTCCCGTTACTTTCGGCATTAAGGAAAGAAATGACTACAACGCTGAAATAGTGCATTCGCTTGCAAAATGGAAACGCTATGCACTCAAAAAATACGGCTTCAAGCTTGGCGAAGGCTTGTATACCGACATGAATGCAATAAGACGTGACGAGGATACGGACAACATTCACTCGATTTTTGTGGATCAGTGGGACTGGGAGAAGGTTATTGCGCGCGAACAGCGTAACATAGATACGTTAAAGGATGTTGTGCGCGACGTATACAAGGTTTTACGCAAAACCGAAAAATACCTTTCAATTCAGTACGACTATATTGAGGAAATTCTTCCTCATGACATTTTCTTTATTACTTCTCAGGAACTTTTGGATATGTTCCCCGAGAATACACCCAAGGAGCGTGAATATTACATCACTAAGGCCAAAGGTGCCGTTTGCATTATGCAAATCGGTGATGTACTGGAAAACGGCGAGCGTCATGACGGACGTGCTCCCGACTATGATGACTGGTCAATGAACGCGGATATTTTGGTATACTACCCTGTTTTGGATATTGCACTTGAGCTTTCATCCATGGGTATAAGAGTTGATGCCGATTCTTTGAAGAGTCAGCTCGAAAAAGCAGGTTGTACCGAAAGAGCAGAGCTTCCTTTCCAGAAGGCAATTCTGCACGATGAACTTCCGTATACAATCGGCGGCGGCATCGGACAATCGCGTATTTGTATGTTCTTTTTGCGTAAGGCCCACATTGGCGAGGTTCAGTGTTCCCTGTGGCCTACGGAAACTGTTGAGGAGCTTTCAAAGAACGACATTCCGCTTCTGTAAAACTTTATGAATTGTTCGGATTGACTCCCATAAACGTCTCAAGTAAGATGTTTATGGGAGTTTTTTTGTATGATAGAAGCAAGGATAAGCGTTCGGACACTGATTGAATTTGTGCTTCGAAGCGGCGATATTGACAACAGAATAGCAACAGGTTCCGATGATGCCATGGCCGAGGGCGCAAGGCTTCATCGTGCAATTCAGAAGCGAGCCGGTTCGGATTACAGATCGGAGGTGTCACTTTCGTATGTATATTCGGAAGACGATTGCCGCATTACGGTTGAAGGTCGTGCGGACGGACTTATTGAGAACGAATCAGGTGTTACCATCGATGAGATTAAGTGCACATACGGCGATGTAATGCGATATTATGACGCAAAGCCCATGCATCTTGCACAGGCTAAATTTTATGCCTATATGGCAATGCTTGAAAAAGAACTTCCCGTTGTGAAGGTTCGCCTTACATATGTGAATATAGATACCGAGGAAACACGTTATTTTAACTATACATTTCTTCCCGAGGAACTTGAAAAATTCACATCTGAAATCGTTCATGAATATGTAAAGTGGGGAAGATTAGAGGCTCAGTGGCGTGAAGTGCGCAATGAATGTATTAAAGGGCTGCCGTTCCCGTATGAGTACCGAAAAGGCCAGGATGAACTTGTAAAGCAGGTTTATTACACTATATACCACAAAAGAAAATTGTTCCTTGAAGCTCCGACGGGGGTCGGCAAGACTTTGGCAACAATGTATCCTGCAATTCAGGCTTTGGGGCAGGGAATGGGCGATAAGATATTTTACTTAACGGCTAAGACAATTACCCGTACGGTTGCCGCTGAAGCGGTTAAGCTTATGCGGGATAAGAATCTTAAAGCCAAGAGCATCATTCTTACGGCCAAGGAAAAAATATGCATGACGGGTGAGACGGAATGCAACCCGGATGCGTGTCCGTATGCCAAGGGACATTTCGACCGCATTAATGACGCAATGTACGATATTCTTACTCACGAAGATGATTACACCCGCGAAAAAATCGAGGAATACGCTGTTAAGCATATGGTGTGCCCTTTTGAGTTCAGCCTCGATGTAAGCTTGTTTTCCGATATTATTATTTGTGATTACAATTATGCTTTTGACCCCAGGGCCAAGCTTAAGCGATACTTTGAGAGCGATACCGCAAATCGTGAGTTTTTGTTTTTGATTGATGAGGCACATAACCTTGTTGACCGTGCGCGTGAAATGTTTTCGGCAACTTTGTATAAAGAACAATTTACCGAGTTAAGGCGTATGACGGCGGAGTGCCTGCCACCGCTTTCCAAAAAGCTTGATAAGTGTAATAAATCCTTCCTGGAGTTAAAGCGCGGATGCCCCGAGTATATAATCGAACCTGAAACTTCTGCAATAATGCAGGATCTTTTGAGACTTTACTCGGAAATAGAAAAATTTTTGGAAGCAGAGCGCAAAAAGAATACAAGACGGGCAGATGCAGAGTCGGCGGATGATACTCCCAAATTTCGCACCGATGTTCCGAAAGATGTCAAGGATGCAATACTTGAAATGTATTTTGAGGTTGGATTTTTCCTTGAAATCAGCGAACTTTTAGACGATAACTATACCGTGTACGCTTCTTACGACGAAAGCGGCGCTTTCTTTTTGAGAGAGTATTGTGTTAACCCGCGCAAAAATCTTGCGGAGTGTATGGGAATGGCGCGCTCGAGCGTTTTATTCAGTGCAACTCTTTTACCTATCCGGTATTACAAAGAACTTTTGGCAGGTACCCCCGAAGATTACGAGGTATATGCGGAAAGCATTTTTGATTCGCGTAAGCGAGGTCTGTTTGTGGCGCGTGACGTTACCAGCAAATATACGCGGCGTACCGATGATGAATTCGCGAAAATTGCCTGCTATATTCACGAGGCAATATTGCAACGAAACGGTAACTATATGGTATTTTTCCCTTCTTATTCATTTATGGAGAAGGTATATAAAGCCTACAAAGAAAGCTTTGCCGATATGGATGACGGTAACACGGAAATATTGATGCAGCATTCAGGTATGAGCGAAGAAGAACGTGAGGTATTTTTAAATCGCTTTAAGTGCGAAACCGACGAAACACTCTTCGAGGGCATAAATATGGATGTTTCAATTGAAGAAGATACCACGCTTGTAGGCTTTTGCGTTATGGGCGGCATTTTCAGCGAAGGTATCGATTTAAAGAATGACAGCCTTATCGGCGCGATTATAGTAGGGACAGGTCTTCCGATGGTGTGCCTTGAAAATGAAATCATCAAGGAAACATTTAATGAACAGGGAGATAACGGATTTGACTATTCCTATAAGTATCCGGGCATGAATAAAGTGTTACAGGCTGCGGGTCGCGTTATCAGGACAGTTTCGGATGTCGGCATTGTTCTTTTGCTTGATGAAAGATTTTTGGAGCGCTCATATCTTGCGATGTTTCCGCGTGAGTGGAATAATTACGAAGCTGTAAGTATCGACGATGTCGGTAAGAGAATTGAAAGATTTTGGGATGAATGGCTATAAAGGAGTATAACGTTATGTTACTTGGTTCACATGTCGGAATGAGTGGTCCGGAAATGTTTTTGGGATCGGTAAAGGAAGCACTTTCGTATAATGCCGATACGTTTATGGTTTACACGGGTGCACCTCAGAATTCAAAAAGAAGACCTCTTAACGAGTTGAAAATAGAAGAAGCAAAGACTTTAATGCAGGAATCCGGTATAGAGAAGTTTATTGTGCATGCCCCTTACATTATTAATCTTGCAAATTCCGTTAACGAAGAAACCTTCAGACTTGGCAAAGAAATGCTGAAGCTTGAAATCGAACGGACGCTTGCAATGGGCAGTAATATACTGGTGCTGCATCCGGGCTCCGCAGTCGGGGCCGAGCCGGAAATCGGAATTGCAAAGGTTATTGAAGGCTTGGATGATGTAATTGCAAATACCGAAACGGGATACATTGCTCTTGAAACAATGGCCGGAAAAGGTTCTGAGGTAGGTCGCTCGATAGAAGAATTAAAAATGATTTTTGACGGAGTGAAGGATAATTCAAGGTTGCGTGTGTGCATCGACACATGTCACTTAAATGATGCCGGCTACGATGTGGTTAACGATTTTGACGGTATCATCAGCAAGCTAAAGAGTGCATTGGGCAACGAATGTATTGTAGCGGCGCACATTAACGACAGCATGAACGAACGCGGCGCTCACAAGGACCGTCATGCCAATATCGGTGCGGGTACAATTGGGCTCGAAGCATTAAAGAGGGTGGTACATCATCCTGCATTGGCAAATGTCCCCAAATGTCTTGAAACACCGTACATTAAGAGCGAAAGCGACCCTAAAAAATCGTATGCCCCTTATAAAGACGAAATAGCGTTGCTGCTTAAATAGCACTTGTGACAGATTTGTTTATGCATCAAATTTTAACAATATGTAAAATCTTGATTAACAATCAGTCGCACAGATTGACTTTTATGTCCTGCGCGACTAAACTTTTTTAAGATTATTTTTTTGGAGGCTATAAGTGAAAAGATATTGGAAGTACATCAGACCATATCTTCCGGCATTTATATTGGGACCGCTTCTTATGATTGTAGAAGTTTTGGGCGAGGTTGTGTTGCCTAAGCTCATGTCCCTTATCATTAATGTCGGAATTGTTGAAGGTAACACAGGATACATTGTAAAAATCGGTTTTGCAATGATTTTTACCGCTGTATTGATGGCACTCGGCGGAATAGGCGGTGCCTATTTCGGAGCTAAGGCTTCAATCAATTTTGCGGCAGATTTACGTAAGGATGCATTCGATAACGTTCAGAGATTTTCTTTTGCCAACATCGATCAGTTCAGTACGGGTTCCATCGTTACAAGACTTACCAACGATATTACGCAGGTTCAGAACATGGTTAACATGTCATTGCGCATGATGTTACGTGCTCCGGGCATGTTAATCGGAGCAATCATCATGGCTTTTATGATGAATGCAAGGCTTGCTGTAATTATCCTGATAGTGTTCCCTGTATTGGTGGGGTTAATAGTACTTGTAATCAGGGCAGCATTCCCGAGATTCCAGGCTTTACAGACTAAAATCGACAAACTGAATTCTACGATTCGCGAAGCACTTACCAATGTGCGAGTTATAAAATCGTTTGTGCGCGGTGATTTCGAACAGCAGAAATTTGAGGCCGCAAATAATGATTTGAAGGATACTTCGCTTAGCGCGTTCCGCGTAATGATTACCACAATGCCGCTTATGTCACTCATGATGAACATCACAGTTTTGGCAGTTGTATGGTATGGCGGCAATCAGATTCTGGTGGGTGATATGCCTGTAGGTGATTTGACGGCATTTATTACATACGTTACCCAGATTTTGATTTCGCTTGTAATGACGTCGTTCGTTATTTTGCAAAGCTCTCGTGCAATTGCTTCCGCAAAACGTATCAATGAGATTATTGACTGTAAGAGTGATATTAATGACGATGATGCAGCCGAGCTCGGTAAAAAAGTTGAATCAGGCTCGATTGAGTTTAGAGATGTTACTTTCAGGTATTATAAAGGTGCCGGCGAGCCTGTGCTCGACCACATCGATTTAAAGATTGAGTCGGGTGAAACCGTAGGTATTATCGGTTCGACAGGTTCGGGTAAGACGACACTTGTATCAATGATTCCGAGACTTTATGACGCCGATGAGGGTGAAATTTTAGTCGATGGTCTTAATGTAAAAGACTATTCCCTGAAAAATTTACGTGACGGCGTTTCAATGGTGCTTCAGAAAAATGTTCTGTTCTCGGGAAGTATTATCGAAAACCTTATGTGGGGCGATGAAAATGCTTCGGAAGAGGAAATACGGAAGGTCGCAGATATGGCTCAGGCAGACGGGTTTGTAACCGGTTTTGCAGAAGGCTACGAAACCGACCTCGGACAGGGCGGCGTAAATGTATCCGGCGGTCAAAAGCAGCGATTGTGTATTGCACGTGCTATGTTGAAGAAGCCTAAAATTTTGATTCTTGATGATTCGACGAGCGCTGTCGATACCGCTACGGAAGCAGTTATCCGCAAAAATTTAAAAGATTATTGTCCGGAAACCACAAAGCTTATTATTGCGCAGCGTATTTCATCGGTTATTGAGGCCAATAAGATTGTGGTAATTGATGACGGACAGATTGTGGGCATCGGAACCCATCAGGAGCTTATGGAGAACTGTGAGGCTTATAAAGAAATTTATTACTCACAGATGGATAAGGAGGTGGATGCATAATGGATGCTAAAACATTTGCCCGCCTTGAGGCCAAATATACAAAGAAGAACGAAGCCTATATTAAGGCTCATGAAAATGACAGAGTACCCGGCAGAGGTCCCGGCAGAGGCCCCAAATCGGCCGGCCCGATGGTTAAAAAGCCGCAAAATGCGAAGAAGAGTATTTTACGATTGTTCTCATACGTTAGAAACGATGTGTGGAAAATTGTTTTTGTTCTTTTGCTTGCAATTGTCAGTGCGCTTTCTTCACTTGCAGGCTCGTATGTATTACGACCTGTCATTAATTCACTGACCGATGGTACCGGTTCGGTTTCAGTGCTTGCAAAAGGCTGCCTGATTATGGCAATAATCTATGCCGCAGGCGTTGTAACACAGTATTTCCAGTCACGAATTATGGTAACGGTATCGCAGAATGCGCTTGCAAAGATTCGTAATGAATTATTTGAAAAAGTAAGCAAACTTCCGGTTCGATATTATGATACAACCGATACCGGTGATATTATGAGCCGATTCACAAACGACGTCGATGCTGTCGGTAACATGTTAAGCAATACTTTAGTATCGATTTTGTCGGGTGCGATAACGCTTATAGGAACGCTTGCACTGATGATTTACACAAATGTCTGGCTGACACTTGTGACAATCGTTGTGTCCCCTTTAATGATTAAGGCTGCAGCCCTGGTGGGCGGTAAGTCGCGCAAATACTATAAACAGCAGCAGGCTGCAATCGGTGCCATCAACGGCTTCGTGGAGGAAACCGTTTCAGGTCAGAAAGTTGTTAAAGTGTTCAATCATGAGGACAGCGCCCGTGATGAGTTTGACTATTTAAACGCAGACCTTCGCGGTAAGCAGCTTTACGCACAGTTTTTCGGTGGTATCATGGGCCCGGTAATGGGTAACTTAAGCCAGGTTGCTTATTCGCTGACAGCTATGATCGGCGGTATTTTGTGCGTATTACGCGGCTTTGATATCGGTGGTCTCACAATATTTGTGAATTACTCAAGACAGTTTTCACGTCCCATTAACGAGCTTTCCATGCAGGTTACCGAAATTTTCTCGGCACTTGCCGGAGCGGAGCGTGTATTTGATGTTATGGATAGTACTCCCGAGCTTCCCGACAAAGAGGATGCAGTAGCGCCGGAAACCTTACGTGGTGAAATTGCTTTGGAAAACGTAACTTTCGGGTATGTGGAAGGTCAGACAATTTTAAAGAATGTTTCTTTCTATGCTAAGCCCGGTCAGAAGATTGCGCTTGTTGGCTCGACGGGTGCAGGCAAAACAACGGTTACGAATCTTATCACAAGATTTTACGATATCAATGAAGGCTCTATTACGGTTGACGGAATTGATATAAGGGATATGGAACGCGATTACCTGCGCCGTAATATAGCAATGGTACTGCAGGATACGCATTTGTTTACGGGAACCGTACGTGAAAATATTCGTTACGGCCGTCTTGATGCAACCGATGAAGAAGTTGTTGAGGCAGCAAAGCTTGCCAGTGCACATTCTTTCATAATGCGTTTGGAAAAGGGATACGATACAATGCTTGAAGGAGATGGCGCAAACCTTTCGCAGGGCCAACGCCAGTTACTGAATATTGCACGCGCGGCAATATCAAAGGCTCCCATCCTGATACTGGACGAGGCAACATCATCGGTAGATACCCGTACGGAGCGCCACATAGAGCACGGTATGGATCGGCTTATGAAGGAGCGTACCACAATAGTAATAGCTCATCGTCTTTCAACGGTACGCAATGCCAATGCAATTATAGTTCTGGAACACGGAGAGATTATTGAGCGTGGCGATCATGACGATTTGCTGAAATCGGGCGGTCGCTATTATGAACTGTATACAGGTAAAAAGGAACTTGATTAATTAATATTTTTGTTAGAATTTTGTAAAGCCACTCAAAAGTCAGATGTCCCCCGAGCCTACGCCGGAGTCTGTGTATTATTCGCCCGTAAGTGATGGAATGGAGGACATTTTGGCAGCAATTGAAGCACTTATAGCACTTATAGCACTTATAATAGATGACGAAATTCGGTGGTATGGAGCGGAGCGGTTACTTAAGTATATTGGCGAAAAAGAGAATACAAATGTTTAAAATTGCCTTGTTTTTTACAAAGAAAAGTGATATCATCCAAGAAAGTTAAAGGTAATGAGAAAGAGGAGTATGTATTTGAACCCTTCAGAGAGGGTGCGGCAGGTGAAAGCACTCGGGCACAGAATACAGAAGGTAGCTTTTGAACCGGTCGGGTGAATTTAAGTAGTTCGGCACGTGGGCGCACGTTACAGCGCAAGACTTTGCATGAAGTCATGGAGGTGCATTTCGTGAGAAATGCATAAACAAAGGTGGTACCGCGTTAATAACGCCCTTTGTCAACGTTAAGTTGGCAAAGGGCTTTTTTACTTTAAGTGGCAAGTAAGGTAGTCATGCCTCGAAAAACCTTTGCATGACCGCCACAGGCTTCGCCTCGAGTTAAAGCCTGTAACAGGGTGCATTAAAGCCTGCACCCTTAAAAACACAGCCTTTAAGTGGCTATAGGAGGAGAACATGAAGAAAGAACTTGAGAAAAATTACAATCCCAAGGAAATGGAAGACCGAATCTATGCAAATTGGCTTGAAAAGAAGTACTTCCATGCAGAAGTTGACCACACTAAGAAACCTTTTACAATTGTGATTCCGCCCCCGAATATTACCGGCCAGCTTCACATGGGACATGCCCTTGATAACACTATGCAGGATATCTTAATAAGATTTAAGCGCATGCAGGGTTATAACGCTTTGTGGCAGCCCGGTACCGATCACGCATCAATTGCCACAGAGGTTAAAATTATTGAAAAGCTCAAGGAAAAGGGTATTTCAAAAGAAGATCTCGGGCGTGAAAAGTTTTTGGAATATGCTTGGGACTGGAAAAAGGAATACGGCGGACGCATTATTTCACAGCTGAAGAAAATGGGCTCATCGTGTGACTGGGACCGCGAAAGATTTACAATGGATGAAGGCTGCAATAAGGCAGTTACGGAAGTCTTCTGTAAGATGCACCGGAAGGGCTGGATTTATAAAGGCTCAAGAATTATTAACTGGTGTCCGGTATGTAACACTTCAATTTCGGATGCCGAAGTTGAATACGAGGAACAGGCCGGACATTTCTGGCACATTAAGTATCCGCTTGTTGATGAAAACGGAAAGCCCTCAACTACTGAATTTTTGGAGTTTGCAACAACACGTCCGGAAACCATGCTCGGAGATACTGCGGTTGCCATTAACCCCGATGATGAGAGATATCACTACTTAAAGGGCCGTTTTGTATGGCTTCCCATAGTTAATAAGCCCATTCCGGTAGTTGAAGATTCATATGTAGATATGGAGTTTGGTACGGGTGTTGTTAAAATTACACCTGCGCACGATCCCAACGACTTTGAGGTCGGCAAGCGTCATAATCTTCCCGAAATTAATATCTTAAATGATGATGCCACCATTAACGCTAACGGTGGAAAATTCGAGGGAATGGACCGTTACGAGGCCAGAAAGGCTATCGTTAAAGAACTTGATGATTTGGGCCTTCTTGTAAGAATAGAAGACTACTCACATAACGTAGGTACACACGACCGTTGTAAGACAACAATCGAGCCTATGATTAAAAAGCAGTGGTTCGTAAAGATGGACGAGCTTATTAAGCCTGCTGTTGAAGCCGTTAAGACCGGAGACATTAAGCTTGTTCCGGAGAGAATGGATAAAACATATTACAACTGGACCGATAATATCCGTGACTGGTGTATTTCCAGACAGTTATGGTGGGGGCACAGAATTCCCGCATATTATTGTCGGGAATGCGGCGAAACTGTTGTTGCCAAGATGATGCCCGAAAAGTGCCCTAAATGCGGCTGCACTCATTTTGAACAGGATCCCGATACACTGGATACATGGTTTTCATCGGCATTATGGCCTTTCTCAACCTTAGGATGGCCCGAGATGACAGAGGATTTGAAATATTTCTATCCGACCGATGTTTTGGTAACCGGTTACGACATTATTTTCTTCTGGGTTATCCGTATGATATTCTCGGGATTTGAAAATATGGGTGAGAGACCTTTCAAAACCGTTCTTTTCCATGGTCTTGTACGTGACTCACAGGGCCGCAAGATGAGTAAGTCTTTGGGCAATGGTATCGATCCTTTGGAAATTATTGACCAATACGGCGCAGATGCATTAAGACTTACACTTATTACCGGAAATGCACCCGGAAACGACATGCGTTTCTACAACGAGCGTGTAGAGGCAAGCCGTAATTTCGCCAACAAGATATGGAACGCTTCACGTTTCATAATGATGAACATGGGTGAAGAAGCACCGTCTAAGCCCGAAGCTTCGGAATATGAGCCTGTTGATAAGTGGATTCTTTCCAAGTGCAACACTTTGGTAAAGGATGTTACCGATAACATGGAAAAGTACGAACTCGGAGTTGCCGTTCAAAAGGTTTACGATTTCATATGGGATGAATTCTGCGACTGGTATATCGAAATGGTTAAACCGAGACTCTATTCGGACAGCAATGTTTCTTCCAAGAATGCGGCTTTATGGACATTAAAGACTGTATGCATTAATGCACTTAAATTGTTGCATCCTTATATGCCTTTTGTTACCGAGGAAATATTTACCACAATTCAGAGCGAAGAAGAGTCTATTATGATTTCAAAGTGGCCTGAATTTACCGAAGAGTTTTCTTTTGCATCCGAGGAAAAAGAAATTGAAACCATCAAGGAAGCTGTTCGTGCAATCCGTAATGTCCGTACAGGTATGAATGTTGCTCCTTCCCGCAAGGCTAAGGTATTTGTGGTAAGCACTGATGCTTCAATCCGTGATATTTTCAAGGATGGCGAGATTTACTTTAAACCCCTTGCTTATGCTTCGGATGTTGAAATCTTAAGTGACAAGGCAGGCATTCCCGAAGATGCGGTTTCCTGTGTGATTGCAGGCGCAACTTTATATATGCCTTTTGCTGAGCTTGTTGACATCAGTGCTGAGATTGAACGTCTTTCCAAGGAACAGGTACGCTTGGAGGGTGAGATTAAGCGCTCTAACGGAATGCTTTCCAATGAGAAGTTTATCTCAAAGGCTCCCGAAGCTAAGGTTAACGAGGAAAAAGAAAAACTTGTAAAGTACGAGCAGATGCTTAAGGAAGTTTCGGAACGTCTTGCAAGTTTAAAGAAATAATAACAAAAAGCAGTAATAATACAGCCCGGGGCTATTGTTCCCGGGCTGTTTCAATTTCATCTTTCATATATTTGCGAACCTTGAGCACCATCGAATCCGGTATGGTTAATTCATCAATCCCCATTGAATTAATGATATGAATATCGTTGGCGTCCAAATCATTGTCAACCGAAAGTGTTACCTTGCAACCGTTTTTGTGGGCGTTGCTGGCAGTTAATTGTATAAGCCTTAAAACGGCAGGGTGATGGTATGCAAGCTTGGCCGATTCGCGCTCGTTCATAACGTCAACGGACAGAATTGAGCTTGCCAGAAAGTCAAGCCCAATGCACAGAAAATCTACGCGCTGAGCCAGATAATCAGACATTATGGCACTTGCGGCCATGTCAATCATTACTCCGACTTCGATGTCACGATATGGGATTTTTTCGGCACGCAATTCTTTCTTTACGGCATTAATAATATTTTGAGCTTCAATGACTTCTTTGAGCATGAAGGCTGTCGGTAAAAGAAGGCTTACATTGCCATACATACTTGCCCTGAATATTGCGCGGACCTGTTTGCGGAAAAGCTCTTTGTTGTCAAGACATACGCGAAGACCACGGTAGCCGGATGTGTAGTTGGCATCGGCTTTGTTGGCTAAGAATTTGGGCCATTTATCGAAGCCGAAGTCTACGGTTCTGATGACTACTTTCTTTTCCCCCATGAGCTTTAAAAGCTTCTGGTATTCAATAAACTGTCGCTCCTCACTCGGAACTTCGGCACGCTTTAAGAAATACATCTCCGTGCGGAAAAGCCCTATTCCGGTTATGTTATCGTCTAAAAGGGCATTTACATCCGAAAGTGAATTTATGCTCCCGAGAACCGGGAATAAGGCCTCGGTTGCTTCAAACGATTTAGAATTGCGGTAAATGTTGTAGGACTCGGCAGACTGCTTGAATTTGTGAGCTGAAAAATCAAACTGCCGGCTGGCAGAAACCGAAGGGGTAACATATGCAAGCCCTGCGGTACAGTCAAGCAGACATTCAAGCCCGTGGAAAGACTCGTTGTATTCAACACCTGCAAGAATCGGCTTTTTCAGCGTTCGGGCAGCCATGATTACATGTGGGTTAAGAGTCTTGGCACTTACAATAATGCCGACTATGAGGGGCTTGTCCAAAAGCATAATTTCGGTAGGCGACAGGTTATCAGCCATAACGATAGTGTCTTTGGTGATGAATTTCATGTTGGCAACGATAGGGTTGCGTCCGCGGGTTTCTTTGGAATCCGGCTTTGATGAATTGCCTTTGGCGACCGGAATTTTGACATCGTCGGTCGGTATACGCTTTAGAATCTGCTCACAAATGTAGCGGATATCTTTTGTGCGCTCCAGCAGGTAATCGTCGTGCTTGTCAGTATAAGAAGCTATAAAGAGGTCACGGGTTTTGCGAACGGCATCTGCGGCACCGGCCTGCTCTGAACGGATGATATCAATGACGTAATTGATAAATGTTTCGTCTCTGAGCATAAGAATATGAACTTCATAGGTGTCGGCTACAGACTTCCAGCCTTCACGTGAGGCGTTCTGATAAAAAGTGGTAAGCTGTCTGATGGCATCGAGACGTGCTGTCTCGAATATCATAATCTGAGATTCGATTTCGGCCTCGTCAACCTTCGGAATCTCGATTTCAGCTTTACGTATGCACCAAATTTTTCCTTTGGCAGTACCTTCTAAAACTGCCTTTCCCCGTAAAATTTCCATTGCAATTTCCTTTTGCACAAGTAATTAAAGCAATATGCTTCAATATCGACCAATCCATTAAATCTATTAACCGATAAAATGCAAAAAAAATCAAGAGGAAATTAGTGCTAAAGTACCAATATAATATTTTTTATTGCAAATTTGGCAGGTAAACGTTGTTTTCATCGTCTGCACGCAGCAAAAGACCTTCGTTTACAAGTTCGTCAACCAATTCTTTTGCGGTGTCTTCACCCATCACAAGCGCCCATATCGGACTTCCGTCAGGGGAAAACAATAAACGTTCACGGGAGTTTTGCTGGTAAGTAACCATCTCGCTGTATATGTAGTTTTTCCTTAATGAGTCATAGGCTTCGCAGTGCGGCAAGTCGGCGCCGGTCTTTGCGGTAAAAGCACACAGAAGATTCCA
This sequence comes from Lachnospiraceae bacterium, assembly GCA_045617045.1. Taxonomy (GTDB): domain Bacteria; phylum Bacillota; class Clostridia; order Lachnospirales; family Lachnospiraceae; genus UBA1258. Next base: position 55,171 of record JAZLHV010000015.1, read on the forward strand.
TTGGGCAATTGCTTCGGGCTGTCCGAATACACCGGTAACCGCATCGTATGTGGGGACAGGTGTGTAAATTTCGGAAAGCTTTTTGGATAACGTATCCAAATCCGTACCGTTTTCGAATGCTTTATTTAAATCCGCAAGATTGGCCCTGAATGTGGCAAATTCGTAAATCTGGGTAAGGTGTGTGCGCAAAATGTCAAGCAGTGTCGTAACATCACCCGGAAGAGAGATGGTTGTGTCAAAGTCGCACGACTCAATCATAGCATCAAGCATCGGGAGATATTTTTCGCATCGTGCAATAATCGATTCATAAGGATAGGAATCGGACGTCAAAAGATAAGAATCCGTTCCCCATCGGAATTCATCGAATACCTGACCGCCACGGGCATCTTCAACAATTTCAAGCAGTTGAGTGAGTGTGTGCGCGTTATTTTCCCCTACAGTTTTCAAAGCTGTTTCATAAAGAAGCTCATCGGCTTCAAGGGCCGGATTTATAAGTAACTGTCCTGCAGAGTAGAGCGAAAAAATATTGGCAAAGTGATACGAATCCATTTCACTCCAATATGTGGGTTTCCATACCCAGTCTTCGCTTTGCGCGCGCTCATATACATGCTTAATGACAGCTGTATTGACATTCATCTCAGCTAACTGATCGATTTCCATTTCAATAAGATTCCATGACCATACACCGTAGGAAATATTGTTATCGCGGGAAACGGTTCTGAAACCGATGGTGTCGGTGTTTTCAAAAGTCGGCGCACCGCTGTAAACGGTAAAATCGTCGCCGAGAATTTCTTTCAGAACGGCTTTGTTGTACTTGTCGGTGTAATCGCTTACCCCGAAGTTTATGTCAGGATTTACGGCGCGCACCATATCGCGGAAAAGTGCGGCATAGTGAGCAACTTCATTGACATCGTGTGTGTTGCTGGGGTCATCGAAATGCATGATAACACGGTCCGAACAGTCGGCAAGCTGGGCGTATATGGAGTAGTACTTTTTGAAGGTGTCCAAAACCTTCCGGGATTCATACCCGTATGCGAAGTTTTCATAATCATGATAAACAACGGTATCATCTGCCCAGCCGTAGCCGGTAAATTCCGCACCCCATACCCACAGGGTAAAGTTCATGTTAAGGGAATGTGCGGCATCGGCCATATAGCGCAGCCGGTCATGTACATATTCATAGCCGCCCCATTGCGCCCAGGCCGCGCAAAAGTCGGTTGCCTGGATGCCGGTAAAGCCACACTGTGCAATCATACGTACATAATCGTAGAGTTGATCGTCGGTATAAGCCAAAATTTCGCTGGCGGGATTTGTGTCGGGGTTAAAAAACTGTCCGCGCGGAGTATCGGTTTTCCACAGACATATGATGGGCTCACGCTCTGAAATCCATGCATTTTCGCCGGAAAGAATGTTGCCGGGGATACTTATTTTGCCCAAGGCGGTTACGTGTTCTTTTTCCGTCCCGGCAAAAGCGATGCCAAGGTAAGTGTTGATAAACGCCGTTACGGTTGATTTAAGGGAAGCTTCGCTGCAGGCACTTATGAAAATATTACCGTCATCGGCACTGATACCCGTATAAGCATCTTTTGAAACGTATACCGATATTTTCGGTAAGTTTGCCGCATGCAGTTTTACGGGAAGCTTACAGCCTGAAAGAGATTCTATATACTCCGCAAGCGTTTGAGCCCCGGATTTGGCGGTAGCGTTATTGTATGTTATCGCAAATTCGCTGATATTGCGCCCGCCGATGGTTATTTGAATGTTACATTCATGAAAAGCCGGGGTGGCATATGCTTTTTTGTTAAGGAATACGGTTAAAAAAATAATTGATATAAGAGCAAAAGAAGATATGATTGCAATGATGGTTTTCTTGTTCATATAGGTTAATCCTTTCAGATAACTATCATAACATCGGTATGAATACCATGCAATCAAAATACAGTATTGACATCAGCTCGTCTTGGAGTTATATTAACTGTGTCAACTGTATTAGATGTGTTAGTACAGTAGATACGCGCGGATTGACTATGCAGAGAGGAGATAGTGGTGATTCAACTTAATTATCGTGATTCAAGGCCCCTTTACGAGCAGATTAAGGACTCATTCCGGAAAATGATTATTAGCGGCGCAATGACTGAAAACGAGAAGCTTCCGTCGGTTCGCGTTCTTGCAACCCAGCTTTCGATAAACCCTAATACCATTCAGCGAGCCTTTAACGAACTTGAAAATGAGGGTTATGTGTATTCGGTTCCCGGCAAGGGGAGTTTTGTGAGCCCCGAGCTTAACAATGCTGTTGACAGAGCGCAAATCGATGATATCGAGCGCAAAGTCAGGGAACTGATAAAAGAGCTTAGATTTCTTAAGGTAAGTGAAGAAGAAATTCAAAAGCTTTTTGCGGAGGGAGATATTAAATGATAGAAGTAAGAGATTTAGTAAAATCATTTGATGGTTTTAAAGCTTTAAACGGCACAAATATTACCGTGCCGAAGGGGGCTGTTTACGGACTTGTAGGCCCGAACGGTGCCGGAAAATCTACATTAATCAGGCATCTTTTGGGAATATACAGACAAGACAGCGGAAGCGTATTGATAGACGGCACCGATATTTGGGAAAACGCTGCATTAAAGGGGAAAATAGCTTCAATACCCGACGACTGGTATTACTTTAACAATGCAACCATCAAAGAAATGATGAATTTTTATAAGGGAATGTATCCTTCTTTTTCAAGAGAAAGATATGAAAAGTTAAAAGAAGCATTTCCGATTGACGAAAAGAAAACAATACGTCATCTTTCAAAGGGTATGCAGAAACAGGTGGCATTTTGGCTTGCACTTTCAACAATGCCCGAATATCTGATACTTGATGAGCCGGTTGACGGTCTTGACCCGGTAATGCGTCGTCAGGTATGGAGCCTTATGATGAATGACGTTACCGAACGCGGCACAACGGTACTTGTTTCGAGCCATAACTTAAGAGAACTTGAGGATGTGTGCGATCACGTAGGTATTATGGACAAAGGACGCGTCCTGATTGAAAGAAATCTGTCGGAATTACAGGAAAACATGGTAAAACTTCAGGTTGTTTTTGATGAAAACACAACGATGGTGCCCAATGATATTCCTGTTTTGCATACTTCAACAATCGGCCGTGTACACACTATGATAATGCGCATGAATGCCGAAACGGCTGTTAAAACGCTTGAACCGTATCATCCGCTTATGGTCGATGCGATTCCCCTTACATTAGAGGAAATCTTTATATATGAATTAGGAGGTGCTGAGTATGAAGTCAAAGACATCGTTCTTTAATCTCACCCTTTTTTGCAAAAATATTAAACGCTTCTGGCCGCTTTGGGGCCTGCCCTCGATAGGCGTGATTATCGGTGCGGTTATTTTTTATATTGCCGGTATGGTAGAGGAAGCAAACGGACATCAGATACAAATCAGCAAAGTAGACGCAATTGACGCTTACTACGAAGTGCTTGTCCACTTTGTACCTATTTGGTCGATGATTTTTGCAATGTTTGCCGCAATGGCAGTATGGAACTATATGTATTCCTCAAAGAGCGTCGGAATGATGCATTCCATTCCTATCAGGCGCAGCGGCATTTTCTTTACAAATTTTCTGTCGGGAATGACTATGATGGCAATTCCTTATTTGGTTGCGGCAATCATGCTTGTCCCGTATATAAGCGCACACGGCGGCAAATGCCCCGGTGCGGTATGCATCACTATATTGGGCGTTATTGCGGAAAGCTTCTTTTTCTTCAGTTTTGCAACGTTAACAGGCCAGGTTGTCGGCACTACCGTTGTGCTTCCGATACTTTATGTGGTGTTTAATTTTCTGCAGATAATTGTAGCGTTTTTTGTAAAACTTTTGATTTCACTTTTTGTGTACGGGTATACGTATTCACTCAGTGTACGTCAGATGATATTTGTTCCGGTTGTATACATTTTCGCTAACGTAAAGCTTGAAAAAGAATATATCGGGCATACGGACGAAGCGTACGGATATTGGGAAACACTCGGTGACATTTCACTGTCAAACGGCAAGGTTATTGTATACTATGCAATCGCCGGAGTTGTGCTCACCGCACTTTCTTTACTACTGTATACCAGAAGAAAGAGTGAAAGCGCCGGAGAAACAATTTCGTTTATCCCGGTTAAGAAATTCCTGTTGTATCTTTTCTCGGGAATTGCGGGCTTTGGCGCAGGTTACCTTTTATATACAATCTATACCGAAGCGGTATATTCGTATATGGATGCTGTCAAACCGTTCAGGCTAATAGTATGCTGCCTGATTATGGGTGCAATTTCTTTCTACCTTGCACAGATGGCACTTAATAAAACGCTTAAAGTATTTAACCGGAAGAGCCTGTTCGGATACCTGGGACTTTCCGCTGCATATGTAATTCTTATAGTTATATTTGCACTGGATATATTCCATATTTCGTCAAGAATACCGAAGCTTTCCGACATTAAATCCGTAACCGTCAATACGGGTATAGGCGATATATATATAAAAGATTCGACAGATCCCGATGTGATTGAGAAAATTTACGAATACAACCGTCTGATTATGGAAAATGCCGATTCGGTTAAAGAAGATACACTCAGGTCTTACGCTGATTCGAATACTGTAAGGGGTTTGATAACAATTTCTTATAACCTTAAAAACGGAATGCATTTTGAAAGAGAGTACGGTGTCTGGCTTACGCAGGAAAACGTATATAAGTCAGGAACTGTTGCAAAAGTCTTTTATGACATTAATGGCGACCGCGACCTCATTGCAGAGAGTCTTATACTCAGTAAAGAGCAGCCGGTTTATGCATGCTTTTACAATTATGTCAGTGAATTTACGAGCGCTCTGTCCACTGACGACAAAGAAATAATAGATAAGCTTAAGAACGCTGTGATTGCAGATGTTCTATCAAGGTCTGAGCCCCGCTTTATGGAAATGCTCAGAGACAGTTATGGCAATGCGGTGGGATACCTGTCTTTTGATTATTACGGCAGTAAAGACGGCTACTTAAAATCAGAATCAATGCCCGTTACCCTCGGTATGGTAAATACAATACAGGTGCTGATTGACGAGGGGCATCTTAACAGGAAAGATGTAGAAAAAGGCGTATATGAATACGGTATCTGGGAAAAATAAGTAACCCTCAAAGCGTATCGGAAGCAATTTCCGGTGCGCTTTTTTTACAAGTGAAACGCTTTTGTGAGATAATTAAGTTACAAAAATGTGTTTACATAATTCCCAACTTATGTTAAACTACATATTGTGGTGAGAACAAAAAAACCACAATGGGGAGTTTGCTTATATCATATACGGGGAGGTACAAACCATGAAAAGGATTTCGAGATTTGTAGCAGCCATTGTAGGCGTTTTTGGGGTATTATCGCTGTCGTTGTTGCTTACCGATTCGGGAATTGACGATGGCATTCTTATGTCGCTTATATTGATGATAGTGACTTCATGTGTATGCTTTGGCGGAGTTATTTGCCGTAAGATGGCAAACACCGCTCAGTATTGATAGGTTCAATACTGCTGTATGCAAATATGATAGCAAAAAGCGCTGCTTTTTGTGCAAACCTTTACGTGCGGGTTTAACCCGACGTTGCAAGGCTGGCACGAAAAACAGCGCTTTTATGTTTACAAGACGAAAACTCAGGCCGATACGTCTCTGGAAAGCTCGGTGTAATAAGATTCAAGAGACGGGCGTGCGGCGATGAAGTATTTTTCAAGGGAACTGTCAAAATGCTTACCCATACCGTCTATTATGATGTTATAGGCTTCTTCAAATGACATGCTTTCTTTGTAGCAACGTTTGCTGACCAGCGCATCGTATACATCGGCAATCGCCATTATGCGGGCCTCAAGCGGAATATCGGTTCCTTTAAGACCTTCGGGATAACCGGAACCGTCCCAACGTTCGTGATGGTAGTGGGCTACGTTTTCGGCAATTTTGGTAAAGTATACGTCGTCCTGATCGGCAAGTACGGTCTGAACTATATCGGCTCCTTTGGCGGCATGTGTTTTCATGATTGAAAATTCTTCCGGGGTATATTTGCCGGGCTTTCGCAGGATGGCATCGTCAACGGCAATTTTGCCAAGATCGTGCATTGGCGCAGCCTTGGCCACACATCTGCAAAAATCATCGGTGAGATAGTCTGACGGATCCTTTTGCATCTCCGATGTCAAAATTTCAACGCATCGGCTCGTTCTTTTTACGTGACCGCCGGTATTCGTGTCACGGCTTTCAACCAAATCCGCCATACTGCGAATCAGTTTGTCGTGCATCGCAAGCAAACGGTCTGTTTTGGCGTGTATATCTTTTTCAAGTTGCGTGCTGTATGTAGCAAGCAGTTCTTTGTATTCTTCTTCGAGTGTGTTGTCTTTAATTAAAAAGTGGTAACCCTTTGTTTTGCCGTCAACGGTCAGCAGTCTGCCCTCAATACTGTAGATGCGACCGTTCTTTTTATATGTGAAGGTATGCGAAGAATTTCTGGAGGAAATTTCATCTATCCATCCTTGAATCATATTGGCGTCTTCGCTTCCGCGCGTCAGGGTACCGTCAATACGCAGGATGGCAAGAAAGGGAAAGCATTCTTTTGCTATTTCGTTTCCGCCGAGATATTTCCTCTTAAGGTCAAAAGAAAAACATCCGAGTTCGCCGTCGCGGACTATGTTGTCTGCAATCATTTTTTCGACATCGTAGAGACTTAAAATGTCAATGATGCATATGATAAGAATCATTGAGATGTCGAATGCAAGCGGCATAAGTTCAATGGAACGCGTGATTGCCCGTCCACCGAAAAAGCCTATCATGGATACGATAATGACTCCCATCAGCAGATTTGTGATTCGAAGTGATGTTCTGCATTTACGGTAACTTATCACCAAAACGTAAATTGTTGCGGCAAGTACCACAAAGACACTTACATAAAAGAGGGTATGTCCGAAGGCATATTCTTTTATCAGGTATGCAACATTGTGGTCGTGTCTGATTTCTATACTTTTATAAAAATAGTCGTTGCTGTCGGAGGTAAGTACCAATGAGTAAATTGCAATTTCAAGAAATGCTACGGGTACCAGAAATCCCTTTTGAATCCGCGGCCGGCACATTGCAAATACAAACATCATCAGCATGAAAAGGACAGCGGTTCCGCCGAGATATGTAATTTTGTTGGCGAGACTTGCCGCTTCAACAGTTTCTGCTTTGGCCAAAAGATAGTATCCTACATTAACTATCGGTATCAGCATCATATAAACGGTGACACGGGTATCAAAGTTGGTGTGCCATTTTGCCATATATATCAGCAGGCAAAGCGTCGACAATATTAACATTGCAGAATAATAATGAATCATGTTATGTAAATCCCTCGAGCTTCTCTGATTATTTTAAGTCCGAATATACGGATACTAAAGAGACAACATTATCGCGGTGCATGGTACAAATAGGATATTACTTATTTATATATACCAAATCGCTATTACAGGAATATTACGCATGGCTACGGCGCAATTATATCAAAATTTCTTGCAAACAGCACGAAAGTTTGGTAATATCATTGTACAGAAATTTTCGTAAAATTTCGTATAATGATATTGGAGAGGGAAAACATGAGAAGACAAGTACGAGCATTTTTGACAGCATTGATTATGCTTTTTACGGCGGTATTTGCTTGGGGCTTTGAGCCTGTTGAAGCGCATGCTGACGGCGGAGTAGTGATTAAACTTCACTATCACAGAGGCGACGGAGACTATGCACCTTGGAGTGTATGGTTTTGGGAAGACGGTAAGGACGGCGCCGACTACCCCTTTGCCGATGAAGACGGTGAGAAAGTTGCAACGATTGAACTTTCCGCAGGCTGCATGAAAGTCGGATTTATTGTACGCACTCAGGCATGGGACAAGGATATTTCAGAAGATCAGTTCATTGATATTTCCGAGATGATATCCGGTACGGTTCATGCATACGTTGAGGCGGGTGTTAAAGGTGCCACCAAAACATACGGTGATGATGCTGTTAAGGGCATTAAGTTAAAGACTGCCAAATATGATGGCGAGACCACCATTACGGTTACCATGACATCAGAGATTGATAAGGATATGAATGATGCATTCAAGGTTTTCGGCAAGAGCGGTGACGCAAAAATAAAGAATGTTGCATACGAAGGGGATTATGTATATACGCTTTCACTTGAGTCCAAACTTGAGGAAACAAAGAGCTACAGCATTACATACGATAATACGGAGTACAATGTGAATATGCCTATTATTTATTCAACAGATGCTTTTGAAGCAAAATACACATATTCGGGTAACGATCTTGGAGCTACATGGACCAAGGACAAAACAACCTTCAAGTTATGGGCACCTACGGCCGAGCAGGCCTTTGTAAATCTTTACAAAGAGGGTAAAGAAGGCGTAAATGACCTTATTGAATCCGTGCCTATGACTGCAGCTGAAAACGGTACATGGGTGTTGGAAAAGGAGGGGGACCTTAACGGTACATATTATACATATACGGTGACAATAGATGGTACAAACCGCGAGGCCTGCGATCCTTATGCACGTACGACCGGTGTTAACGGTGCGCGCGCAATGGTTATCGATCTTGACTCAACAGATCCCGAAGGCTGGGATAAAGATAAAAATCCCCATGCCGGCGAGAATATAACCGATGCAATTATCTATGAAGCACATATTCGTGATTTGACAACAGAAGAAGGTGCCGGCATCACAAACGTCGGAAAGTTCTTGGGCGTTGTTGAGACCGGTACCGCTAATTCGGACGGAATTGCAACAGGCCTTGACCACATCAAAGATTTAGGTGTTACACATTTACATATACTTCCTTTTTATGATTTCGGGTCGGTTGATGAGACAAAGGTAGTAACAGGCAAGTATAACTGGGGCTACGATCCCGTTAACTATAATGTGCCGGAAGGCTCTTATGCTACAGATGCTTATAACGGCGCTGTCAGAGTTAAGGAAGTTAAGGAAATGGTTAAGGGACTTCATGACAACGGAATCAGCGTTGTAATGGACGTAGTTTACAACCATGTACAGAATGCTTCTTCTTATTGCTTTAACGTTCTTGTTCCCGGATATTTTTCACGTATCAGTGAAACCGGCGTTTACTCAAGTGGCTCGGGCTGCGGTAATGATACTGCCTCAGAGCGCTCAATGGTTAAAAAGTATATAGTGGAATCTGTTTGCTATTGGGCCAATGAGTATCATATCGATGGCTTCAGATTTGACCTTGTGGGTTTACTTGATACAGATACCATTAATGAGATTATTACCGAAGTACACAAGACACGCCCCGACGTTATTTTCTACGGCGAAGGCTGGACAATGACTACTCTTGTTACCAAAGATAACGTTACACTCGCTACACAGACAAATTCTACCGAAGTACCTGAATTTGCTTTCTTTAACGATACTATCCGCGATGCCCTGAAGGGCAGCGTATTTGACAAAAAGCCCGGTTTTGTATCAGGTGCACAGGGCCAGGAGTCCAAGATTATCAGATGCTTTAAGGGCGCTGATACATGGTGCAAGAGTCCGTCACAGACAATTAACTATGCTTCATGTCACGATAACAACACACTTTTTGACCGTATTACTTTATCGGTAAGCGATGTATCACGTGAAGATATTATTCGTATGAATAATCTTGCCGCCGCAATTTATATGACATCCGAGGGCGTTCCTTTTATGCAGGCAGGTGAAGAAATTTTACGCTCCAAGGTAAATTCAGACGGAACGTTTAATGAAAACAGTTATGCTTCGGGCGACAGCGTAAATTCAATTTTGTATTCAAGTCTTGCAGACGAGTCTACAAAGGCGGTATATGATTACTATAAGGGACTTATCGAATTCAGAAAGGCTCATAAGGCTTTAAGACTTTCATCGGCCGAGGAAGTAAAGCAGTATGTAGGCGGTATTGATTTCTATGAATCCAATATTGTAGGCTTTGACATTGACGGAAGTGTCGAAGGCGAGGCATCAGACAGAATTTACGTATTATTCAATGCTAATCCCGAAGATAAGGTTGTAGATCTTCCCGCAGGTGATTGGAAAGTTTGCATTAATGATGCCAAGGCGGGAACAGAGACGATTGAAACCGTATCAGGTTCTGCTACGGTTAAGGGAATATCCGCACTTGTATTGATACAGGGCGATAACGGCAGTGCAAAAGCAAATGTCGGTAAAGCTTCAACGGGAAGACCGGGGCTTATTGCGGGAATATCCGGCGGAATTTTAGTGATTGTTGCTACGATTGCTGCTATTGTTCTTAAAAACAGAAAGAAGAAATAATTATTAAAGTTAATACAAAAATTGTTGATTTATGTCGCAAAAAGAGAGAAGAACCCCGGTCAACAGGCGGGTTCTTCTTTTGTTTTATTTTATTTTCTGCTTATATTTGATTTATTTTCTGTTAATTGTGCATGTTTATTATTTGACTATCGCAAGTCGTAGAGGAGGAAATACTATGAGACTTAAAGCAAAACTTATAATTATTGCACTTGTTCCGTTACTTTTACTTTCGATAATACTCGGTGTCTTTGTTTCCGGTAAAGCAGAGACTTCTCTTAAGAAAGAAATAACAGAAGCTTTGCAGTCAACAACATATGCATTGCGTGATGCTATTGCATTAAAAGAAGGTAACAATTTCTATATCGAAAACGATACATTGTTTAACGGCGCTGATTACAATGTAACAGCAGATACTGAGACCGTTGATAAGATTCTTAAAGAAACCGGTATCTATTGCACAATTTTCTATGGAAATACGCGTTATTTGACTTCAGTACCTAAAGAAGGCGGCGTGGTAGTCAATGGTACCGCACGTGCCATTCTTACAACCGCAGGCGACGCTGTTGTTAATACAGTTGTTAAGGAAGCTAAAGAATATACCGCTGAAAACGTTGACGTTGCCGGAATGCCTTGTCTTGCATATTACATTCCGCTTTACAATGCAGATTCCAGTACACCTGTTGGTATGGTATTTGCAGGTAAGGCTCAGAACAATGTTGATGATGTAGTCGGTTCAATCAGAAACGGTGTTATCTTAGTAGCACTTATTCTTGTTATTGTTGCTACAGTAGTTGTTTTCTTTGTAGCTGATGCCATCAGCAAGAGATTAGGTTACGGCACAAAGGTTCTTGCACAGGTTGCAGACGGTGACTTAACTGTTGAAATCGATAATTCAATTGCATCCAAGAAGGATGAGACCGGTGATATTGCCCGCAGCGTTGGCGATTTGAAGGATAAGCTTGTTTCAATCGTAAGCGATATTGCCACAAAGAGTAACGATGTACATGAATGTGCGGTTACATTAGGTGACGCTTCCGAAGAAAGCGCAGGTACGGTTGAACAGGTTGAGCGTGCGGTTAATGAAATCGCTGAAGGCGCTACCAGCCAGGCTGCAGATACCACAAATGCTACCGAAAAAGTTATCGTTATGGGTAACCTCGTTGAGCAGACCAATGAAAACGTTGACAAGTTAAATGCTGTATCAGATAAGATGGAAGAAAACGGAAAGGCTGCTTCCGGTACACTCGTTAAACTTGAAGACATCAATGAAAAGGCACGTGGTGCCATCGATGTTATTTACAACCAGACCAATACCACAAATGAATCCGCTAAGAAGATCAGCGAAGCTGTAAGCTTGATTACATCAATCGCAGAGGAAACAAACCTCCTGTCATTGAACGCATCTATCGAAGCTGCACGTGCAGGCGAACAGGGTCGTGGCTTCGCAGTTGTAGCATCTCAGATTTCAAAGCTTGCTGAGCAGTCAAATGAGTCAGCAAAGAAGATTGAAGAGATTATTACATCCCTTATGGAAGATTCCGAGAAGGCTGTTGCTACAATGGATGAGGTTAAGGTTATCATGAACGAGCAGAGCGAAATGGTTGAAGAAACAAGCGCAACCTTCGGCGAAGTATTAAAGGGTATCGGCGAGTCCCGTTCGAACATAATGGATATCGCAAGCAACATGAAAGAGCTTAATGCTTCACGTGAAAGCGTTACAGATATCGTATCTAACCTTTCCGCAATTGCAGAAGAAAATGCAGCAAGCACCGAGGAAACAAGTGCTTCTACTACAGAAGTTTCTGCAACAATTCAGGAAATCAGTGCAAATGCAGCTCACTTAAAGGGCATTGCAGATGAACTGTACACCGCTGTGAATACTTTCAAACTTTCATAGTTTTCTCCTTTTTGGGGCGCTCCTTCGGAGCGCCCCTTTTTTTGCGTTATAGGAAAGGAAAGTATTGTTCCATACTTGAATCGATGTAAGCACTTTGTTAATATAGTGATAGTAAATTATACTAATGAGGAAAGAGGTGACAAACTATAAACAGTCAAGAGATTTTTGAAAGATTTTTTGATTTGTAAAAATGGGTAACCTTAATAAACCATCTGAATACATCGTATTTCAGATGGAAGCAATCAATTTAGTAAGTTGAGATTTAATGAA
>JAZLHV010000016.1:0-7820 GCA_045617045.1 Lachnospiraceae bacterium
ATAAAGCAATAATACCCACAGAGAAGAAAATATTTTTCAATAAAAGTTTACAAGTGTCACATAGGGAGGGGGAGTGGGTGACATTTTGTGTAATTTCAAAATGTCACCCACTCCCCGTCCCTATGTGACAACCACGTCAAATTCGCAACAACAATTCTTTTTCAACAATCTCGCCGTTTTTGATATACAAGCGCGGAACGCGCTTTGAAACGGCACACGTAAGCTCGTAGGGAATAGTACCCGCAAGCTCCGATAAGGTTTCGAGCGAATTGTGGGGGCCAAATATTTCAACTTCATCGTTAACGTCAATACCGGGCAAATCCGTAAGATCGATCATGCACATATCCATGCAGATGCGGCCGCGTTGCGGTGCAAAACCTTCGCGGGTGTAAAGACTGCATTTATTGGATAATGTTCTGAAGAAACCGTCCGCATAGCCAATCGGCACCACGCCGATACGCGTTTTATCCAAAACCGTGGTAAACGTACGGCCATAGCTTACGGATGTTCCCTTAGGGTAAACTTTTACGGTGCTTACGGATGTTTTTAAAGCCATTACCGGCTTAAGCCCCAAACCCTTTGCAAGCTCACCGTAGCCATACAGCAACAGTCCGGGGCGCACCATATCAAGATATGTTTCGGGATAGCTTGCAACCGCTCCCGTGTTGGCACAATGACGTATTTCAAACTTACGTCCAAGGTTCTTCTCCACTTCATTGATTACATCGGTAAACAATTTGAACTGCTTGTGAGTATATTCAATCGAAGCTTCATCGGGCTCATCGGAAACCGCAAAATGTGTAAAAATACCTTCAGGGCTTAACCCGGGCAAATTGCATGCTTCAACTATGCCGCTAACACCGGTATCAAACATACCATCTTCGCACAGATAACCGATACGCGACATTCCCGTATCGACCTTTATGTGTATCTTTAATGTTCCACCGGCCTTTACTGCCTCGGCAGAATACTCGTAGGCTTTAGCCTTACACGAAACTGCCTGCGTGATGTTGTATTCAATCAGACGCGATACCTGTTCAAGCGGGGTATGGCCAAGTATCAGAATCGGCATGGCAATACCGTTAAGTCGAAGTTCCATAGCCTCGTCAATACTTGAAACGGCTAAATAGTCCGCACCGGCCTGCTGCAAAGCGGTTGCCACCTGCACAGACCCATGACCGTACGCATCGGCCTTAACGACACCTAAAAATTTAACGCCTTCACCCACACGTTTCTTCAAAGTATTCATATTGTATACAAGCGCATCAAGGTCAACCTCGGCCCAGGTCCTGCGTAATGTAGATTCCATCAATATCGCCTTCTTTATGTCAAAATCACGATTACAAAATCAGAAAAATTATATGCGGTTTACACCTGTCTTGACAGCTGCTTCACGTACTGCTGAGGCAACAGTCTTGCCCACGCGCGGATCGAATGCATTGGGGATAATGTACTCGGCATTAAGCTCCTGCTCGGAAACTAAACTTGCAATCGCATAGGCAGCCGCAACCTTCATCTCATCGTTGATGTCGCGCGCACGCACATCGAGCGCACCGCGGAATATTCCGGGAAAAGCAAGCACGTTGTTAATCTGGTTGGGATAATCGCTGCGGCCTGTACCTACAACCGCCGCGCCACCTGCCTTGGCTTCCTCGGGAGTAATCTCCGGAACAGGATTGGCCATAGGGAAAATAATGGCATCCTTCGCCATTGTGGCAACCATTTCACGAGTAAGCGTACCCGGTGCGGATACACCTATAAACACATCGGCACCCTTAATTACCTCGGAAAGCGGTCCTGCGAGTTTCTCGCGGTTTGTTATTTTAGCCATCTCAATCTTTTCGGAATTTAAGTCCTCGCGGCCCTCGTAAATTGCGCCCTTACGGTCACACATGATTACGTTTTCAAGCCCCATGCTCACCAAAAGTTTGATGATGGCAATACCTGCCGCACCGGCACCCGATGTAACAACCTTTATATCATGGATATCCTTTTTGACAAGTTTTAACGCATTAATCATTGCAGCCAAAACAACGACTGCGGTACCATGCTGGTCGTCGTGGAAAATCGGTATATCGCAGCATTCTTTCAACCTGCGCTCAATTTCAAAGCATCTGGGCGCGGAAATATCCTCAAGGTTAACGCCGCCGAAGCTGCCGGCTAAAAGCTTTACTGTATTGACGATTTCATCGACGTCCTTGGAGCGTATGCAAAGGGGAAATGCATCAACATCGCCAAAGCTTTTAAACAGTGCGCATTTACCCTCCATTACAGGCATTCCGGCCTCGGGACCGATATCACCCAGTCCCAAAACAGCAGTACCGTCGGTGATAACCGCTACAAGGTTATGACGACGTGTGTATGTGTACGATAAGTCCACATTCTTGTTGATTTCAAGGCAAGGCTCGGCAACTCCGGGCGTATACGCAACCGAAAGTTCCTCTTTGTTGCCGACGGGGGCACGGCTGATAACCTCGATTTTACCGCCCCATTCAGCGTGTTGTTTTAATGCAAATTCCTTCTTATCCATTCTTAAAAATCTCCCTTTATTTTAATCCAAGCGCCTTAAGCTCGGCTGTAAATCGTTCCAAATCATCCCTTATCGAAAGATGCTGAGGGCAAAGTGTCTCGCACTTACCGCACTTAACACAGTTTTCGGCGGCCTCAGACTCTTTAAGCCCCCTTAAGCGCCACTCAAGCTCGCCGCGGTTGTTGTATTTGTGATAATTATTCCACATTGCGAAATTGCCGGGAATATTAACCCCCATAGGGCAAGGCATGCAATATCTGCAGCCGGTACAGCCGTTCATGGCGCGGGCCAAAATTGCCTCGCCGACCTTTTCGACAGCCTTCATTTCCTCATCGGAAAGTACTTTAAAATTGTTAAAAGTGCGAAGATTGTCCTCAAGCTGGTCTTCGGTTGTCATACCGCTTAAGATAACCTTTACGTTGTCAAAAGAACCTACCCAGCTCAATGCCCATGCAGCGGGTGAATAGTCAGGTCTGTAAGGCTTTACAATCTGCATTACATCATCGGGAATGTTTGCAAGGTTTCCGCCCTTAACAGGCTCCATAATTATAAACGGAACACCCAAAGACTTTGCAAGCTCATAGCCTTTCATGGTTGCCTGGGTATCTTTATCCATGTAGTTAAACTGAATCTGACAGAAATCCCAGTGACGGGCTTTAATAATATATTCAAAGGCTTCATAGTTGTCATGGAAAGAAAAGCCGTAGTTGATAATCTTGCCTTCATCCTTCATGGACTGCAGATAATCTACAACGCCGAGCTCTGCAAACTTGTCGTACCCTCCCTTGCCGATTCCGTGAAGAAGGTAGAAATCAATATAATCGGTTTGAAGATTTTTAAGTTGATTTTCAAAAATCTTTTTGGCATCATCTAAGGTTTTTACCATATGACCGGGCATTTTGGTGGCAAGATAGTAAGAATCTCTGGGATACTTGCTCATTGTTTTACCCACAAAAGCTTCGCTGTTGCCATCATGGTAAATGTAAGCGGTGTCATAGTAAGTAACACCCTGCTCGTAAGCTCTGTCCAAAAGAGCTGCGGCACGCGGCTCATCGATTTTGCCCTCTGCATTCGTGGGAAAACGCATGCATCCGTAGCCTAAAAGAGAAGGTGAATATTTGTCATTAAGTTTTCTGTACTCCATAACTGCCTCCTGATATTTGTTATATTGTTATATGCTAAATTACTTTTTAAGTTTTGCAAGCATCATCGGCAACACTCGCCCCGAATATTCATGAAGCGAGTATTCACCGTTACATATGCACCAATCGTAAATAAGAGCGCGCTCGCAAAGTGCATACAGCTTTACAACATCGCTTACCGTCATATCCTCGGTAAGCTCACCGCGCAGACGCCCGTTGGTGATTATCTGTCTTAACAACTTGTAATAATATCTGTCATGATCCAAAAGATGGCGCTCGCCATGCGTAATTACCTGCGTGGAGTAAAGCCTTGCCACAAGCTCAACGGAAATTGAATTCTCAATCATAAAGAAAAGTTCATGGTTAAGGTACATCAAAAGTTCAAAACTGTTGCGATTAAAATCTATCGTCTCCGAAAGTTCCTGATACTTTTCGTCAAACAGGTAGCTAAGCGTCCCCAGCAAATCGTCTTTCCCTTCAAAATAGTGGTAAAAAGAACCCTTGGACGTTTCGGAAGCTTCGACGATATCCTCTATTGTCGTATCATCATACCCCTGTTCGTAAAACAACTGCCACGCCGCCGATATTATTTTGCCTTTGGTGTTTTTTAAGCTTTTTCTGGGCATTAAAGAATAACTCCGTTCTTTTTAAGAAGTTCACGTGCCGACTCAACCGAGTCAATGCCGGTTTTGTTTTTGATGGGTGCAAACTCGCGGTCCCTTTCAACCTCGAACGGCACGCACGAATCAGCCAGGAATATCATATCCAATACCAGTTGCTCAAACTTACATCCGTTGGGCGATTCAGGCTTTACCTCGTTACCCTTTTCGTCAATATACGGAATTTTCTTTTCAACAACATGGTATTCCAAACTCTTTTTAACGATTTCTTCAAGTTCGGAAAGCTTGAAAAGATAATTCAAAATAACGCCGTAGTTATAAACGCGCTCGCCGTTTTCGTCAACTTCATCGCGCATTTCGTCGGTAAGCTCATAATATTCAACGATTGACGGATGACCGTCCTCAAGGCACATAACCCCGACCTTTTCATCGGGAGAGGCTTTTCTGACAACTTTGGCGCCGACAGATGCTTTTTCAAGTATCGTAGCACCCACAAAGCAAGGATCCGCAATACGCTGCAACACGTTATCTACGGCAAAAATGTTAAACCACTCAATGCCCGCAGCCTTAGCCTTGTCAAGGTCACCGCTTCGCATCATCGACAAAAACCATCCGCCGTTACCGTTGGGTGAAACCGCAACCTTACCGGGCGTTTCCAGGAAAATCTTACCGTTATAATCACAGCACGGAGCCATCTCCTGCTTAAAGAAAGAAATATATTCCCGAGGGTATCCGAAATAGTTCTTTTGCTCGAAAAATTTTGTGGTGGATTCGTAGTTTAAATCGCTCGTCATCACAAAGAGATGTACATAAGCACCACACTGTTTTACAACATCCGAAAGATTATTGATAAGACACTCAAAAATGTAAAGTTCGCGCGTAACGCCTACATTGTACATACCCTTGGGATCTTCCGACCCAAGGCGCGTGCCCATACCGCCGGCCAAAAGAACGGCACCTACTTTCCCTGCCTTAATGGCATCGATGCCTGCCCGGGTAAATTCATCGCGGCGGGCATTGACCTTGCCGATATCCAAGGCAGCAAGGGGCGTAATCGTGCCGCGCCCGACGGGTGTTGTCTTCTTGGAAATATTTTCGATTACGGAAAAATCAAGAGCTTCAATCTGACCGTATAAAGCTTTCTTTTCGCTTTCAGACAATGTATTTTCAAAAGCAAGCAAATGCTTTTGACCGTACTTTTCAAGTTTCTCGTTTATATCCATTAGCAAAATCCTCTGAAATTATTGATATAATCAATGATTTAATCATTGATAGTAATCGTAGTAAATTGATTGTGAAAGCTTTATAGCCGCATCTTTACCGCTAAGTGCTTCGACAATCTTTAGCGAAAAAGGAATCGCCGTACCTGCTGACCTGCCGGTAATTACTTGACCGTCCCACTCAGCCTCGGCGCCGGTGTATGTAGCCCCTTTAAGCTCGGCTTCGTAGCCCGGAAAGCAGGTTGCCTTTAACCCATTTAAAATACCTGCGCGTCCCAAAATTGAAGGTGATGCGCATATGGCTGCCACAAATTTGCCGTCACCGGGGAACATTTTAACATGCTTCATGAGTCGGTCGCATTTTTCAAGATTTGTATGACCGGGGCCACCGGGCAGCACCAGACAATCATAACTCGACAAATGCACTTCTCCGATAAAAAAATCCGTTTTAATCTCTACGCCGTGCGAACCGCGCACATGATGCGAATATCCGACCGAAACCGTTTCAACATCATAATCGGCACGTCTTAATAAATCAATTACCGTAAGTGTCTCGATTTCCTCGAAACGCTCGCCCACAAAAACTGCAACTCGCATAACCAACCCTCCATTGAACCAATATTATGTCAACCGATATATCCTGTTTGTACATTTCTAAAAAGTGCCGAAAGGTTCCAACGGGAGACCGTTCTTGCCATAAACCGTAACCTCTGCCCAGTTAGTCCACAAATACCTCACCGCTCCCGGATTATGTAAACCTTCTTTGTATATTTTAAGTGTGCCGTCGCCGCAATCTTCCACGTCAGCCGGCACGTAATCGCTGTCCTCGGTTTTATGCTTAAAAGGTGCTATTTCAAAGCCGGTTGCCTTACCCTTTGTGAACGTAAAGCCGCCCTTCGCATAGTCACAATGTGCAAGCACACAGTTTTCTTTAAACTCAAGGTTATTAAGTCTCGGAGCATTTGCCGTATACTCGTCTGCCGTTTTGTATACCAGCCAAAGTGCCTGAAGTGCCAGCCGCCTTGAAAGCTCGCGCTTGTCCTTGGGGTGAATATTGTTAAACTCGCCGCAGTCAATGCCTACCGCAAGCCCCATGTTTGCGGTGTCGTGTACAACACGTCGCTGATTCTGCCTGATAACGGGCCAGTTTTTAAAGTCGGGGTCTTCCGGGAATCTGTGCATCGGAAGCTGAACCGCTATAAACGGAAGATTTGCGTCTCCGTTATCAATACGCCATCTGTTTACAAGCGTTTTGAACAGATTGTAATAAGCCCATGGCTTGTGATCGTCGCTCTCCCCCTGATAATAAATCACGCCGCGCATTGAATAAGCGATAACCTTGGAAAGCATGGTACCATACAACCCGCAAGGTCTCATGGGACTATATGAATTTACGGGGCCCGGATATTTGCCGTCACCGATTGTATTAACTACCTTCTCCCAGGTCATGTTGGGATCGTTGGCATACATGGCGTTACATTTGGGCTCCCAGACTTTTCTGAACTCCAAATAATCGACGTACTCAGCGTACTGCTCATCAAGCGATTTACCTGCGTTTCGGGCCGTATAATCTTCAAGGTACGATTTAACATCACCCCATGCATCCTCAAAATCCACGGGATTTATCCACGCCGAAGCGCTCGTGCCGCCCCAGTTGCACCCTATAATGCCTACCGGAACGTTAAGTGCCTCAGAAATATTTTTGGCAAAAATATAGCCGACTGCCGACCAGGATTTTGACTTTTCGCTGTCAAAAAACTCCCAACGGCTTTCAGTCTGAAGGTGCAAAAATTTATCATCCTCGTATTCATACTTGGGAGTCGCATAGAACCTTACGTTGGGCTTATCGTTGGCAAGCATCTCCTCACCGGCAGTAACCTCGCAAAGCATAAGTTCCATATTGGACTGTCCACCGGCAAGCCACACCTCACCCATCGCAATATTAGCAAAAGAAACCATTTCATTGCCGCATGTGCCCTTAAGCATAAGGCCTTCTCCGCTTGAAAGCTTAGGCAACATAACCTTCCACTTTCCGTTGCAAATCTTTGCCGTTACAGGTCCGCTGAGAATATTGCCTTCTTTTTCCAGAGAAACCGACACCTCCAAGCCGTCAGCACCAAATCCCCACACTGCAATATCCTTGTCACGCTGCAATATACAGTTATCCGAAAATATATACGCAAATTTAAATTTATCCATGCCACCATTATACCAAATCCGCAAATATTTTCTACACAAATTTACCACAGGGGACAGGTTATAGTGGCCGACCATAGGGGACAGGTTATCGTGGTTGACCACGATAACC
>JAZLHV010000017.1:0-15906 GCA_045617045.1 Lachnospiraceae bacterium
TCACCCACTCCCCGTCCCTATGTGACACCACCCGCCGCTCGACCACTATAACCTGTCCCCTGTGGTAAAAAAAAGAGCAGTTTCATAAGAAACTGCTCTTTTACGTGCGTGAAAGGATTCGAACCCTCGACCTTCTGGTCCGTAGCCAGACGCTCTATCCAGCTGAGCTACACGCACATGTGTCTGATTGGCACGAAAAAGATATTACCACAGTAGAATACCTAAGTCAAGGATAAAGTTAACTTTTTTTTGTATTGACAGTAACTGAATTGAGATTGATATGTAATGAGATTTATTGTAAAATAAATGCAGTATGTTTTGCTGTTATATTGAGTCAATTCTATGCTGTAAAGAGGGCTGATTATGAACTGGAGCGTTGAATTTCAGTTTGCGGGTTTACTTGTCGCGTTAATGGTTGCAATTATGTGTTTTGGGCAGCGAAGACTTAACTTCTATGCTGAAAAGGCATTCGAAAGAGTGCTTGTTGCGGTCATTGCTTCTGTAGTTTTAGATATCCTGCATGTATATTCAATAAGATATGTCGATAATATCGGAAACCTTCCGACAGAGTGGATTTCGAGGGCATATCTCATTTCGATAATGGCGGTTGTGTGCCTTACTTCGCTTTACGCAGCCGAGGAAATCAGATATCGTACGAGACCGGTATTCAGGTGGCTTACGTTGTTGCCGCTTTTACTGGGGGCTGTACTTACGTTCTTTTTCCCTATTGAAATTCATAACGTTGACAGAATATCGTATATTACAGGCGTTCCCACACAGATTACAAGTTCCGTAATGCTTGTATACATAGCGTCAACGATTGCTATGTTCATTGTAAGGCGTGAAAAGATTAATCTGAAACGGCGTTTTTCGATATGCGCTCTTTCGGCAATATGGATGGTGATTGCGATTGTGCAGTTAGTGTACGCAGGTTTTCAAATCGGCAGCTTTGCAATGGCACTTTCCTGTATGTATCTTTTCTGCAGACTTGAGAATCCGGAATATTATACGGATATGCTTACCGGAGTGTACGATCGCAAAGGCTTCGAGCTTATTGCAAAGGACGATCTTGCCAACAGAATCGATAAAAGCGTGCTTGCTTTTTCAATCGGTAACGTTGCAATGGTTTCAGAAATTTTCGGCTCGCGTGCGGTTGAAAAACTTATTATCATGATTGCCGAGTTCGCCGACAAAATTTCGAATACTACTCTTTTCAGAATTGAAGAAAATCTTTTCTACATGACAGCAGAGGGAAAAGAAGATATAGAGCGTGCTACCGAAATACTTACAAAACGTTTTGAAACGCCTTGGGAGATAGGCGGAATATCGGTTGAAGTTTCGGTGACGGCCACTTATTTTGACAAGGTAACCGGCTTTACGGATTTTGATAATCTTTTCGAAGTAATCAGATTTTTTGCCACGGAAAGCACTAAACGCGGGCCGGGAAATGTTCTTTATGTCGGTGCGAATGAGTTAAATGCCAGAAAACGTAATATGACGATGCTTCATGTTATTGACTGGGCTATAAAGAACAATGGTGTGGAAGTTTATTATCAACCGATATACAAGGTTGGCGACGGACGCTTCTCGGCGCTTGAAGCGCTTGTAAGAATTCGTGATGAGAACGGAACGATTTATCCGCCCGCATCTTTTATAGAATTTGCCGAGCAAAACGGATTGATTACCAGGTTAGGAAATATTGTTTTCAAAAAAGTGTGCGAGTTTATGCAACGCATGCATGTTGAAAACTACGGAATTGACTATATTTCGGTTAACCTGTCGCTTGTTCAGTGTATGCAGGAAAATCTTGGCAAAATGTTAAAGAACATTATGGCGGAGTACCAGATTGCTCCTTACAGGATTTCTTTTGAAGTAACCGAAAACGGCAATGCGGATTCACAGCGTATTGTCGATAAAGCAATACAGGAACTTATTGATTACGGCTCAAGCTTTTCGCTTGATGATTATGGCAAGGGCTATTCAAATATTAACAATATTGTTAACTTGCCCATCAAGCGCATAAAACTTAATGAGCGGTTGGTTGAAGACTATTTTACCTCACCCAAGACCAAAATCGCCACGGAGGCTGCCATTAAGATGATACACGATGTCGGGATGGAAGTCGTTGTGGAGGGAATTGAAAACGAAGAGCAGTATCAGGCATTTAAGAATCTGGGTGTTGAATATATACAGGGATTTTATTTCTGCAAGCCTTTACCTAAGGCTCAGGTATTAAATTTTGTACAGGAGTGGCTATAATGAATTTTCAATGTAAAAACTGCGGTGGCAATATGGTTTTTGCCCCCGAAAAGCAGAAAATGTACTGCCCGTTCTGTGACGGAACCGATTGCGAAGAGATTAAAGGTGACGATTCTCTTGTAAGGTGTCCTTCATGCGGTGGTGAAATTGAGCTTAACAAATTTACCAGTGCTGCAAGATGCGGCTTTTGCAACAACTATATAGTATTTGACAAGCGTGTGACAGGTGATTATGAGCCTGACAGCATTCTGCCGTTTCTTGTTTCAAAGGCGGAAGCTGTAAAGTGTATGGAAAAAGAATTCAAGAAGCGTACATATGCACCCGTAAGCTTCCTGCACGAAAAAACATTAAAGGGAATGTCGGGATTTTACGTGCCTTTCTTTTTATATGACTACTCTGTCGACGCTGACTTTACAGGTGAAGGCACAAAGGTAAGAACATGGACTTCGGGGAATTATGATTATACGGAAACTTCGTATTATGACATTATCCGCAGAATGCATGTAGATTACGACAATGTGCCGGCAGACGCTTCGGACGCTATGGACGATTCAAAGATGGATTTGATGGAGCCTTATGACTATCGGTGCCTGATGGAGTTTAATCCTAAATATTTGTCGGGATTTTTTGGCGAGGTTTACAATCAGAGTGCTTCGGATCTTGAACCGCGTGCCAAATATAAAGTCTTGGATAGTGCACAAACGTTGCTTAATAAGTCGATGAGCGGGTATTCATCCATAAGGACTCATTCAAAAAACGTTAATATTCAAAACGGTAAGGTTGATTATACATTACTGCCGGTATGGCTTTACATTTATGAGTATGGTGGAAAACAGTACCGCTTCTATGTAAACGGGCAGAGCGGAAAAGTTATCGGAAAGACGCCCATATCCAAGCTGAAGGTTTTATTATATTCACTTACTTCGGCAGGCCTTTTTACCATTATCGCCTTTATGATTCTTAAAATTTGGGAGGTGCTCTAATGGATAACTATACATCGCTGGCATTTAAGCAATACTTAAAACGTTTTGGAATAATGTTTGCAATTACGCTTGCGTTTGTGGCAGCTTTTGTGTGCATTAAGAAGCTGCGTCCGCATGATGAGTATACAGACCCGTACGAGGTGCTTAAGCCGAGCACAAACTACTCACGTGTGTATGGCGATCAACGTGTGTTTGACTATGGCGACCAGCTTACGGATGACGAGGAAAAGCAACTTACAGAGCGCATTCATGAAGCTGAGTACTATACACAGTGTGATATCGTTATCGTTACTTTAAATGAGTCATTGAAAGATTTTGCTCCTGAATATAAGGCAAACTATACTATGACCATTACGCCCGAAAAGTATGTTATGGTTTATGCCGACAAGTTTTGGGAAGATAACAAATTCGGATATGATTGTCCGCAGAGGCTTGACGGGTCACAGGATACCGGCGACGGCGTTCTTTTGGTAGACAATAATTTCAGAGAGCCCGAAACAGGCAAAAAGCATACATGGATGTGTACAACGGGCCGCGCAGAGACTTCTTATTCATCGGCGGGAATCGACCATGCACTTGATGAATTTTACTATCGTGTTGACTACGATTATTTCGGGGCTTGCAATGATTTTGTAGATCAGGTGGAAAGAGACCTTTCGCTTGTCAATGGTTCCGGCTCCAAGAATGCCACACCGGTATATAAGTGGGTAATTGTTGTGGCTGTTGCAATTTTCCTGATTAAGTACAATGCGAATATCTCTGCAAAAGAAGGCGTTAAGACAACAACCGAAACTACATATACCATCGGTAACGGTGCGCAGTTTAGCGTTACCGAGGATATTTTCACTCACAAGGATGTTAAAAAGGTTTACAATCCTCCGTCATCGTCTTCTTCAGGTGGTGGCGGTGGCCATCACTCTTCGGGTGGCGGTGGCTCACATGGTGGCGGTGGTCATTCAAGATAAGAACGCTTTTACAAAAATGTTTCAAAAAATATTATTTTTGCTTGACAGAGAGTTCTGTTTCGCATATTATTATCGAGTGTGCGTACATTAAATCGTCCGTGTCCGGATTAATGCACGTTTCCTTGTAAACAATGTATATTAAAATGGAGGTGTATAGTCTTGGCTAACATCAAATCTGCAAAGAAGCGTATCTTAGTAGCCCAGGAGAGAGCTGAAAGAAATAAAGCTGTCAAGTCCGGCGTTAAGACAGCAATCAAGAAGGTTTATGCAGCTATTGACGCTAACGACAAAGCCGCTGCCCAGGTAGCATTAACAAACGCTACATCATTAATGGACAAAGCTTGCTCAAAGGGTGTTTATCATAAGAACACTGTTTCCAGGAAGATTTCCCGTATGAGCGTTGCCGTTAACAAGATGGCTTAATCCGGCACTTAAATAAAGTACCTGTATCCCGGTTCGTACCGTCATGCGAACCGGGTTTTTTTTACTATATGGGAAAGCTTTTCAAATTTCCCATATGACAAAAAAGCTTTTAATAGAATTTCTTGTGGAAAAATAAGAGTTTGTGATATACTTAAGCAACTAATTTTGTTGAGGTAATTATGATTAATCAGGATCACATCAGAAATTTTTGCATTATTGCACATATAGATCATGGCAAATCGACACTTGCCGACCGCATTATTGAGATGACAGGACTGCTTACAAGTCGCGAAATGCAGGAGCAGGTGCTTGATAATATGGATCTTGAGCGTGAGCGCGGAATTACCATTAAAGCGCAGACGGTAAGGACCGTTTACAAGGCCAAAAACGGCGAAGAGTACATTTTTAATCTGATTGATACTCCGGGACATGTTGACTTTAACTATGAGGTTTCAAGATCGTTGGCAGCCTGTGACGGTGCAATTTTGGTGGTCGATGCGGCTCAGGGTATTGAGGCACAGACTTTGGCTAATGTATATCTGGCCCTGGACCATGATTTGGATGTATTTCCGGTTATCAATAAGATTGATTTGCCAAGTGCAGATCCCGACAAAGTAATAAACGAAATTGAGGACGTTATCGGTATTGAGGCTAAAGATGCTCCGCTTATTTCAGCCAAAAACGGTATCAATATAGATCAGGTGCTTGAAGCGGTCGTTGAAAAAGTGCCGGCACCGAAGGGCGATGCAAATGCTCCGATGCAGGCTTTGATATTCGATTCACTGTATGATTCCTATAAAGGCGTTATTGCTTTTGTGCGCATGAAGAACGGTACCGTCAAAAAGGGAGATCCCATTAAGATGATGGCGACCGGCGCGATGGCGGAAGTTGTGGAGGTCGGATATTTCGGTGCAGGTCAGTTCCTGCCGTGTAATATTCTCTCGGCCGGCGAAGTAGGATACATTACTGCTTCCATTAAAAACGTTCGGGATACGGCTGTCGGCGATACGATTACCAGAGCCGATGCGCCCTGCAGTGAGCCGCTTCCCGGTTACAAGAAAGTCCAGTCAATGGTATATTGCGGCGTATATCCCGCGGATGGTGCAAAGTATCCTGATTTGAGAGATGCGCTTGAAAAGCTGCAGCTTAACGACGCATCGCTGTTTTATGAGCCGGAGTCCTCACTTGCATTGGGATTTGGCTTCAGATGCGGCTTTTTGGGCCTGTTGCATCTTGAAATAATTCAGGAAAGGCTTGAACGGGAATACAATCTTGACCTGGTAACTACAGCACCCGGGGTTATATATAAGGTTTATAAGACAAACGGCGACGTAATCGAACTTACAAATCCGTCAAATCTTCCCGACCCTTCGGAAATTGATTATATGGAGGAGCCGGTAGTGAATGCGGAAATTATGGTTTCCAAGGATTTTGTGGGCTCTATCATGGAACTTTGCCAGCAACGGCGCGGCCGATACATAAGCATGGAATATATGGAGGCAACACGTGCACTCTTAAAGTACGAGCTTCCGCTTAACGAGATTATTTACGATTTCTTCGATGCGTTGAAATCACGTTCCAAGGGATATGCTTCTTTTGACTATGAATTAAAAGGTTATGAACGTTCCGAAATGGTTAAGCTTGACATTTTAATAAACCACGAGGAAGTTGACGCGTTGTCGTTTATAGTACATAAGGAAAATGCATACGAGCGCGGTCGCAGAATGTGTGAAAAGTTAAAGGATGAAATTCCCAGGCACATGTTTGAAGTCCCGATTCAGGCAGCGGTCGGCGGTAAGGTAATTGCCCGCGAAACTGTCAAGGCTGTCAGAAAAGATGTCCTTGCAAAGTGTTACGGCGGTGATATTTCACGTAAAAAGAAACTTCTTGAAAAGCAAAAGGAAGGAAAGAAGCGCATGCGCCAGATTGGTAATGTTGAGATTCCGCAGAAGGCGTTTATGAGCGTGCTTAAACTTGATGAAGAATAACAGCCACGGCATGATTTATGTACATACTCCTTTTTGCGCACGCAAATGTGATTATTGTGATTTTGCGTCGTTTGTAAGGGATGAGTACGTGATTGACAGTTATTTTGACGCACTTAGCAAAGAGGTTGACATAAAGAGAGAGTCTGCGGGAAATTTTTCCGTAGACTCTTTATTTTTTGGCGGCGGGACTCCGTCTTATGTTAACCCAAGATATATTTCTGAACTTATTATGAATTTAAGCGGAAAGTTTTCTTTTGCAAAAAATGCTGAAATAACAATAGAAATGAACCCTAATTCGGTAACAAAGGATAAGCTGAATGTTTATAAGAATGCCGGCATAAACCGCATAAGCATAGGCTTGCAGTCAACGGATAATGAAGAGCTTAAGACACTTTCGCGACTCCATACTTACGAAGAATTTTTGCAGGCGTACGATTTGGTGCGAAAAACAGGCTTTGATAATGTGAATATTGATATCATGAGTGCCATTCCCGGGCAAAGCGTTGACTCATATCTTAAAACGCTTGAAAGAATCATTAAGCTCGCCCCTGAGCATATAAGTGCGTACAGCCTTATTGTTGAGCAGGGAACGCCGTATTACGATAAATATGCAGATGGCAGGGGACTTCCGAGCGAAGATGAAGACCGGCTTATGTACCATGAAACAAAACGTATACTGGAAAGTGCCGGATATTTGAGGTATGAGATTTCAAATTATGCAAAAGAAGGCTATGAATGCAGGCACAATGTGGGTTACTGGGAACGAAAACCATATCTCGGCCTGGGGCTTGCGGCCGCATCGCTTATTGATGAAACAAGGTATCAGATGCATGGTAATCTTGAAGATTACATAAGCGGAGATTTCAGTGAGGAAGTGACCGCTCTTTCGGATAATGACAGGATGGAAGAGTTTATGTTTCTGGGATTAAGACTTACAGCCGGGATATCCGAGCAAAAATTTGAGAAAACCTTCGGTAAAAAAATCGAAGAGGTTTACATAACACCAATTATTAAGCTGGAGAAACAAGGACTCTTAAAGCGTATTGACGGAAAGGTCTTTTTAACTGACAAAGGGCTTGATTTGGCGAATTATTGTATGTCGGAATTCATGTTCTGATGATTATTCACAGTAATTTTTTAGTTGATTATTTGTTAACATAAATGTATAATCATAAATGGAGGATAATCTTGTCAATTATAAGGGGAAAAGTATGAGGTTTGTAAAGACTGATAATCTGAAGAGAGGAATGCGAATCGGTCGCCCGATATACAACAAAAAGGGCGTTTTGCTTTATGACCGTGATTCAAAGCTTACCGAGCAAAGTATATCAAGTATCCGTAATTTCGGCCTTATCGGTATATTTGTGCTTGATGCTGCCGAGCCGCTTCCGCCGATGACTGAAGCTGACAGAGAATTTGAACGTTTTCAAACCGTAAATGTATATGCGCTTGATGATGAGCTTAGGGACATAATTTCCACAAAGCATGCCCGCAGGCTTGAGTTTATCGCCAACGATATTATGACAAACTACGGTCATCTTCACAGCCGCATTAATTTTATTCAGAATATCCGCAGTAAAGAAGATTTTGTGTGCAAGCATTCACTTAATGTAGGTATATTGGCGGCAATGATGGCTAACCGTATGAATGTTCCGGTAGTTGACCGTATGGAAATTATGCTGGCATGTCTGGTTCATGATATCGGTAAATTGACCGTCCCAGAAGCACTTGTAAGCGGAGATGATTTTGAAGAAATCGATAGAATTTACGATAACGCCCAGGAAACCGGTTTTGAATTTATAGACAGTACTTTTTCAAATGCGAATATCAGACGTATCTGCGCACAGAGCCGTATGATGTTGCAGCAGATTAAAAAAGAATCGGAAACCGGTGAAAAGATGAAAATACTTACCGGCACCAGAATTTTAACGGTTGCGGAAACTTTTGATACGATGACAGCTATGAGTACCACCGGCAATGAAGAACCCAAATCCGCAGTTGAGGCATTAAGATACCTTGAGGAGCATCCGGAGGTGTTTAACCGTAAGGCAGTTGAGGCACTTGTAGACTCGGTTAATATTTTATCGGCCGGCACAACCGTATTACTTTCCAACGGGGAGAAGGCACTTGTTATATCCACCAATACCGGTTCGATTTTACATCCGGTTGTATTGCAGTTTTCCACAAATGAGATGATTGATTTGTCGAATCGAAAGTTATACGACGATTTGCAGATAACAGATATTGTAAGGTCTTTGGATGAACGCCACAAAATGTCAGAATAATGATACTTGACGCATTAATGTTTTAGGTTTTAATATTGTATATGGATCGGCGGATTGTATGATCCGCCGTCTTTTTTTCTTTTGTATGCCGTATCGGCATGATTTTCGGGTGAAAGGAAAATAATGGTTTATAAGGTTTACTCCGGCAGAGTCGGGGGTGTTTTCGGTGACCTTATTACTGTGGAGGTTGATGCATCGTCGGGGCTTCCGGCTCTTGAAATGATCGGTCTTCCGGGAAGTGAGGTCAGGGAAGCAAAGGACAGAGTGCGCATTGCACTCAAAAACTCAGGCATCAATATGCCTTCCATGCGGATAATTATCAATTTGTCACCTGCCGAGGAGCATAAGGAAGGCGCCGGGTTTGATTTACCGATAGCAGTAGCGTTATTGGGCGTTTGCGGGCATATAGAAGCGTTTGATCCGCAAGCAACACTGATTATCGGAGAACTTTCGCTTGACGGTAAAGTTTTGGGGGTAAGTGGTGTACTGCCAATCACAAAGATGGCAAGAGACCGCGGATTTAAGCGCATTATCGTACCGTGTGACAACGCGCGCGAGGCATCTATGATTCCGGAAATTGATGTCATTGCCGTTTCGAATCTTTCCGAACTTATTGCATTTCTTATGGTGGACGAAAAAGAAGGCATCAGGCTTATCGAACCTTATGTGCGTAATCCCGAATGGTTTGAGATTAACAGTGATGTTAACGCTCCGGATTTTAAAGATGTATTCGGTCAGGAAAATGTAAAACGTGCTGTCGCAATTGCAGCGGCCGGGTTTCATCATCTTATAATGACAGGACCGCCGGGAACGGGGAAATCTTTGATTGCAAAGCGCATACCGGGAATTATGCCCGGGCTTACATATGAAGAATGTCTTGAGATATCCACAATTTACTCGGTTGCGGGCAAGCTTAACAAGGAACAGCCGATTGTAACGAGTCGTCCGTTTTTCGGGCCTCATCACGGAGCCTCTGCGCAGGCAATCGTAGGGGGTGGTCCTACGGCTAAACCCGGTCTTGTTTCACTTAGCCACAGAGGTATTCTTTTCCTGGACGAAATGGCAGAGTTTAAACGAGAAACGCTTGATATGTTAAGACAACCGTTGGAAGACGGTTATATTACCGTATCAAGAGCCCGAAATACTTATACATATCCGGCGCATTTTATGCTGGTGGGAGCTATGAACCCTTGTCCGTGCGGGTATTATCCGGATCGTAACAGATGTACATGCACGCAGGCTTCGATTACAAAATACTTGTCGAAAATTTCGGGACCTATAATGGACCGAATTGACATATGTGTCGAAGTTTCAAGAATGGAGCCTTCGGAAATTAAAGAGTGTGGCGAGGGCACATCTACCGCAGCGCTTAAGGAAATGGTCGAACGAGCCGTGAGAGTGCAAAAAGAACGCTATGTGAACGAAAATTTTAAATACAACTCCTTAGTGCCTTCCGGAAAGCTTGCCAGGTATATTCCGCTTGATGATGAATGCGGGGAGTTTATACAAAGCGTTTATGAAAGCATGAATCTGTCTATGCGCAGTTACTATAAGCTTATCAGAGTTGCGCGTACGATAGCGGATATTGACGGAAGCGAAAAAGTATGCGTAAAGCATCTTGCCGAGGCTACCTGCTACAGGTTTCCTGACTATATGGGAGGTTAATTATGGGAAGTTTTAAACATGCATTGTTAAGAAATGCCGAGGAGGAAATGCCTTATTTCTATTTTATTTGTGCCAGTCTTGCAATAGGGGCAAAAACATATACAAAAATGCAGAGCATATTCGGTTCCCCGCGTGAATTTTACGAGGCCGGTTTCTCAAAGTGGGAATCGAGCGGTCTTTTTACAAAGAAGCAGCTGGAAAGTTTACACGGTCATTACACAAATACGGATCCGAAGCGTTCATACGAAAATATGAAGCAAAAAAATATACGTCTCATCCCGATTGAGGCGCCGGAATTTCCGGAACGACTGCGTAATATTCCGGAACCGCCCAAAGGGCTGTTTGTGAAGGGAAAACTTCCGGATTGCCGGGCACCGCTTGTGTCGGTTATAGGCGCCAGAGAATGTTCTTTGTACGGGACCGAAGTCGCCCGTAAACTTGGTGAAGCACTTGCATATGCAAAGATTCCGCTTGTAAGCGGCATGGCACGCGGGATAGATTCGTTGTCGCAGATTGCCGCGGTTAATGTGGGAGGATATTCGCTGGCTGTGCTGGGCGGAGGTGTTGACATTGTTTATCCGAGAGAGTCTATAAATCTTTACAGGATGCTTGAAAGCCGAGGGGCGATTGTTTCGGAATATCCCCCGGGGCAGTCACCGGAACCGCAGTTTTTTGCACTTAGGAATCGATTGATCTCGGGCCTTTCGGATGCTATATGTGTGGTCGAAGCACGGCTTAAAAGCGGCACCATGATTACCGTTGATGCTGCTTTGGAGCAAGGGCGCGAAGTATATGTGGTGCCGGGGCGGCTGTCGGATATGGCAAGCAGAGGGTGCCATGAACTGATTAAGCAAGGTGCCGGTATCATTACGGATATAGATGAGTTTGTGGAAGACATTAAGGCCGCATACGATTCATACAGTGTATGCGAAAAGCATGAAAATACGGGCAATTTGAAAGATGTATTTAACAAACTTTCAAAGCTTGATTTAAATGAAAAAGAATTGCTAAGACAGCTTTCGGCAGAATCGTTTACGGTTGATGAACTTGCAAATATATGCAGGCTGGATACGGCAAGCGTTATTTCGGGATGCCTGGAACTTACGAAAGCAGGATTATGTGTGAATATGGGTGCCGGAAGATTTCGCATAAATACACTCGGAATCGAAATCAAAAATTGTATGGAAGCGCAACAAACAGATGAGGTATTATGATTTCTTTTTGAAAAAGTGACGAAAAATGCTCTTGCAAATTAAAAAAAACTATTGTATATTTACATTCGACTTTTTTTCCATGTATTAGGGGTGCATAGATTTTTTTGTAATGCTCTTTTTTGACCACCCCGTACAAGACATAAAAATGCTCGTAAAAGGCTTACAGTAGAGCAGAACGGAGTTAAAAATGGCAAAGTATCTGGTGATAGTTGAGTCGCCTGCCAAGGTCAATACCATAAAGAAATTTTTGGGCGCGAATTACGAAGTCGTGGCAAGCTACGGACATGTGCGCGATCTTCCCAAAAGCACACTCGGTATAGATGTTGAACATGACTACGATCCCAAATATATTACAATCCGCGGCAAAGGCGATGTCCTTGCCACTTTACGTAAAGAAGTAAAAAAGGCCGAGAAAATATACCTTGCAACCGACCCTGACCGTGAAGGAGAGGCTATTTCGTGGCATTTAATGGAGACTCTTAAGTTGAGCGACAAGAGTGTCTATCGTATTACCTTCAATGAAATTACAAAGAACGCTGTTAAGGAGTCATTAAAGAACGCACGCGAAATAGATATGGATCTTGTAGATGCGCAGCAGACACGCCGTATCCTTGACAGAATGGTTGGATATAAGATTTCACCGATTTTGTGGGCCAAGGTTAAGAGAGGCTTAAGTGCCGGCCGTGTACAGTCGGTAGCTCTGAAAATTATTTGCGATCGCGAAGCGGAAATAGATGCTTTTGTGCCCGAAGAATATTGGACCGTAGAGGCAAGTCTTAAGGCAAACGGCATTTCAAAGCCTTTGACCGCCAAGTATTCCGGTAACATCAAGTCGAGAGGCGAAGCGGATAAGATTATTGCCACATGCCAAAATGCAAAGTTTACGGTCGATGATGTAAAGAAGGGCGAAAAGGTCCGGAAGGCACCGTTACCGTTTACCACTTCCACATTGCAGCAGGAAGCGGGAAGGGCACTTAATTTTTCCACTCAGAAGACCATGAGGGTTGCACAGCAGCTCTATGAAGGCGTGGAACTTGGCAACACCACCGTGGGTATCATTACATACCTGCGTACGGATTCAACCAGAATTGCCGATGAAGCGCTTGTTTCATCCGCAGAATATATAAAAGAAAAGTATGGTGAAAAGTATTTAAGAGACGGCTCCGTATCCAAAAAATCCGGTTCGAAAATTCAGGATGCGCACGAAGCAATAAGGCCTACGGATATCACCCGTACCCCGCAGTTGATTAAAGACAAATTGTCGCGTGATCAGTTCAAACTTTATCAGCTTATCTGGAAACGTTTTGTGGCATGTCGTATGCAGGATGCAGTTTATGAAACAACAACAATAAAGTTAAGTTGTGATTCAAACAGATTTTCAATGTCTGCGTCTAAGATTTCTTTTGACGGATTTATGACGGTTTACAACGAAACGTTGGAAGAAAATGCTGTTGATGAATTTGCGGAGAACAGTTTTAACGGTACAATTACCGATAAGATGCAGCTTTCATGTGAGGATATCAAAGGGCAGCAGCACTTTACACAGCCTCCGGCACACTATACCGAAAGTTCGCTCGTGCGTGCACTTGAAGAGCTCGGAATCGGTCGTCCCAGTACATATGCTCCTACAATTACGAATATTCTTGCAAGACGTTACATTGGCAAGGAAGGTAAGAACTTGTATGTAACCGAGTTGGGCGAAGTCGTTAATAATATGATGGTTGAAGCATTCCCTACAATTGTGGATGTAAACTTTACGGCTAATCTTGAAACGCTTCTGGACGGCATAGAAGAAGGTACCATTAAATGGAAGACTGTAGTCAAAAATTTCTATCCGGACCTTGCGGAAGCTGTTGAATTGGCGGAAAAGAGCCTCTCAGAAGTTAAGGTATCCGATGAGGTGACCGACGAGCTCTGTGACGTCTGCGGCAAGAATATGGTAATTAAGTATGGTCCTCACGGAAAGTTTTTGGCTTGCCCCGGATTTCCGGAATGCAAAAACACAAAGCCTTACTTTGAAAAAATCGGAGTTCGCTGCCCGAAATGCGGCAATGACATTGTAATTCGCAAGGCAAAATCAGGTCGTCGTTATTACGGCTGTATATCAATTCCCGAATGCGACTTTATGGTATGGCAGCGCCCTACAGACAAGAAATGTGATGCCTGCGGTAGCATTTACGTGGAACGGGGAAATAAGCTTGTATGTTCAAACCCCGAATGCGGTAAGGTAATAGATAAGTAATTGCTGAATATACGTTTTTTTCTGTTTACAAAAAGCGAAAGTCTTGTGATTTTCGCTTTTTAATTTTTTGTTTTTTGACTTGTTGTAACATATCATAAAGTTGACGTGACGGAAAAAGAGCAAAAAAATGTAATTGTCACGCAATTATTGTTATTATTGCAACTGTATGTTATCATTATTGAACAGATTTTGAAGATGTAAGGAGACAGAGGCATGAGTAGTGTTCAACTTCTTGACAAGACACGTAAGATTGGCAAATTGTTACATAACAATAATTCCAGCAAGGTCGTATTTAACGATATTTGCAAGGTAATGCGTGAGATATTGAGTTCCAATATTCTTGTTATCAGTAAAAAGGGTAAGGTTTTGGGCGTATCTGATTATCCCGGAGTTGAACTTCTGGATGAATTGATTCAGAACAATATCGGTGATTTTATCGATCCTATGCTCAATGAAAGATTTTTGTCGGTTCTTTCTACAAAAGAAAACGTTAATCTTGCAACATTGGGATTCGAACATACCGATATTTCAAAGTTCCAAGCTGTTATTTCACCTATTGAGATTGCCGGTGAACGTCTCGGTACGTTATTTGTGTATAAGAGTAATGTTCCGTACGATATTGACGATATAATCCTGTGTGAGTACGGTACAACTGTTGTAGGCCTTGAAATGTTGCGTGCGGTTAATGAAGAAAATGCGGAAGAAGCACGTAAGCTTTCGGTTGTTCATTCAGCTATCAATACACTTTCTTTTTCTGAGCTTGAAGCTATTACACATGTATTTGCCGAGCTCGACGGTTCGGAGGGCATACTTGTTGCCAGCAAGATTGCCGACCGCGTCGGTATTACACGTTCCGTAATCGTAAATGCATTACGCAAGTTTGAAAGTGCAGGCGTCATCGAGTCACGCTCTTCAGGTATGAAGGGAACATATATAAAGATTCTTAATGATGCGGTGTTTGATGAAATTGCCAAGTTAAGAAAAGGCTGATTGACTGTAAGCCTGTGCTGACAGGTCTTTGAAAGTTAATAAGATAACGGATTACAAAATGCCTAAAGGGACTTATTTTTATAAGTCCCTTTTTGTGTTCTGTTTGGTTTACATATACAAGATGTAGTAGTAAAGGTATATGTCAAAAATGGCTTAAATAGGGCGTTTTTAAAAGATTGACCGGGTAAGACGTTTTATTATGTCAACCTATATGTTGTAGAATGAAACTGTTCTTACACAAGATTATGTGGTTTTCGGCAAATTTTTACTTGTTTTTTGTGCAAAAATACCTATAATAAAAATAAGGTGGGTGTATTATGCGCTCGCATAGTCCCACGCAAGGAGGAAACATGATTAAATCCAACGCATTCGATTACATTAATGTCCTTGATAAGGCGGCAGATGCATCGTGGCTTCGTAACGAAGCGATAGCCAATAACATCGCAAATGCCAGTACTCCCGGCTACAAAAGAGAGGATATTACGTTCGAAAGTGAATTGAGCCGTGCTCTTAAATATTCAGGTTATGAGACTATGGACGAAAAGGTTAAAAACCTTCGCGCCGGTCAGCTTGAGGCACGTACTTTTAAGGACTATTCCAATTATTCGTACAGACTTGACGGCAATAATGTCGATCCTGAAACCGAAAATACAATGCTTGCCAAAAACCAGCTTATGTATGAGGGCTTAATTAACAGTATTAATCAGGAATTCAATAACCTTAAGACAGTTATGAAGTAATGTAGGAGGGTATTAGTGTGAAAGAAAGTAGAGGAAAGCCGTAGATGGGCGCACTTAAATAAGCTGTCTAAATTAGACAACTTGTTTGAGGTTATAGATTTAGTAAATTTGATCAAGAAGCTAATGGTTCATCAGGAGGAAGTAATCCCTCT
>JAZLHV010000018.1:0-82547 GCA_045617045.1 Lachnospiraceae bacterium
TATACCTACGAAGGTGTAGAACATGAAATCTACATCGGCCCCGGACAGGCAACCAACGATGATATTGAATGGTATGGAGCGTTGTGGTTGCTTGGAAAGTACGGTGAAAAGAAAGATATTCCGGCAATTCCAATTCATGGAATATATGTTATTCAAAAGGGCGATACCTTAAATGAATTGGCAAAGAAGTTAAATACTACGGTAGATGCTCTTT
Source organism: Lachnospiraceae bacterium (assembly GCA_045617045.1). Lineage (GTDB taxonomy): Bacteria > Bacillota > Clostridia > Lachnospirales > Lachnospiraceae > UBA1258. The sequence continues at coordinate 215 of JAZLHV010000018.1, forward strand.
TAAGCCTGAATCCTTATATTAAGAACAGAAATCTTATTTATTCCGGAAATATGTTGATTTATTAATCAAAAATATAGCGGCAGGTTTCATCGTGAGACTTGCCGCTTTTTTTCGTCTGTGACTGTATTGAAATCGATTCTCAGATAATTTGTCATTAATGCTGTGGTTTATTCGTTAAATCTGCGTTTTGCGAATAGTTGCATTTCGAATAATTAACCCCGATGCCCTTACGCACCGGGGCTTTTTCTACATCTTCTTTTCAAAATCTTCAATATATTGAGTTATAAGCTTTACGGTTTTGTCAATTCCAAGCTTGGCTGAGTTAACACACAAATCATATGTACCTGCATGTCCCCATTTCTTGGATGAATAATAATTGTAATATGCCTGACGTGATTTGTCTTTTTTAATGAAAAGTTCACGGGCTTTATTATCGGATGTAATCGACGGATCGTGTTCACGAATATATTTAATTTTAAAAGCTTCATCGGCATATATAAATATATTGATGACATTATCAAAATCCGCAAGTGCATAATCGGCGCATCTGCCTACAAATACACAAGGCCCCTCTGCCGCCATTGATTTAATGGCCTCAAACTGTGCCAGAAACACTTTATTGCTGATAGGCATATCAACATACGATGACGAATAATTTCCGAACGAATAAGAATCCATAACCAAATTATATAAAAATGATGATGTCGGACGTTCGTCGTGATTTTGAATTATTTCTTCACAAAAACCACTGTCTTTAGCAGCTCTCTTTAATATTTCCTTATCACAAAAAGGAATATTAAAATAATTTGCAATTTTCTCGCCGATTTCATGACCGGCTGACCCGTATTCACGGCCAATCGTAATTATAGTATTCATAAAGAAAGCCTCCTTTTTTTGATAATATCATAAATTGTCAAAAAATTCAAGGTTTTGCGCAATTATATGTTTACATAATTTACTTATGTAAACCATCCTCCAAATACCGTAAACATTTCGCAAAATCATCGGGAATTACAGAATCAAACTCAAGTCTATCGTGCGTTGTAGGGCTTACGAAACCGATTGTTTTAGCATGCAACATTTGACCTTGGGTCTTTACCGGTTCATTTTTGCAGCAATACAAAGGATCTCCCATTAACGGATGCCCGATATTTGCCATGTGAACTCTTATCTGGTGTGTGCGACCCGTTTCAAGTTTAAGCTCAACATATGAATATCCGTCATACTGTTTTAGCACTCTATAATGCGTTATTGCAGGCTTTCCTTCTTTTTCGGGCACTACAGCCATTTTCTTGCGATCGACGGGCGATCTTCCGATGTTACCGGAAATACTCCCCTCTTCTTTATCAAAATTACCGTGAACAATAGCATGATATACACGATTGCAACTGTGATCTTTTAACTGCATTGCAATATTTTGGTGTGAAATATCGTTCTTGCATATAATTAAAAGTCCGGAGGTGTCTTTATCAATACGATGCACTATACCGGGCCTTAACACTCCGTTTATACCGCTTAAACGCCCCGCCAAATGATAAAGAAGCGCATTTACCAATGTACCTGTATAATGCCCGTGTGAAGGGTGTACCACCATTCCGCGAGGCTTATTGACAATACATACGTCATTATCTTCATAAACTATATCAATCGGAATGTTTTCGGCAACGATATCCGGGATAACGGAATCCGGCGTGTTAAATATAACGTTATCTTCTGCCTTAACTTTGTAATTTGATTTAACGGGTTTGCCGTTAACGCATAGATTACCGTATTCAATTTGCTTTTGAATAAAGGTTCTGGATAATTCAGGTATAAGCGATGACAAGTATTTGTCAATACGCTCAGACTCATCCATATCAGAAACGGTAAGGCAATATTTCTTCATAAACACCTTAATTATTTATATCTCTAAGCTTCTTTTCTTTAAACATTAAAAAGTACAAATCAACTTCCTTGTAATAAAACAAGAGGCTTAAAACAAGTAAAATGGTTGAAAGCATCACAAATGCATCCGCAATATTGAATATAGGGAAATTGATAAAATCAAAATAAATAAAGTCAATTACAAAACCATAAATTAACCGGTCCACAACATTTCCGACAGCACCGCCCAATATAAGGCTTATGTAGATGTTAAGAGGTATGTATTTTGATTTACCGGGCGATTTTAAGATTACATACAAAATCGCGCTGAACATAACGAGTGTTACCAGTATAAAGAATGCATTTTGCCCCTTAAGCAATCCGAAGGCAGCACCTGTATTTTCCAGATATTTCAATTCAAGAATACCTTTAATAACAGACACCGAAGGGTGCTCTTTAAGCCTTTGATAGGCATAGATTTTGCCAATCCTGTCAAGAGCAACGGAAACTATCAGCATCACTAAATCCAATATTAATATTTTGCGTTTACTGACGTTTTTTGAATTCAATTTCTATTCCTTCTCATCAAAATTGAGCTCATCAAGAGCTTCATAAATCTGTTCTTTGAATATATTTTCGGCAAATTCACATTTACCGATTTTTTTAACAAGAACCATGTCTATGACATTCTTTTTGTCATTAAGCATATACTCGTAAATTGCAGGATAATCGGCTTTATTCACCGTAATTGATATGGGAAGATTGAAAGGAACAAACATATCGCGAATTTCGTAGTACTCTTCCATCTTCAAAAGCCCGGCTTTATAGGAAATAAACGCTTCCGCTACAGTTCCCAAAGCTACACATTCACCATGCGAATATTTGCCGTCAAAATAAATTTCGAGAGCACGCCCTACGGTATGCCCTAAATTCAAAAGAACACGTTCTTTTTTCTCAAAAGGATCCTTTTCAACAATTGTTTTCTTTAATGTTGTTGCTTTAGATACCATTTCAAGTATAGCTTCGGGATTCTTTTCGCTTATCTCATACATATTTTCAACAAGCCATTCATAAAACTTTGCATCTGATATTATTGCAATTTTCATAATTTCCGAAAAGCCCGAGTAAAATTGACGTTCGGAAAGAGAATTTAATGTATCAAGCGCCACCAGGGAAAGCTTGGGCATATAAAAAGCACTCAGTACATTCTTAATGCCTTTATAATCAATGGTGGTTTTACCGCCGATTGAAGCGTCAACGATGGATAATAATGTTGTGGGTACAATACAATATCCTATACCGCGTTTGTATATGCTTGCGGCAAAGCCTGTAAGATCGGAAACCGTACCGCCGCCAAGGGCAATAAGCATGTCTTTACATGAAAAATTCTTACCGGTGCAAAATTCAAGGACTGTTGAAAGATTATCGAAGCTATTAAGCGCTTCCCGGGGATTAAACGATAAAGAGTATACATTTACGCCTGTGGGTATAATCTTCTCAAATTCGGTCAAATAGAGCGTTTTAACGGTATCATCGGTTATAATCAGTACATTTGAAGCATCCGAAAGTGATTCCGACAGTACATCTTTAAAAGCATCGAATGATTCATCGATACATATATTGTAATCGCATGCTTTTTTGACATTTACGGGAACAATATTCACAAAAATCTCCATTCCGTATCCCGATTGGGGGAATACATTTAAATAAAATCAAACAGGCAAAAAAATCCTGTCATAACCGACAGGATTCATTGTTTTATAAAGAATCAAAAGCATCGCTTAAGGTATCTTGAAATTCTCCGGAAACATCAACATTTGAAGGTGTTGCAATAAAAATGTAATTGGAAAGTTTCTGAAGATTACCGTTTATTGCAATGCAGGCGCCGGTAATGATATCAAGGATACGCTGCGAAACAGCAATATCAACGCCTTCAAAGTTCAAAAGAACAATGTAATTGTTAAGTAATGTCTCAGCAATTTCCTTGGCTTCATCAAATGCCTTGGGTTTAAAAACACGTAAAGATGAATCGCTCATTGAAACCTTCTTTCTGGGAGCAGGTTGTAAAGGTTTACGTTCAAAAGAACGAACTTTTGACACAGGCTCTTCTTTTACTTCGGGAACTTTTGCATCAGACTCGGGTTCCTCGTAATCATCATAATCGTCAAAGTCCTCTTCCGGCTCGCCTATCTTAAGTTTGTTGTAAATGTTATCAAAAACTCCCATCTTTGGAATCTCCTTTAAGTATAATTTCTTTCCCCAAAAATGGCTGTACCGACACGTACATATGTGGCGCCCTCAATAACGGCAGCCTCATAGTCGACAGTCATACCCATTGATATAATATCAGTACTAATATTATCAATGTTTTGTAAGTTTATGTCAATGCTTAATTGCTTAAGACACGCAAAATATTGACGATTTTCACTGCCGTCTTCTACATATGGTGCAATTGTCATAAAGCCTTTAACTTTAATGTTAGGCAAAAGACTGATGCGCCTTACAAGACTTTCGGCTTCATTAACGGAACAGCCATACTTTGTAGCTTCGCCGGAGACATTAACTTCTATCAAAATGTCTGTTGTTACATTTCTTTTTACGGATTCTTTTGAAATAACTTCGGCAAGCTCGTATGAGTCTACGCTATGTATCAAAAAAACTTTTCCGACAATATATTTAACTTTGTTCTTCTGCAGATGGCCAATCATATGAAAGCGAGTATCCGGCGGCATTTTGTCGATTTTATCCAAAATCTCCTGAACTTTATTTTCTCCGAAATCACGAATGCCGCAATCATAGGCTGCCTTAAGATATTCGATAGGTTTTGTTTTACTGACGGCAATAAGCGTAACAGATGATTCTTTTCGCCCCGAAACGCGACAAGCGTTATTTATTTTTTCTTTGACGGTTTTCAAATTATTTGCAATCGTATTCATATACTCAGACCTAATTTACAAATTGATTCTCCTCAACACTTCTTGCATCCAGTGCCACAAAATCATATTCTCTCAAGCCGTACGCTGAGTTGCTTTTTATAATAGTGTACTCTGCGTTGGCATATAATGCTTCAACACGTTTAAACTCGGTATAACCTTTGTTTATACAGTAAACTCCTTCGAGAGGCTGCATGGAGCCTACAATAAGTGCATTCTTGGACTCCGTTGAAACGGCATCTTTGCGAATAAGTTTATCACCGTAAGAAAGTGAAGACGGATCTACGTAATAAAAGTCGTCATCTTCTTTTACCACAGTAATCTCAACTTCTTTAATGGAGCTTTCACCACCTTCTCCCATTTCGCTTCGGCTCACCGAATAAGCGCCCAGATTAAGCCCTACAGACACAAATTCTTTATCGATTGTAAAAAAGTTTTTAGCGGTAATTGCGGAATTTGGAATTTTAAGTCCCGTATCTTCTTCAAGTATAAGCTCGATTTCCACAAACCTGTCAGTGCAAAAATTAACCATCGAGTTTGTAAATGACAATTCAATCATTGAGTAATCGTCATACGTATTTATAAGCTTAACTTTTCCCCAGGAATGAGTCTGGTTCTTGGTGAACAAGACATCAACATATTCATCTGCGGTAATTTTCATGACTTCACTGTTCGGAACTTTAATTACAATAGACCAGTTTTCATCATATATGTATTTGCATACAAAAGAACCCACTTCAACCAGATCGTCATTAAGAACGGTTTTTGCATAATATTTGGATTCATCAAAATCATCAAGTGACAAATCCGAAGCAATCATTTCTTCGTAACCGTCTTTATAGAACAAAATTACGCCGGAATCATATAAGCGAACATAATCGATTATATCGTTTACGTGCATTGCCTTAAGCCTGTCAATGTCAAGCAGCACTTTGCGGTTTTCAATCATTGAAAGCTGATTGTTTATTTTCTTTTCAAAAGAAACCGCATCGGAAAAATTCGTTTCATCAAATGATTTGGCAAAAAGCTTAAACTCCTGCTTCATCGAAGCAAGTTCGGCATCATTTAACGTAAGATTGTCAGTGGGATCTTTTGAAAATATGTCAGAAAATTTACCGGTTTCATCAATGCAATAAATCAGATTATTGTAACCGGCCTTTTCACCTTCGCGTACAAAATAATTGATATAGCCGGAATGATTGGAATAAAGAACATGCTCATCGCGGATGGCAATACCGGAATAAATGCGGTTTTCGGACAAGACGCCTTTTTTAACCTGAAAGCCTTCGATTTTTACCTGATTGTTGCTGATGTACAAACACACGCATACATAGATAAAAATAATGATAAAGATTACAAGCCCAAGGTTAATCCTTATTCTCTTATGAAATTTTATAGTATTATCCTTAGAAGCCATAAATCTCCAAACACAAAATACAGAATAATGATTCTGCACTCAAAAAAATATTCTTTTCAAAAAGAAAGACCCCGACCATCGGTCAGGGTCTTAAATCTGTGAATTACAAGGAAATAATTACGAAATCCTTTAACGATGCGGGTAACTTGTCCTCGGTAACAGAAGCAACGATTACAAAATCAAGACCAAATTTGTTACTAATATCATTAAGTTTAAGGATAACGGATTCAAAATCACTCTCTTCACACTTGGAAATCGGGAAGAAACTGTCAAAGTACATTTGCTCAAGATCATGATCCTGAGAAATAATACCGCAAACAAATCCAACGAATTCACTCACATTATCAATAAAATAATCGGATACATCGATGAGACGAACTTTGTTGTTAAGCTCATACATATGCTTAGCGCTCTTGTCCAAATAAACGATGTTACCCGATACGGTCTTTACTTCGGTATTAACTTTGTCGAGAAGGTGCTTTGTTTTGCCCTTGCCCTTTTCGCCTATAATTAACTGTACCATTGTAAACCCTCCAAATTCTTAATCGCTTTCGCGTTAATAAAATTATATATTATGAGTCATCAAAATACAAGATATATATGTCTTAAAAATCTATAATATATATAAAGATTTACTCAATAATATCAAGTAATGAAGTCATTTCAGAATAAAGATTATTGCGGGAATCGGCGCCGAAAATAATAGCTATGTACGGATTTGCGTAACGATCTCTTACAAGTAAGCACAGGCAATAACCGGCCTCTGTTGTGGTGCCTGTTTTGCCTCCGATAATCGTAACATTTTCAGGTATGGCATATGTTCCGCGGAAATATTGATTGGTGCTGCTTGAAGAAGCATTAACCGCTTTGCCGTTTTTGTCGGTATACGTGGTCGAATATGATTTAGATGAAATTATTTCATAAAATATTTCATCTTTTATAGCTTCTTTAAAAATAAGATACATATCATACGCCGTTGTATAATGATTATCTTCAGACAGACCGTTTGAATCAGAAAAATGTGTGTGAGTACACCCCAAGCGATAAGCTTCTTCGTTCATAAGCTCCGCGAATGCAGCCTCAGTACCGCTGATATGGCAGGCAATGGCAATGGCAACATCATTGTATGATGACAAAAGAAACAACCTTAAAGCCTGGTCTATGGTAAGCTGATCGCCCTTTTTAAGCCCCAATACAACCGCATCGGATACTTTTATCTCGGAAACTTCGTTAGTACATGTGATAATCTCGTCCAAATCGCACATTTTGAGGGCAATATATGCCGTCATAACTTTAGTGATACTGGCAAGTCCTCGCTCTTCAAATGCATTTTCGCTGAAAACAACTTCGTTGTCGGACATATCAACCAAAATACCGGACTGTGAATCTGGAATGGAAAACAAGTCCGTATGTTCGCCGGCAAAAACACAAAAGTCCTCGGCAAAAGGTGCAATCATCGTACCGGTTTTCCCGATTGAAAGATTTTCCGATTGAGATATCTTTTCAAAGTCACAAAAAGGCATCCTTAAAGAAGCCTCATCTGCACAGGCTGTAAGTAAGGATGCCATAATAGCAAATATAAGTATGTACGCCCAAAATTTACTTGTACATTTCACGCCACTCAAGATCTCCACGGTCAAGGGATTTAATCAACAACTCTGCACTTGCAAGATTTGTAGCAAGGGGAATATTGTGCATGTCACACAATCTCATCAGATTGCTGACATCCGGTTCATGTGTCTTTTGTGTTAAAGGATCTCTTAAGAAAATAACAAGGTCAATCTGATTGTGCTCAATCTGTGCACCAATCTGCTGCTCTCCGCCAAGATGACCGGCAAGATATTTATGGACATTAAGGTTTGTAACTTCTTCAATCAAACGTCCGGTTGTACCGGTCGCAAACAAGTCATTTTTGCTAAGAATACCTCTATATGCAATACAGAAATTTTGCATGAGTTTCTTCTTGGCATCATGTGCTATTAATGCGATATTCATAAAGGAAAACCTCCACTTGAATCAATATGTACTACTTAACCCCATATATAATACATTATAACGTATTTTTAATTTAATTCAAAGACTTCCTGCTTATTTTTTCTATTCTTTTCGCTATGTGAATTAAGTTTAATATTAAGCACGAATCCCATGCCTATATAAGAACTTACCAAAGACGTAAGTCCGTAACTCACAAAAGGAAGTGTAAGACCGGTATTTGGCAAAAGAAACGTTGCCACGCCAATATTGAAAAATGCCTGAAAACCGATTAACGACGCCATTCCGGCCGCAATTGCCCGCCCCGAGACATCCGGTGAGGTTCTTGCAATTTTCAAACATTCAAACACAATTAAAAATATCAGTAAAATAACAATAAACGAACCTACAAAACCGGTTTCCTCTCCGATAACCGCAAAAATAAAATCGGTATCGGGAGCAATAATATAATTTCCGTTTTTCAAAGAACTGATTATGTTATTATTAAGTCCTTTACCGGTAAGACATCCCGATCCTATTGCAATAACGGAATTGTTTTGCTGATAAGCAAGGTCAGCATACTTCTCGGGATAAATAAATGACATAATTCGATTCCGCTGATAATCATTTATCAACGTCTGACTTTCTTTAAGTACTATACTCAAAAAAACAATCAAAGTCGGCACCATAACCGCAAGTGCAGCCAAAATGTACTTAAAAGCGATACCGCCCACAAAGAGAATTGAAATAATCAGTATCACCAAAACAATCGTAGTCGAAAAGTCGGGCTGTTCATAAACTAAATATAAAGGGATTGCAGCGAGCAAAAAATAGGTAACTAAAAACAAAATATTGTTAACCTTATCATGGTATTTGTTAATTAAGCCCGCAAAAATAACAATCAAAAATATCTTACATGTTTCCGAGGGCTGAAAAGTAATGCCTGCGATGTTAAACCACCGCTGAGAGCCGCCACCGGTCGAGCCGGCAATTTCAACCGCAATCAAAAGCGCCAGATTGATAAGATACCACAGCCAATTAAACTTAATAATCAGCTTCAAATCCATAAATGATAATACAATCATTAAAAAGAAGCCGAGTATCGAACCTAAAAGCTGTTTCTGAAAATTAGCGGAATTAGCGCTGTTTACTGCCAAAAGTCCGCATACATTCAAAGCAACGACAAAAAATATTAATTTAAAATCGTAATCCTTAATCGATAGATTCTTAAACATTATTTTTCTTTCATAAGGCACGCGGATACTTCTTTCAAAGTATCACACGAAATATTTTCAACAACAATACGTTCGTTTGCAATATATGCAATCTTAGATTGCATTTTGGGCTTAATAACCCACTTTGATTTTTCGTGAGGCATATATAAAGCATTGCCGATTACAAGCTTTTCACACGAGAAATCGTTGGCGGCAACAAAGTATTTTTCAGGATTTTCATAAGGACTGACTTTAACTGTGCCGTAAATTCCGCCAAGCACCACCACACTGCCCCCGGTTACCAAAATTGCACCGGGCTCAATATCTCCCATAATCACCGCACCGCTTTCGGTTTCAAGGCGCTCTCCGCGTTTTATGCCTCCAAGTATTAATTTACCAAACAAATCACTTGTTATTGTATTTGCGCAAGGTGCATCGATTGCCTTTTTGTAGTTTTCACCGACAGCCGAATCATTGCTTATCAAATAAAGGATTGTAAGCTCACCGGCCTCTTCTATTGAGCGAATGAGGTATTTTTCTTCATTATCGCTTAGATGCCTTCCCTCAAAATATATGGCAATTTTGCTGCCCTTAAAGAAACTTTTGGATTCGTTAAATTTGCAGGAAACATTTTCGACAATTTCCTCAAAAGAATCTTCTTCATTCAAAAAAACTTTTATACCGTTGGAAAAACTTTTGATTACAATACCTTTAGCCATTTTTGCCTTTCTTTAGTCACCGGAAATTGTTGTAACGTTAATTGATGCAGCGTTACCGGTAACAATGTCTTCTTCATCTTCAATATCAAAATAAAGCTTTAAGATATCAAGTGTGGTATCAGCAACATATTCTGATGTATATCCGTTTGCAATACGTAACGAAATTGAAATTTCAGGATTTTCATAAGGTGCATAGCACACAAACAAACCATGGTCTGCTTTATTCTTAGCTTGCTGGGCAGAACCTGTCTTTCCGGCAAAAGCCAGTTTGAAATTTTTAAAATAGCTCTTGGATTCAACAACTTTACGCATTCCCGAATGGATAACATCCCAGGTTGAATCGCTAAGCTCGATTGTATTGCGAACATTTGCATCGTAATATTTTAACACCAATCCATTGGAATCACATAATTTATCCAAAAGAGTAAGATCGTAAACGGTACCGCTGTTTGCGACCGCGGTTACATACCTTGCAATACCGACGGTTGTAAATGAATTGGAGCCTTGCCCGATTGCCGAGGGAACCGAGTATGCCGTTGAAACTATAGGTGAATACTCTTCTATTTCAACGCCGGATTTATCGGTTAAGCCAAACATATCCGCATATTTTGTAAGCTTTTCAATACCTAAATCACTGTCGTATCTTTTGTTCTCGGAAAGAGACAGCCTGTAAGCCACTTCATAAAAGAAACAGTTACATGAATGCATTAAAGCATTTGTGACATTTAAGGCATTGTGGCGACCGGGATATATCCAGCATGTATGAATATCATTTACAACTTCAAAAGAACCGGTACATGTTATTAATGTTTTGGGAGTAATAACTCCTTCGGTTAAACCGGCAGCAGCCGTAACCATTTTATATGTCGAACCGGGTGCCGTACGTTGTTGTGTGGCATAATTTAACATCGGAAGCGATTTATCATTCAAAATTTTGCTAAGATATTCAGCATCCGCACCGTTGGCAAGATAATTGTTGTCATAGCTGGGATATGAAACTATTGCAAGTACTTTTCCGTTATTTACATCGGTGATTACGCAAGACGCCGAATAAGGGTCAAGTGCAAGCTGGGCAGGTGTGATTTCAAGGTTTGAAATCCTGTTATACATAAACTGATAAGGTGACAGCTTGTTTTGCGACCAGGATACTTTTTCATCATCCGAAAGACTGACAAGGTTTTGATCGATTAAAATGTTACATACTGTTTTGGGCGTAATCAAATTATCTTTAATGGTATACTTATATAAGATTCTGTCAAAATTTTTGTCGGCATATAATTTTTTGAAAAGAATATCAACAATTGCCGAATATATTTCACCCGAATCCGAATAGGCTCCTTTCAGCGAAAGCTTATCATTATCGATCCAGTTTTTTGAAATAGCATATTGTATGTAGTCATAAAGAGAAATTGTCTCATTAACCGCCCAATCGTTATATGTCGAATCGGAATAATTTATTGAATCGCTCATTAAAATATTTGTATTAAGCAAAATATCTTCAAGATAGTTTTCATATACCTGATATTCGGTTGTAAGCTTTTTATATACAGTTTTTTTGTCGGTAAGTTCACTTTTTAACCGGTCAAATACAGCATTCTTTTTATTAAGAAACGCCTGATATGCCAAGGTTTCATTTTCAGAGGCATCTGTTGTTTCAAAATGATCTATATCAATAACGGCATTATTAAATAACGCATAATATACGTCATATATAGGGATGTATAATGTGGAACTTGATAAGGACTGTCCTGCATCAAGTTTAAATTCCTTGGTGTTACGAAGCTTTTTAAGGATAATACCTGCAAGTTTCTGCTCCAAAATATGATATACGGATTCCTGAAGTGAGGAATCGATTGAAAGATATAAATCGTTTCCGGCAATCGCTTCTTTATAATTTTCAGACATCAAAACACGGCCGAGCGTGTCTACGTATACTGTCTCGGATCCCTTTTCACCGCGCAAAACCGACTCCATACTTTTTTCAATACCGGTTTTACCTACAATATCGTTTATGGTATATGAAGAATCGTTTTGAGAATATTCACTGTATTCTTCAGACGAAATACGTCCTGTATATCCTATTATCTGGGATGTATACATGCCGCTCGGATACACTCTTATGGTATCTTCGGCAATCGTGACACCATCAAGAATATCGCTGTTTTCGTATATTGCGGCAACCGATTCATCGGAAATGTTTGTTGCAATAGTTGTTGTAATATATTTCTGATATGTATTCAGGCTCATACGATACCTTATTGCAACGATTTTCAAAATCATATCCTTTGACAGATTTTCGGTATCAACATTATAGCGGGATTTGCCGGTCAGATATTCCATCATCTCATCAGCGGTCGCTTCACTTTGAGAATATTTCAAATCATCAATGTAAGCATATCCGTATATATCTGCTTTAAAACGCAGAAGTGATGTCCCGGATACCGTAAAATAGTAATTGTCTTCAGCATCAACCGCTATTTTAAAATCGTTTTCAATCGTATCGCCGTTTCTTTCAAGAATCTCGATAACTTTACGAATTGTACGGTTAAGAAGAAAATTTTTGGATGAACCCGATTCGTAAACATCCTCTATTTTAACAGTGTACGCCAATTCATTGTACGCAAGTAAAACCCCGTTTACATCGTATATGTTGCCACGGGGTGCTTCAATGGTGCGCTCTTTTTTACTCTTTAGTGAAAAGTTGTTAAGGTAGTCTTCTCCGTTAACAATTTGAAGATTGAAAATTTTCAAGACCAGAATAACAAAGAATGCAAAAAAAACAATAAAAAGATATATAACACGAGTCTGTATTAAGCTTTGAAAAAATGCTTTTACTTTCTCAAACAAATTTCTTGGCCCTCTTTCTTTCGCCGGCTTCAAGTAACCGGTTAATCCATCTTAATATGGGATAAAACAGTATCGCAATCAGAACCGTATATACACATTCGGGTATGCAAATGTTCATCAGGTAAAAAGAAATGTTTAAATCACCCTTTAAAAGGAAAAAGAACAAATAACAGATAAAACCGTAAATCATATCTGTGGTAAATATAAGTGTAAGCGGAAGTTTAATATCATCGGCAAAGAACACTCTGTGAAATGCTCCGCCGAAATATCCCAGATACATTAATAAAAGCGCAAAAAAACCTATATAAGACGAAAAGAATATATCAATTAAAAGGCCTGAAAAAAAACCGGTCAGCAAACCTGTTTTACGTCCCCGCATCAAACCTAAAGAAACCGACAAAATCAATAAAAGATTAGGGCATGTATTCCCAAGATTCAGATATGAAAACAAAGTTCCCTGAAGCACAAAGGCAGTTATTAATATAAAAACCGTAGTTAAGAATCTTCTCAATTAAGCGTTTCGGCCGTAACGGCTTCCTCCATGTCTTTGTCTGTGATTGTCTGCTTCTTATCAAGAATAATTAAGACTTCATCGATATGCTCAAAGTCTACAACCGGAATAATGTAACCTGATTTTGTGAGGTTATTGGAGTCTGAATATATCTCACTTATATAACCTATCAGTATACCCGGCATAAACTTATCGCTTATGTTACTGGTAACAACTTTATCACCGATTGAAACGTAATCTTCTTTGTCAAGAAGCTGCGAAAATGAAATAACACCTGAATTTATTAATTTAAGCGAGCCCGAAACAATAAGATTATCGTTCGAAGAAAGTGCAGTCGCACTTACATTCATGCCATCGGAAACTATTGTGGTTACTTTACTCCAGTTTTTGCCAAGCATGGTAATGCGCCCCACCAAACCGCTTCCGGCAATTACATTCATGTCAAGAGAAAGACCGTCATCGGAGCCTTTATCTATTATAAACGCGGGAAACCAGTTGGACGAATCTCTGTAAATAACCCGGGCACCGGTTTTTTCATATGCTTCGTAGGCTTCATCAAGCTTAAATAAATCCCTTAACGTACTTAGCTCGTATTTATCCTGCAAAAGGATTGTATTCTCGGACTCAAGCTCCGCAATTCTTGCTTTTAAATCTTCATTTTCCGAAATAAGCTCGGTAATGTTAACAAGCTCATCCTTTTTGGCCGCCAGGTGTCTTCCGATAGCGGAAATACCGCGCTCGTAGGGGACAATAAGATAGCTCACGGTCGAATTAAAGGGAATATTCAATGCTTCGGTTGCAAAGGTAACTATCAGCATTATGCAACATATAATTGTTAAAACAAAAAGGAGATATTTACCGGGTACGGTAAATTTTTCTCCTTTTTTCTTTAAGATTGGACTCATTTACCCATTCCTTCTATTGAGTAGGCAACAGATTTGAAGCTGTCATCCTTAATGATTTTGGATAATCCAAGCACAACGGTATGTTCGGGGGTCTCTGCCAGGTTAACTTTTAAGCCGGTACCGTTTGCAATCTTTTCGGCAAGCTTGTTAACCATTGAGCCGCCGCCGGTAAGGTATATTCCGTGACGATAAATGTCAGCGGACAGTTCCGGAGGGGTTCTCTCAAGAATAACTTTAATGTTATCGATAATATTGTCAAAGTGCTCTTCCAAAGCCGCATTAACCGTCTCGATTGTAATCTCACGCTCAACGGGAAGACCTGCCACAATATCACGACCGTAAACTATAGCGTTCTTGCCTTCTTCTTCTAATGTTTTTAGATTTATCTTTACGCATTCGGATGTCTTGCCGCCTATAAAAAGTGAGAAATCTTTACGAACGGCAGCTTTAATGGCCTCATCGAACTTAAAACCGCCGGTTTTGATTAATCGGCTCAAAACAATTCCGCCCAGTGACAAAATCGAGATTTCGGTAGTCTCATAACCTACATCAACTACCAAAACACCTTGCGAATTTTTAACATCGATATCCATTCCAAGACCATCGGCAAGCGCTTTTTCAACAACCATGATTTTCTTGGCCTTGATGTTACTTTCCTTTACCAAATCATAAAAAGCACGCTTTTCAACTTCGGTAACGTCTGTCGGAACCGCAATATAATAGTCTGCGGGCTTGATGCTGCCCTTGAAGAAATTATTAATATAAAAATGTACAAGCGTTTCCATGTTCTTGATGTCAGCAATAACGCCGTTTGAAAGCGGATGTGAAATAACTATATTACCGGGCGCCTTCTCATACATTTCATAAGCATCATCGCCATATGCAAAGACATTCTTTTTATTTTCGATGGCAATCATATTCTTTTCCATCAGGATTGAATCGTCCTGATAATTGTAAATTCGAATATTGCTGGTACCAAGGTCGATACCGAATGCATAATTGTTCAAAATAAACCTCCTATATGTAACCATGTTCTTTAAAAGAAAAGTAACGGTTATCTCCGATAATAATATGGTCTGAAAGCGTAAGCCCCAATAACGATGCTCCGGACGCTATCGAAAGCGTCACCTTACGATCTTCCTGACTGGGATTGGGATCCCCTGCCGGATGATTGTGCATAACCACAAAAGATATGGCATTAACCTTTAAGGCTTTTACAAATATCTCCCGCATCGGTACAAAGCTTGCGTTGGCAGAGCCCGTGCTTAAGGTTGATTCATTAATTAACCTGCCTTTATTGTCAAGAAAAAGTACCAGCACCTTTTCAACACTTAAGCTTCTGAACTCATCCATATAGCAATCTGCGATTGACGCTGCATCGGAAAAAGAAAACCTCTCTTTAACCGGTGCCTTGCGAATACGCCTTGAAAGTTCAAAGAAACATTCAAGCTGAGCGCTCTTGACAAGTCCAATTCCGGGGATTTTACGAAAATCCTCGCGACTATACCTTAACAAACCGGGCAGACCAAACAGCTTAACATACGGCATATCCATAATATTACAAGCAATGCTCAGTACATTGTTGTCTTTAGTGCCGCTTCGCAAAAGCATGGCTAAAAGCTCGCAGTCCGAAAGGCTCGAAACCCCCAAAGCTTCCATGCGCTCGAAAGGCTTCAACTGTTGCGGCAAATCGCAACCTGAATCGTGTAAAGATAATTTATTCATAGTTCCTTTCAGAATCGCCCCACGCAAAACTGCCTTCTAATATTAACATAAAAGGCGACCTATTTGTAGTAAAAAATATCTAAATAAGATTTTTGTCGTAAAGTCGTTGTACTGTATTCAAAATGCCAAACTTAACATGCGGCCACGTTATACCACCCTGAAAATATGCCGCAAAAGGCGCGCGAAGCGGTCCGTCTGCCGAAAGTTCAATACTTGCCCCGGATACAAAGGTACCTGCAGCCATAATTACTTTACTGTCATAGCCAGGCATATCCCAGGCTTCCGGCGTCACAAAAGAATCAATCGGTGACGCAAACTGAATTCCCTCACAAAATGCAATAAGTTTTTCGGGATCGTTAAAAGAAACCGCCTGGATAATATCATGTCTTTCTTCTTTTGAGTCGGGAACTACTTTAAACCCAAGACTTTCATAAATATTTGCCGCAAAAACAGCTCCTTTTAATGCACTTGCGGTAACAGTAGGGGACAGGAAAATTCCCTGATAAAAATTTCTTAATACGTCGAGCGAAGCACCCACTTCACGCCCGAGTCCGGGACTTGTGAGCCTGAATGCCGCATTTTCGATGCATTTACGCTTACCGGCAATGTAACCGCCGATAGGGCAAAGACCGCCCCCCGGATTCTTAATAAGGGAACCTACTACCATATCCGCGCCTACATCCGAAGGTTCAATACATTCCGTAAATTCACCGTAACAGTTATCAACCATACATATAACATCGGGCTTTACGGATTTAACAAAAGAAATCAACTCGCCGATTTCGGTAACCGAAAATGTTTTACGCGTCTGATAACCTTTTGATCTTTGAATTGTTACTAACTTTGTTTTAGCATTAATGGCTTTTTTAATGTTGTCATAATCGAATTTGTCACCGGGCAATAAATCCACCTGGCTGTAAGAAATCCCGTATTCCTTAAGAGAGCCGACAGAATCACGTATCCCGATTACTTCTTCAAGGGTGTCGTATGGTTTACCTACGGGCGATAACAATTCATCGCCGGGGCGCAAATTACTCATTAAAGCAAGTGCAAGCGCATGTGTGCCGCATGTTATCTGAGGACGTACAAGCGCATCTTCGGTATGGAAAATATCTGCATAAACTTTCTCAAGCGTTTCACGTCCCAAATCGTTATAACCATATCCCGTGGTACCCATCAGGCAGGCTTCGCTTACATTGTTTTTACGAAAAGCGTTCAACACTTTTAACTGATTCATTTCAGCAATCTCGTCAATCCTTGCGAAACGAGCCTTTAAAGAATCACATATAGCTTCCCCCATATTGAAAACCTTATCGGATATGCCCATCTCTTTGTATACATTAATTTTTTCCATATATCTTCTTTCCTTTAAACAATTTCTTTTTCTTTTAATACAGCAACACAATAGCTTAATATTTTATCATAATCATAGTCAAAATCTTTTTTGTTGAGCCATATCGTATCACGCTCACGTTTATACCATGTAAGCTGACGTTTCGCAAAATGTCTGGAATCACGCTTAATAAGGTAAACCGCTTCATCCAATGTGATAATCCCGTTCAAATAGTCAAGTATTTCTTTATAGCCAAGCCCCAGCATGGAAATGTTGTCGCGTGAAAGCCCTCGCCTTTTTAAGGCATCAACTTCTTTAACAAGACCGTTTTCAAGCATTTTGTCTACACGCATATCAATTTTTTGATATATAAGCGCTCTTTCATCGTTAAGCACAAAGTATGCGGCGTTAAATTCACTTTCTTTTTCACGCATTTCACTGTTGTGATCGCTGATTGAACGTCCTGTTTCATTAAAAAATTCCAATGCCCTAATAACGCGTTTGGTATTATTTTTGTGAATAATCGCTGCCGATTTGGGATCTATGGCTAAAAGCTTACCGTATAAAGCCTCCGGGCCGCTATTTTCAAGCTCTTTTAAAAGCATTCGACGGTAGTCGGATATTTCTCCGCTTGATTCATCAAAGTCTATTCCGTATAAAAGTGCCTGTATATAAAAGCCTGTGCCTCCGCAAACAATGGGAATATGATTGTCTGCGATTATCTCATTAACGGCTTTACGGGCAAGGTCTTGAAACAAAGCAACATTAAACTCTTCAAACGGATCGAGAATATCAATAAGATGGTGTTTAATGCCTTGCATTTCGGCTTCGGTAATTTTGGCCGAACCGATATCCATTCCCCGATATACCTGCATGGAATCGGCGGATATTATTTCGCCCCCGATACGCTTTGCAAGCATAACGGCAAGCTCGGATTTCCCGACTGCTGTAGGCCCTGCAATTATTATTAAAGGTGTTTTCAAAGCCATCAGACTATCCTACCTTTTAAACTATCCTTTTAAATTTCTTTTCAAGTTCATATTTGGTAATCTTTATGAAAACCGGTCTTCCGTGCGGACAATTATAAGGATTTTCAAGTTTCATGAGCTTATTCATAAGTTCTTCCATCTCCGGGGCAGAAACCTGCATATTGCCCTTTATGGCAGCTTTACAAGACATAGATGCAAGCTTTTCGAGCACAACTTCGGGCTCATACACAAAATCCTTTTCACAAAGCTCGTTTAACAACCGTGTAAAGAAGTCTCTTTCGGTAACCCCGTATGTATCGACAGGTACTCCTCGCACTGCAAAAGAACCGGATCCGAATTCTTCAATTTCAAAGCCGGCTTTGCGAAATATATCCATATATCTTAAAAGCGTTTCGGCTTCCATTGCCGTTAAATCAAGCACTTTTGGCGGCATTATTTCCTGCGAAAAAACGCCATCCTTTTCACGGTAGGCTTTAACAAAGTTTTCATAGTTAACCTTTTCGTGAGCGGCATGCTGATCGACTATATACAAATCATCATCAAGCGTTATCAGCCAGTAAGTATCGAATACCTGACCGACTATTCGGTATCTTTTAATTACATCATCTGAAATCAGTTTCTTTTCAAACAATGTTTCCTGCACAAATTCGGGTGCTTTTTCATAAACGGTATTTTCACGTCTGTTAATTTCAAAAGGCTCCGGTTTTCGCTCATTAACCTTTAACGCAGGCGGTTCCTGCATAGTGTCTTTACAATTATCATCTATAGATTTACTCGACTCGCATGCCACCAAATCCGTATTTTCTATCTTGTCAGCTGTTTTTAAGAAAGTTGCGGGCGTTTCGGATTCCTTTACAACGGCAGCAGAACTTTCGACTCTTTCATTGTTTGAAGCATAAGATATTAATTCTTTGGCTTCAATAGAAACCTCAGGTATTAATTCTTTGGCGTTAAATGCACCTTCCAAGGCTTTTATGATGCTTTCACGCACAAATTCATTGTCCGAAAAACGCACCTCTAGTTTTTGAGGGTGAACATTTACATCAACACAGTCCGGTGCAATTGCAATAAAAAGAACGCAGAACGGAAATCTGTGCTGCATTAAATATTTTTTGTATACTTCTTCAATCGCAAAAGAAATTATTTTGTCCTTTACAAATCTGCCGTTTACAAAGAAAAGCTCACCGTTTCTGGCAGAAAACGAATAATCGGCACTTGCGGTAAAACCGGAAACCGACAATCCGTTTACACAATAGTCAACAGGTATAAGCGCATTGTAAACATCTTTCCCGAATATATGATATACAACATCCCTCGGGGAACCGTTACCGCTTGTTGATATCACGGTCTTTCCGTTATTGATAAACTGAATTGAAATTCCCGGATTGGAAAGTGCAAACTTTTCCATAATATCCTGGATCATTGCACCTTCGGTAGTGGCTGTTTTTAAAAACTTACGCCTTGCCGGAACATTATAAAACAATTGCCTTACGATAATTGTAGTACCGTTCGGCGCACCGATTTCGGACTGCTCCGTAAGTTTGCCGCCTTCGACAACAACATGCGTACCAAGTAACGAATCCCGAACCTTTGTAATCATTTCCGTCTTCGAAACGGCACTTATGGATGAAAGCGCCTCACCTCGAAATCCGAGTGAAGAAAGTGTATCAAGATCGAAAATTGTGCGAAGCTTGCTGGTCGCATGGCGCAAAAAAGCCGTAGTACATTCTTTTGCCTCAATGCCGCATCCGTTATCGGTAACTCGAATCAGGTCAATTCCGCCGCCTTTAATCTCGCAGGTAATCGATGTGGCGCCCGAATCCACAGAGTTCTCAATAAGCTCTTTAACAACGTTTAAAGGGCGCTCAACAACTTCTCCGGCAGCAATTTTATCAATTGTTTCGTTACTTAAAAGTTCAATTTTACTCATAATCGTAATTTTATATTAACTTATGCCTTCCAACGATTGTTTAGCATGCTCTGAAACTTTGAAAGCTGATTTAAAGCATCCAGAGGGGTAATATTTGTAAGGTCAAGCGCTTTTATTTCATTAAGCACATCTTCGTCTTTAACAGTTTCAAAAAGTGAAATCTGATTATAATCATCAACGTCCTGTTTTTGCGGCTTGACGGAATCGTTTTTAAAATTAACCGAAATAGACTGGATGCGCTCGGTAATATCATTGTCCTGTAACTGATCGGCAATTTCACGGGCACGGTTTAACACAATTTCAGGTATGCCTGCCAAACGTGCAACCTGTATACCGTAGCTTCTGTCTGCTCCGCCACGAATTATTTTACGTAAGAAAACAATATCTTCACCATTTTCCTTAACGGCTATACAGTAATTGTTTACGTTGCTTATTTTGCCTTCAAGCTCGGTAAGTTCATGATAGTGCGTTGCAAATAAAGTTTTTGCGCCTAAAATCTTGCGATTGCTGATGTGCTCAATAACCGCCCATGCTATGCTTAAGCCATCAAAAGTTGATGTTCCGCGACCGATTTCATCAAGAATCAGTAAGCTCTTTGAGGTAGCATTTCTTAAAATATTTGCGACTTCATTCATCTCAACCATGAAAGTACTCTGTCCGCTTGCTAGGTCATCCGATGCACCGACTCTCGTAAACAATCTGTCAACAATGCCTATATTGGCCTTTGTTGCCGGCACGAAAGAACCTATTTGCGCCATAAGAACAATTAACGCTACCTGACGCATATAAGTGGATTTACCGGCCATATTGGGACCTGTAATTACACTGATTAAATTTTTGTCGTTATCAAGTTTCGTATCATTCGGAATAAACAATCCGCCGTCCATAATCTTTTCAACAACAGGATGTCTTCCGTCTTTAATATCGATAACACCTTTTTCGTTTAAGGTAGGACGTACATATTTATTGTGCTCGGCAACATACGCAAGACTCGCTATAACGTCAAGTCGCGCAACAGCTTTGGATGTCTGATATATGCGGTTAACATTAGCGGCAATCGTATCACGGACATCACAAAAGACATCATACTCAAGGCCGAACAGCTTATCCTCCGCATTCAGAATGGAATCTTCCATTTCTTTAAGCTCGGGGGTAGTGTAACGTTCGGCATTGGTTAAGGTTTGCTTGCGAATATAGTCCGCAGGGACCATATCTTTAAATGAATTTGTAACTTCGTAGTAATATCCGAATACTTTGTTATATTTTATTTTTAAATTTTTGATACCGGTTCTTTCCCTGTCCTTGGCTTCAAGTGCCAGCAACCAGTCACGGCCTTCCGTTTTTGCTTTTTTGAAATGGTCAATATCCTCACTGTAACCGTCACGGACAATTCCGCCTTCTTTGAGCGTAATTGCGGGTTCTTCCAAAATTGCATCGTCAATAAGTCTGTAAAGATCTGAAAGCGTGTCAATATCTTCATTAACCGAAAGTGCCATCTTTGATTCAAAACTTTCAAGAACACTCTTTAAGTGAGGCAGAATGTATAAAGAATTCTTAAAAGCAATAAGATCTCTCGGATTAGCCGTTTTGTACGTAATTTTCCCGAGCAATCGCTCCAGGTCATAAACTTCGTTTAGGTATTCGCGTATTTCTTCACGGTCAACCGGATTTTTATAAAGCTCTTCCACAAAATCAAGACGTTCTTCCATTTCGGCTTTATCAAGTAACGGTTGTTCAATATAACTTCGCAAAGTTCTGCCGCCCATAGCGGTTTTGGTTTTATCCAATACCCATAAAAGCGAACCGCGCTTCTGCTTTTCACGCATCGTTTCGCAAAGCTCAAGATTACGCCTTGTGGAACTGTCCAAATGCATAAAATTGGTAGAATCGTATGCATGAATCGTATTCAGATTGGAAAGAGAATTTTTTTGCGTCTCATAAAGATATGAAAGCATTGCTCCGGCAGCTATGGTGCCGGATTTATAGTCAAGAAGTCCCAAACCCTCAACGGAGTTTACTTTAAAATGAGACTTAATTGCTTTATTGCATTCTTTTTCGTCAAAATGGTGTGAATCAATTGCATTAACCGATAAATCAGAACGATCCTTTATGGCGGCAAACGGAAAGTCCGACATCATAAAGGCTTCGTTGCATATAATTTCACGAGGACTGTATCGCTCGACCTCATCAAGAATACCTTTAACATCTTTAACTTCCGTTAAATAAAAGTCACCTGTCGTAATATCGGAAACAGCAATACCCGAACCGTTATCCAGATAACAGATACACATAAGAAAGTTATTGGATCTTTCATCCATCGACGAAGTATCCAAATTTGTGCCTCTTGACACTATACGGATAACTTCGCGCTTAACAAGCCCCTTTGCAAGCTTGGGATCTTCAACCTGCTCACATATGGCTACTTTATAGCCTCTGTTAACGAGTCTGTTCAAATATGTATCAACTGCATGATAAGGAACACCGCACATCGGAGCACGTTCTTCCTGACCGCAGGATTTACCTGTTAATGTCAGTTCCAATTCTTTAGATGCTATTTCAGCGTCTTCAAAAAACATCTCGTAAAAATCACCGAGTCTGTAAAAAAGAATACAATCCTTATATTCCTTTTTGGTTTCAAGATACTGAGCCATCATGGGTGTAAAATCTGCCATGACCAATTCCTTCTTTCATTATTCAACGATTTCTCCATCGTAGTAGAAACCGTGAAATTCTGTAAGTTTAACATTAACTATTGAGCCGATTAGGGATTTGTCGCCCTTAAAATGCACTACCGTGTTCGATGACATTCTGCCGTCAAGGAAGTTTTCGTCAACTTCATTAATCTCTTCGCACATTACTGGAACAGTTTTCCCCGCAAAACGCTGTGTACGTATACGGGCGGTTTCCTGAACCGTTGAAAGGACAATATCAAAATGCTTTTTAACAGTTTCTTCATCTACCTGATTAGGCATCGATGCAGCAGGAGTTCCGGTTCTTTTGGAATAAATAAAAGTAAAAGCATTGTCAAACATTGCTTTCTTAATAACATCAACCGTTTCCAATACATCTTCGTAAGTTTCACCGGGGAAGCCTACAATAATATCGGTTGTTATTGATATATCCGGCATTGCCGCGCGTATTCTTTCCACCAATGCAAGATAATCGTCTTTTGTATATCGGCGGTTCATCGCCTTTAAAATTTCAGTCGATCCGGATTGAAGCGGCAGGTGAATATGCCTGCAAATCTTTGTGGATTCAGCCATTGTTTTAATAAGTTCATCGCTTAAATCCTTGGGATGCGAAGTCATAAAACGTATTCTGTCAATACCGTCAATTTCTTCAACCATTTTTAAAAGCTTAGAAAAAGAAATCGGCTCATCCAGATTTTTGCCATAAGAATTTACATTCTGTCCCAAAAGCATAACTTCATGTACACCATCGTCGCGAAGCCGTTTGATTTCTTCAATAATTTCCGAAGGCTTGCGGCTGCGTTCACGACCTCTTACATAAGGTACTATGCAGTAACTGCAAAAATTATTGCAGCCGAACATAATATTGACGCCGGATTTAAACGAATATTTACGTGAAACGGGAAGTCTCTCGGCAATAACGTCCGTACTGTCCCAGATATCAATAATTCGTTTGTCGGACTCGTACATATTTACCATAAGCTCTGCAAAAGCAAATATGTTATGTGTTCCGAAAACAAGATCCACAAAAGGATAACTTGTCTTAATCTTTTCAAGTGCGCTTGCTTCCTGTGTCATACAACCGCACAACGCAATCTTCATATTCGGATTCTTTTTCTTAAGCGGCTTTAACGCGCCCAAACGTCCGTATACGCGCTGATTGGCGTTATCTCTGACCGTACATGTATTGTATATCACAAAATCCGCCTCATCGGACTCTGTTTCCAGAAAGCCTGCGGCTTTCAAAATTCCCAAGAGCTTTTCGGAATCTCTTGCATTCATCTGGCAGCCGAAATTCGTAACCTGACATGTTAGTTTTCTGCCGAGTTCAATTTCTTTTTGGGAAACTGTTTCCGTTAAACGTTCCAAAAATTGTGTCTGCCTGATTTCTTCGTTATTTAACATATATCTCCGTTCCGCTGTAATCTTTACTCGAAAACAGTCGTGATTAGATAACCATAAAGGTTAAATGAATTAAAATTTATATTTATTGATTTCCTGCAATTTTGTATTTTCGGTAACCACAAAATCCATCTTTATATCATGGATTTCACTTGGTATATCATCAACAATCTGCATGGAAAAAGAAAGCCCGAGTTTAAAAAACTGATTCTTACCCTCAAGATATTTATCATAATATCCCCGGCCGTATCCGATTCGATACCCATCCGATGAAAAAGCCACGCCGGGCACCAACATTAATTTTTTATCATTGGATTCTTTATCGGGATCAAAAACGCGTTCACCGTTTCCGCCCGGTTCCTTAATACCTTTAAATCCTGAGATAAGTTCACTCGTTGAATAGATGCGAAAGAAAGCCATTCCGTTATCATCAAAAGTATCAAGAACCTTGGGCATATAGACCTTTTTGCCCTTTAATAACGCGTCTTCAATAATAGAAAGCGTACCCACTTCACCGTGGAAATCACTGTATGCAAAAATACTGTCCGCTTCTTTATAAATTTTTGATTTCAAAACAAGACTTTGAATCGTATTTGAATACTGAACCCAAAGTTCACCGTTAAGAGAATCTCTTTTTGCTTTGAGTTCGCTTCTTATTTGCTTTTTATCACCCATAACCACATTACCCCTAATGTTGTTTTTTAGTAACTTTTGTAATTGTACCGTCCGGTTCTTGTATTTCCATATTCTCAAGCTGACTTGTAAGACTTAACTTTATTGCCTTAATATAGTCTTCCCGCAAGGCTTTCTGTTCTAAAGCCTCTTCGGCGGTTAATTGTCTTTCTTTTGATAAATGATACAACTCATTTATTCTTTTAATTTTTTCATCAATCGTCATTTAACCCTGTCCTCTATTCTATAAAGCTTTCTACAAAGCTTTGTATTTTGAGCATATTTGCTCGGTAACTTTTAACCCGTCCATAGCCGCACTCATAATGCCGCCTGCATACCCTGCACCTTCACCGCACGGATATACACCTTTATAGTTTATGCTTTCAAAAGAATCAGTTCGGGTAATACGTACCGGTGAAGAAGTACGCGTTTCAACAGCGCTTAATATTGCAAAATCACTTGAAAATCCGGGAATTATTCTTTCGAAATAATCTATGCCTTCAACGATATCTTTATTAACGTAATCAGGCAAAATCGTGCTTATCTTCTCAAATGAAAAAGCACCCTTCATCTCCGGTCTGTTCTCAAGTATCAGATTAAAATCCGAGTCATCAAATCCGGGCTTACCCAACACTTCATTCTTGTAATCTTTGTAGTATTCACACGGAATAGCACCTTTTGCAAGGTCAAAAGCCTTCTTTTCGAGTTCACGCTGAAACTCAATTCCGGCAAGCGGATGGTCGCTTTTAAAATCATCGGTATTTATGGTTACGACAATAGCACTGTTAGCATTTTTACCGGCACGATCCGAATAACTCATTCCGTTTATGCAAAGATGTTCGGGCTCACTTGAGGCATTTACAACATATCCGCCCGGGCACATGCAAAACGAATAAACACCTCTGCCGTCATTTGCCTTATACACAAGTTTATAAGCGGCATGCGGAAAATGTTCAAGCAGTTGGGGATTGTCCGAAATCAATGCTTTATCAATCATCTCCTGCTTATGCTCTATGCGAAGTCCTATTGCAAAATCTTTCTTTTCAAGCATAAACTTTCGCTCATAAAGCATTTCAAAAGTATTTCGCGCACTGTGACCTATGCAGAGGATTAAAATTTCACATTCAAGTTCAATAAGATTGTTTATCGTTACGGACCTTACCGCACCGTCTTCATCAAATGAAATATCCGTCATTTCTGCATTAAACCTGAATTCACCACCCATAGATTTAATGTCTTCACGCATATTTTTTATAACAGTTCTTAAAACATCTGTGCCTATATGCGGCTTGGCATCATATAGAATATTTTCCGAAGCACCGTATTTTACAAATGTTTCAAGCACAAATCTGTTGCGACCGGCTTTGTCTTTTACTAAAGTATTAAGTTTTCCGTCAGAAAATGTTCCCGCGCCGCCTTCGCCGAATAAAACATTCGATTTGGCGGAAAGCATCCCCGAATTAAAAAACTCTTCAACATCACGGGTTCTTGAATCAACATCAAATCCACGTTCCAAAACTATCGGCCTGTAACCGAGTCTTGCAAGATTATAGGCGCAAAAAAGCCCGGCAGGGCCGGCTCCGACAATCACGGGTCGATGCTTTAAAGCCAAAGTCCCAACAGGCTTTAAGCTGTAAAGAACAGGCTTGTACTCACTAACATTTTCATCTTTACAACGACGCAAAACGGTCTCTTCATTCTTAACATTAACGACAACCGAAAGTACCCAGAAAACATCCGGCTTCTTTCTGGCATCTATAGAACGTTTTTCAATGCACACGTTTAAAACATCTTCCGGAAGAACTTTTAACGCATTTGAAACCTTCTTGTATATATCATTCCATGTATAATCGGGCTTAATCTTAAGCTGATTAATGATTATCATAATTTCTCCTATAGCCGCTTAAAGGCTGTGTTTTTAGGAATGCAGGCTTTAATGCATTCCGTTACAGGCTTTAACTCGAGGCGAAGCCTGCGGCGGTCATGCCGAGGTGTTTTCGAGGCATGACTACCTTACTTGCCGCTTAAAGGCTGTGTTTTTAGGAATGCAGGCTTTAATGCATTCCGTTACAGGCTTTAGGAATGCAACGGTGCCCCTGCCGCATGTTGACCTGCAATTGCACCGGTGGTAAACGCCCATTGTAAATTATACCCACCGCATATTCCGTCGATATCCATCAATTCACCGGTTACATATAAACCCGGACAATTTTTTGCTTCCATATTTTCGGTAAGTTCGCTCGTTAACACACCGCCGGCCGTAACCTGACTGCTGTCAAATCCGTTAACGTCAATCACTTCTATTTCAAAATTTTTCATTAAAAGAGCAGTTTGCGTAACGGCTTCTTTGGAATACCCGCCAATGCAGTCGGAAGGTCTTAATCCGTTCATTTTTATAATTTCAGTATTAAGCTTTTTATTTAAAATGCCTGTAAAAAATTCCTCGCAGGTTTCATCCTGATGCAACAAATACTTTGACGCCACAAACTCGGTAAGAGAATCGGCCGAATAATTAGGGATAAGGTCAAGTATCACTTTTACTTTCTTTTTGCTGTCAAGAAGCGTAGCCGCATAGTGACTTACCTGAAATGCCACAATTCCCGAAATTCCGTAATCTGTAAAAAGAACCTCCCCGACTTGATGCATTGTATCCGAGTTTTCCGCCCGAATCGTTAATGCACACTCACATCTGACACCCTGAAGCGCTTTAAAATTGGCACCTGTACATTTTAACTGAGTAAGTGCGGGGAACAGCTTTGAAATACGTAAGCCCATCTTTTTACATAAATCGTATCCGTTTACCTTTTCGTTGCGAGGCAATCCCGACATTCCGCCGGTAGCAATAATAACTTTATCAAAACAATGTTCCTTTTTATCTTGGGTAATTACTTTAAAGCCATTCTGACGCTTTAATATATTGACTACGGTTGCACAAGTATTTATGGTTACATGATTGTTGCGCAATGCCAGACGTAAGACATCCAAAACGCTTGATGCCTGCTCGCAATTCGGGTATATATAACCGCCTGCTTTTTCTTTTACCAAAAGACCTTCTCCCACAAAAAAAAGCACAAGATCTTTATTGGTAAACTTTGAAAAAGCATTATTAACAAATGAACTGTCTTCACAATAATAATATCCCGAAGAAACGTTCATATTTGAAATGTTGGCTTTACCGTTTCCCGTAACTAAAATTTTTTTCCCGATTCTGTCGTTCTTTTCGAACAAAGTAACATCTGCGCCTGCATTTGAAGCCTTAATTGCAGCCATCATACCGCTGGCGCCACCACCGATTACACATATACTGTTCATAAAATTTATGCCTACCTTTACTGCTTACATAATGTGAAGCGCATGCAAAACCTTATATATTATCTTTCCTCCCGGAATCATCTTGAGTTCATAAGATGTCACACATCTTGTCAAAAGAAGGCCGGCAAAATATATAACCATGCCGATAAGTATTTCTGCAATAATCAATATCCTTGAAAATCCGTTTTTGTAAAATGCAATGTTTAAAATTGCAAGCACAGCGCCCATAACCGCCGAAGATGCCATTGGAAGCAAAAATGTTTTTTTGTATTCCTGTCTGTAGTTTAAAATACGTGAAATTGAAAACAGGTTCATAATACATATAAACAAAGAAAAGAAATTGTTGGAAAGAGCAATTGCATATGTATTAAGGTTTGTAAACATCAAAAGGCCGTATTCAATCATTACATGGAAAAGTAATGCAATTACACCGTGTTTTATGGGCTTTACCAGATATCCCATTCCCTGCAGGATACCGTTTGTGAGGGTTGAAAGCGAAAACAACACAATACCCGCTGCACCGATTCTTAAAAGATTTGACGCTAACGGATTATCTATGGAAAACAGCATGTACATAATTTCACGCGACATAACGGCCATTCCAACGGCACACGGGATTGCAATCATCATGGTAACTCTTATAACACTTGCAATCTTTTCAGTGGCAAGAACGTACTCCTTTCGGCGCATAATACCTGAAATTGTAGGTACGCTCGATGCACCCATAGCCGCCGCTATTGCAATCGGCACGGAAATCAATACCGAATATTTACCGGAGTATATACCCCAGTTAACACTCATTAAAGATTCAAGTCCTTTCGCAACCATAATGTTGTTGTGAAGAGTGTGATCGATTATGTTGGAAAGATTATTTACGGTCGAGCTTATTACAATAGGGATGATTGTAAGTATTAAAGTCTTAAACACATACCCTGTTGACTCAATCGAATGATTGGGATCTGTCATGACTTTTCGTCTGAATTTCTTTTTGTGCGAACGATATAGCATCAAAAAGAAAGCAAGCCCCACAAAAGCACCGACCAGACAACCTAAAGTTGCGCCGGCTGCACCGTAAGCATTTTTATAGTTTTCATTGTGTAAAATCATACCGACTTTCTCGCCCTTTTGGGTAAGAAAATAGGCTGATGATAAACTTACTGCAACTAAAACAATCTGCTCCAAAAGCTGTGAAACCGCCGTCGGAACCATAGTTCCGAGACCCTGAAAATAGCCTCTGAAAACAGCCATTATCGAAACCACAAACAAAGTGGGCGCCAGAACTCTTAATGCCAAAAAGCTCATCGGTTCTTTAAATAACTGCGACAACTGATTTGCGAACACAAAAACAGTTACAGACGAGATTAAGCCTGTAATAAATGCAAATATCATTGTACATTTGAATATTTTGTCTGCGTTTTTGTATTGACCTTTGCTGACTCTGGCAGAAACCAATTTTGACACCGCAGTCGGTATCCCGAAAACCGCTACGGTATAAAAAATATTATATATATCGTATGCCGAGGAAAAATATGAATTTCCGACATCACCGATAATATATGCAAGCGGGACTCTTTTGATAAGTCCCAATAATCTTGCCAGAACACCTGCAAAAGCAAGAATTCCGCCCTGCACAATAAAATTATTAAGTTTGCTTTTTTCTTCTTTACCGTAAGTATTACTCAAAACGTTTTATCCCCAAATTATCAAGAACTTCCGACTGTTTGGACTCCATTACAAGTCTTTCAGTCTCTTCCATATGGTCGTACCCCAACAAATGAAACAGACTGTGCGTAATCAAAAAAGCAATCTCCCGTTTGAACGAATGCTCGTACTCATGCGCCTGTGCCTTGGCATGCTCGACAGATATCATAATATCCCCAAGGATAAGCTCCCCTGTCTCAGGGTCAAAGTAATCGGGACTGTTTGCTTTAATGCCCGAAAAATCCGCAGGAGTGCAAAAGTCGATTGCCGGAAAACTTAAAACATCGGTCGATTTGTCTATCTCCCTGAATTCAGCATTAACAGCCTGTATTGTATCATCGTCGGTAAATGTCACGTTAAGTGAAACATCCTTAAAAGGAACCTTCTCGCTATCCAGTACAGTTACCGTAAGCTCTTTTATCAAAGCTTCAATATCAAATTCAAATTGCACATCAGTCTCATTTTCAACGTAAAAAGTCATAATATAATGTTTCCTTTAAAACAGTTTCGCGAATATCTTTTAAATCTTTCAATGTAAGTTGCGAGTCTTCGATAACCTTGACAATATAATCTTTTGAAATAAGGGTATCGTATAAATCTTTATAGTTAACCGTTGCCGTTTTATCGTTTCTAAAAATATTCATGAGAGCCGATACAAATTTATCGGCCACATAAACTATGGATGCTTCTTTGGAATCAAGCTTCGAGCCGTCAATACAATACTCCAAAAAAACCTCGCGTGCGCGCGGTGGGAACTCGTTCTTTTCCACAAAGAATATGCATTCCTTTCGGGACATATGATAAGCCTTTTTTATTGTATGGTAATATGCACAGTTCTTGGCAACATATACATCACAGCCGATTTTTCCTGCGATACGTTCAACAAGATAAGCTGTGTGAATTGCCCTGTAATAATCTTCTTTTGACGTATCCTTTAAATCCGCCAATGCTTTATATTCCTGATCGTTTAATGCCAAATATCTTAAACGATATTTGTTGGCAATTTTCTCATTGAAATACTTTAATGACAGGAACAATACAAGTGCATTAACACAAAGATTAACAATCGGCATTATAAACTGTTCTGCGGAAAGTTCTTCATTGGCAAGAAAAACAAAGCCGGCTGTTTCAAGCAGGAAAAGAAAGCCAAACGAAACAATTGCATATGGTGTAACCTTGAAATTCTCATCAATATCCTGGTACAAAATAATTCCCACAAAAGCAGCCAGAAAATATATCATAAATGCGATATCACCGGTACCCTCATCCAAAAGAACAGACAAAAGAATAAGCCCGGATACCGATAAAATTCCCTGAAGGCCCGACGATAACAGTCCCATAACGATGCCTATACTTAAAAAGAACCATGCTTTACAATCTATAAGCGGGAAACACATTGCAAACACAAGTGATATACAATAAGCAATCATATATCTTAAAGGGTGTTCTGCGTTATCATAGTCAAGCTTATCTGTTTTTACGGCGTATATGTACGAAAGAACCAGCACGAAAGAAAAAACAGTTGCAAAAACCATTATCTGGATAATTTGCCCGGGCGTTTTCCCATAGATAAACGAAAACAACAACACAAAAAGAATGGTTGAAAAGAACAATATGCAATTTGATAATACGAATTTTGTCTTCATTTAATTCCTTGAGTTGTTATATTATTTTCCGACGGGCATCTTAGAACCGGTACTCGAAGATGATTTTCTTTTCTTTGCAAATCGTTCCTCGTAATCTTCGTAGGCCTTAACAATTTTTTGGACAAGCGGATGTCTTACAACGTCTTTACTTGTCAAATTACATATCGAAATACCTTCGATTTTATTTAAAATCTTAATGGCAACATCTAAACCGCTTGTAACATCTTTAGGCAAATCTTTTTGAGTCGAGTCACCGGTAATTACAACTTTGGAGCCAAAGCCTATACGGGTTAAGAACATTTTCATTTGAGCCGGGGTCGTGTTCTGTGCTTCATCGAGAATAATATATGCATCATCCAAAGTTCTACCGCGCATATATGCCAACGGAGCAACTTCAATAAGACCCTTTTCCATATTTTTTTGGAAGCCTTCAGCACCCATAATCTGGTACAAAGCATCGTAAAGAGGTCTTAAATACGGATCGACCTTACTCTGTAAATCGCCCGGCAAAAAGCCCAACTTTTCTCCGGCTTCAATAGCAGGACGTGTCAAAATAATTTTATTCACCTCGTTATTTTTGAAGGCAGTAATTGCCATTGCCATTCCAAGATAGGTTTTACCTGTACCGGCGGGACCAATGCCGAATACAACCATGTCTTTCTTCATAGCATCAACATAGGCCTTCTGTCCGAGAGTTTTAGGCTTTATGGGCTTTCCGCTGACGGTGTGACATATAACATCCTTATCAATTAAAGAAAGGGCCTGTTCATTATTTTCACGTGTAAGAGAAATGGCATAATCCATCTTTTGTTCCTCAATGTCTTCACCCTTTTTAGACGTATTAAGAAGTGAATTAATCATTAAAATTGCCCCGTCCACGTTAACCTCTTCACCGATAACTTTTAAACAACCGTTACGATTAACAAGAATAACGCCCAACTCTTTTTCTATTTTTTCAAGATATCTGTCATTAAAGCCAAACAGTCTCTGAATCTGTTCGGAAGAAATATCCAACGTTTTTTCCATAATTCACACTTTTAACCGCATTAAGCTATTTATGTTTTTGGCAAGATACGCCAAAAACTCTGTGCACATATTTTTTTGCACACAGAGTTATTTTACCGCAAATTTTCTTTTAAATCTATAATTTTTAATGATGCATTGAACACTTTGCAAAGGAAAATTTAATCTAATAAAGAGTTGGCAATTTATCTAACGTAACCGCATAGGGACTGTGATAAAATTTATTCAAATCTTCATACTTATTATGTTTCTCACTTAAGCAAAATTCCAAAGACCAAGTCATGTAATAAGCCCATTTTGTGCTATTAGCATGAAGTATATCCGGATTAACAATAACACCCGTCTCACCGATTGCCATAAGTTTCCCTGCCTTCGTAATTTGAAGCATTCCCTCATATTCTTTCCTGAAATCCGAATAAGCATATGCCGGCGGATACATGTCACGCGTAATAACATCCACATATTCATCTCCGGGGTAACACTCTTTAATCGTTGAATTCCACACCCATATAAGATTATTTAATCCATGCTCTTTGGTAAAGCAATGGTACATCAGGCGATAGAGTTTTGCCACAACTTCTCCGCCTTTGGCTCCCCACCAAAACCACTTACCTTCCCCCTCGTGAAACGGGCGCCAGAGTATCGGTATGTGATGATCGCAAAAAGGGCGAAGAATTCCTGCCATTACATGCAAATCCGACATTAATGCTTTATATTCGGCGGTTCCCTCATCTACTGCCTTTGATGCATCAAACTCAGTATTTTCCGTAAAAAAAGACTTCGATTTACCATAAAGCGGTGAAAACCAGTGCCAGGTAAAGGTAATTAGACCTTTCTTGTCTGCCCATTTCCAGACTTCTTCCAAAAGTCCACGGTTATCTCTTACTTCCTGCATGCAGGCATCGTCTGTGTCCAAATAATTGATATTCGGCGAATATGACAGTAATTCAAAGCCCAATAAAGCCGGTTCTTTTCCGGTTATTTCCATGATTTTCTTATATTCCGGGACACCGACTGACTGAACATGCTGGCCGGTTACGATTTTGTCACCACTGACATTATATAAATATTCCAAAACATTTTTTACGCACTCCTGTGCATTGGGATTTGAAGGGATTATCGGGATATTGCTCATTGAAAATTCTCCAATCATTTACTGTATTTGGAATCAGCTTATAAAAAAGATATTTAATGGCATTTTTCGATTTCTCGGATTGACATTTTCCATATTCTATAGTATTATCAAGTATAAGAAATGGGTTTTCACCGTACAGTCTCTGACTCAAGCGGGCTGCTCGTTTCTTTTTTTATTGTTGTAAGATCATACAAATATTTCTTACCGTCAGCATCATGTCTAACAAGCATAATTGCAGTAAATATATTATATCTGTCGAGTTCTCCGGCATTATTATATACAGGGATGCCAAAACGAACATTATACCTATACCAACCATTTTTAGCATCAATCGAATGCTTTTTTTCTTTGTTTTCTTCCCAGTTATTATTAATCGGAATTGCAATTTGAATCAATTCAGGAATAGCCTGCGAAGCATTTGCTTTAGCTATTTTTCTATGACTCTTCAGTGCAAGTCTGCTTTCTGAGTTGGAATATTCATCCGGAAAATCAGTGTCGATAAATACTTTCTCTGCACAACATGCAATCTCAAAATACTCTCCAACATATTGTTTTAAGTATTCTTCTACTTTTCTCCAATCGTCCTTTGATAAACCCTTGAATTTTTTGTCATTAATCAAAACAATTTGATTCCCGTTTTCATCAATTATAACAGAAACATTTCTTTTATTATCATGCCTATTATTTTTTGAAGCTTGTACTTGTGGGGATAATAATTCATAATAGTGCAGAAGACGTTTCTCAGAGTTTGAAACCATTCCATCTGAACACAGCAAATCTATAATTGACATCTCAAGTGCCTCACAAATACTCACTATTTTTTCCGACTGAGGATTAATCCGTTTCTTCTTCCAGTCACAGATAGTACTGGTGGCAATTCCTGTTCGTCTGGATAATTCCAGCTGCGTCATATGTAATTCTTCTAATCTTGCAAAGATTTTTTCATATATTTCCATGATACAATATCCTCTCCAATAGCAATTCGACTTTTCGGATATTGTATCATGCTATAATAACCTTTTCAAGTTCAAATTGACTTAAGTACTTTTTTCTGTAACATAATAAGTTCTTCTTCTCTACTAATTTCCATAAAACCAAGTTTGCCAAACAGTGCAAGAGAAGGAAAATTTCTTTCATCAATACTCACTTCAACAACATCTATATCATTCGTTTGTGTGAAGATTACCTGATTTAATGTAGCCTCCGCAATCCCTTTTCGACGCCATTTCTCATCAATACATATACTAAGATACATTATTCTGTCATCTTTTTCGTAATGAACACTGCCAACTATTTTTCCGTCACAAAAGATTTTATAAAGCCATACTCCTTCAGTACCCGTAACATAATTAAAGTAATTATCTGAGGTTGAAATAAATTTTGCGATAGAGGGCAAACTATATATTCTTTTCAGTTCCAAAATATCATCATCGTCTTCCAAGGTTAATGGAACAAGTTCTATTTTCATAATTCGCCTCCTTTGTAAATGGTATTACACATATCATCTACTGCAACAGAATCTTTCTTCAGAATTTTGATAAACCCTTTCTTTTATTAAATATCACAGTTTCATTTCGGACACTATTTGTGATATGGTTCGTGGTTGTTGATTTTGAAGGAGCGATATACCTGTTCAAGCAAAATTACACGCATTAACTGATGCGGAAATGTCATATCCGAAAAGCTTAATTTGAAATTCGAAAGCGCTTTTACGGAATCGTCAAGGCCTAAGGAACCGCCTATTATAAAGGTAATTGTGTTAAATCCGTTAAGCGTTATATCGGCTAATTTGCCGGCAAGAGCTTCCGATGTAAACTTGTGCCCTTCTATTTCAAGGGTCACCAAATACTCGGAATCCTTAATGTTTGCCTTAATACGTTCAGCTTCTTTTGCAAGAATAAGCTTTGTTTCTCCAAGTGAAGCTTTATCTGGCGTCATTTCGTCTTTAACTTCAACTATTTCCAAATTACAAAATTTAGAAAGTCTCTTCGAATACTCTTTTATGGCATCGGCAAAGTAAGTTTCCTTAACTTTACCGACACAAATAACTTTAATCTTCATCTAGAATCTCAGCCCCGAATTCACTTGTTACATAAAATGCAAAACCGGGCTCAAACTCGGGAAACTTTGCCTCAATATCCTTAACCGCATCGTCATAAATTTTCAAATAAGCTTCTTCGCTGCAGTTAAATTCAGATTCAAGTGCTTCTTCAGCAGCCAAATCTTCTTCAGCTTCAACCGACATTTTTGCATCGCCGTCATCTTCTTTTTCTGTATAATCTTTTAAAGAATATTTACCGGCAGCTTTTTCTTCTTTTAAAAAGTTCTTCGCTTTTTCGATGTTTTCTTTTTCTTCAATTACCAACGGCTTTAAACGCTTGACCATGACAATACTGCGAACGCCTGCCATTAAAAAGATAAAGAACAAACACCCCATAACCGCATTCATAAGAGACATTGAAAATCCGGTCATAGGAAGATGAATAACACCTAACGTATTCAATAAAAGGATGGCGAGACCGCCGATACCGCAAAATAATAAAATGCCTGCGGCAGAACGGTTATTTTCATAAATGCCGGCCTTCGACTTATAAACAGGCGCCTCCATAGCTTCTTTGATTTCGTCCATAAGCTGCTGTCTTTCGGCAATGGCTGTTTCGACCAATTTTTCCTTGACGGCCGTAACCTCGGGATTAGAAAGATTATCCTTAATGCGATTAATCACAAATTGCTTTTCGGATTCGCTTAATGAATCATTAAGCTCCGGTACAAGACCACTTTCAAGTATTGCTTTTGCTTCCTCAAAAGCACATGCATCGTCTTCGCCCATAACACTTTCCGTAAGGCTAACCTTGCAGTCCGGGCATTCAGTAATACCGTCAACATATTCACATTTACATTTAGGACAAATAGCCATAATTAAACACTGACTCCTTAAATCAATTCAAAGAATTAAGGTATTCATCAATACCCTTTGCAGCAGCCTTTCCGGCACCCATTGCAAGAATAACCGTAGCAGCTCCGGTAACGGCATCACCGCCGGCATATACACCGGTCTTTGATGTTTTACCAAATTCTTCTTCAGCAACAATACAACGGCGTTTATTAATTTCAAGGCCTTTGGTGGTAGATGCAATCATAGGATTAGGACTTGTACCAAGCGACATTATTACAGTATCAACATCGATTACAAACTCGGACCCCGGTATTTCCACGGGGCTTCTGCGGCCTGACTCATCGGGCTCACCAAGTTCCATCTTAATGCACTTAATACCGCTTACCCAACCATTTTCATCTTTAAGTATTTCAACGGGATTATTAAGAAGGTCAAAGATAATACCTTCTTCTTTTGCATGGTGAACTTCCTCAACACGAGCAGGAAGTTCTGCCTCGCTACGTCTGTAAATAATATGGACTTCTCCGCCTAAACGCAAAGCCGTACGCGCTGCATCCATTGCAACGTTACCACCGCCGACAACAGCAACTTTTTTGCCTCGCATAATAGGTGTATTGGAGTTTTCGTTGAATGCTTTCATTAAATTGCTGCGGGTTAAATATTCATTGGCAGAGAATACACCGTTAGCATTTTCACCGGGAATTCCCATAAACTTGGGAAGCCCTGCACCTGAGCCGATAAATACGGCGTCAAAACCTTCTTCTTCCATAAGTTCGTCAATTGTAACCGACTTACCGATTACAACATTTGTCTCAATCTTTACGCCTAAACTCTTAACATTCTCGATTTCCTTGGCAACTACTTTATCCTTGGGAAGTCTGAACTCGGGAATACCGTATACAAGTACGCCTCCGGCCTGATGCAATGCTTCAAAAATAGTAACATCGTAGCCCAACTTGGCAAGATCGCCTGCGCAAGTTAATCCCGCGGGACCGGAACCGATTACAGCTACGCGCTTATTCTTCTTTTCTGTGCAAGCCTTGGGCTTTACACCGTTTTGGGATGCGGTGTCTGCCACAAATCTTTCAAGTTTTCCGATGGAGATAGGCTCACCCTTAATACCGCGGATGCATTTTCCTTCACACTGGCTCTCCTGCGGACATACACGACCGCATACAGCAGGTAAAGATGATGATTCACTAATAATTTCATATGCTTTATCAAAATTGCCGTTTTTAACCTGCTCAATAAATCCGGGAATGTTGATTGAAACCGGGCACCCTTTCATGCACTGTGCATTTTTACAATTGATGCAACGTGATGCTTCGGCCATAGCCTCTTCTTTATTGTATCCTAAACATACTTCTTCAAAATTCGTGGCGCGAACCTGGGGATCCTGCTCGCGAACGGGAACTTTCTTTAAAACGTCCATTCTTACATCCTCCTTAACAGTTTCCACATCCGCCGTGATGAGTTGCGCCTTCTTTTGCTGCAAGAAAATCGCGGCCTTCTTTTGTTTTATAAAGCGTCTGACGCTTCATTGCTTCATCAAAATCTACAAGATGACCATCAAATTCAGGTCCGTCTACACAGGCAAACTTAACCTTATCACCAACTGTTACACGACAGGCACCGCACATACCGGTTCCGTCAACCATGATGGGGTTGAGTGAAACAACAGTGGGAATGCCAAGTTCTTTGGTGAGCTTGCACACAAATTTCATCATAATCATGGGGCCTATTGCTACGCATACATCGTAGTGATTTCCCTCATTAACAAGATCCTCAATTACCTTGGTAACCATACCGCTTCTGCCGTAAGAGCCATCATCCGTTGTAATGTAGAGATTTCCGGCAACAGCTTTCATCTCATCTTCAAGAATCAATAAACTCTTTGTTTTGGAACCGACAATTACATCAGCATCGATACCATGTTCCTTAAGCCATTTTGCCTGAGGATATACCGGCGCTGCACCTACACCACCTGCAACAAAAAGAATCTTTTTGCCCTTTGTAACTTCAAGTTCGTCCGTAACCAATTCGGACGCACAGCCTAAGGGACCCACAAAATCATGGAAAGAATCTCCTGTCTTAAGCTCCGAAATAAACTTTGTACCTGCACCGACAACCATAAATACAATGGTAATCGTACCGGCATTACGATCGTAATCGCAAATTGTCAGCGGTATACGTTCACTGTCTTCGTTGGCACGCACTATTACAAACTGTCCCGGAAGACAGGATTTTGCAACACGCTTGGCCTCTACAACCATTTGATAAATGTTTGCAGTAAGTTCTTTCACTTCTAAGATCTTATACATCTTCAATTTCCTTTCTTAACAGATATTAATAAAATGAGCTGAATTCATAAGTGCCGTTACCGTACGATGAAACCATATACAAGTCATTGGCATCTACTGAATGCATCGCATAAATATTGCCTGTTTTTGTGGTGTTACCATGAGTATCAGTATAGTATTCAACTATAAAGAAATAATCATCCTGCTTCTGTTCAATAAAATAAGCAGTTGTAAATACATATGAATATACGCCGCTCTTACCTTCCTTATGCCCGGTCGTATCACTTAAATAACCCTTTTCATAAAGTTTAAACATAAGATACGGAATCGCCGTCTCGGCATTAACTGCCGAATCAAACTTAAGCTCATACGTTCTTTCGACAATTGTACTCTGCGTGCCGTCCATTGCATACTCAATAAATTTGTATGTTGTTTTACCAAGCGGAACCGGTATCGGGCCTGTGTATTTTGTCGACGTTTTATCGGGAGTAGAGCCATCGGTTGTATAGTAAAGCGTGTACATAACCGGGACCTCGGCCTCAATCATGGTTCCATGCTCAAATGTACCCGAATCGGTCAAAATCGTAGGCTCAAAAGTAAAGTCTACATCAATAAGGTATTTTTGCTTAACAACTTCACTCTTTACGCCGTAATTATTCACGAAAATAGCGCTGATAGTGTAATTTCCGTACTCAAGAAAAATCGGAATGGTAAATTCCTCCGAAGCTTCCGACGGAGTTGACGCATCCATCGAATAATATATTTTGCCGTTCAAACTGCCGGACAATTTAACGGCTATTGTCTCCTCATAAGTACCGCCTTCCAGATTAAACTCCGGAAGACATACACCATAATCTGCATAAGCCATTGATATTGTACGGTTTGTGCAGTTATCGATAAGCTCGGCAAGTTTGTCGTATGCTTTTGCATTTTCATATAAAGAAATGACTTTTTTATAAGCGGTTTCTATATCACGATCTGAATTTGACTCATCCTCAGCAATTGTCATAAGCGTATATATCGAGTCATTTTCACGCCCGAGCTCATTATAGAATTCCGCAATTTTGAAAAGAATATCTGTTGACGGCTCAAGCTTGTAGGCATCTTCATAATAATCGATTGCATCTAAAATCCTATTATTTGAAACGCATTCCTCTGCCATCTGAATTTTGTAATCAAAAGTATTCTGCGAAGAAATCTTTTTGCCAAGATAAACGGCCGCGATAATTACACCTACAAAAACAATCACCAATAAAGCGTAAAAGATTTTTCCGCCTGCGCGCCCCGACAATAGTTGGCTTAAGAAATTAGGCTCTTCATCGTATTCCATACCATCATCGTAAAAAGAATAATCGGTATCATCATCGGAAAATTCATTTTCGACTATATTGTTAAGTGTTTCCTGCATTTCGGTTTCAATGTCAAAATCCAAATCGGTAATAATCTGGAGTTCGGCACCGCATTTTTCGCAGATAAGCTTGTCATCCGGTATAACTGCACCGCAATTAGGACAATTCATAGTTTTCCTGCCTTTCAAAATTCAAAATACAATTACTTTCTGTTTCGGATTGCCTTTACACAATTAGCCATTAACATTGCTATTGTCATAGGACCGACTCCGCCCGGAACGGGTGTAATCTTTGAAGCAATATCCTTAACGCTTTCAAAGTCAACGTCACCGCACATCTTGTTATCCGCATCACGATGAATGCCGACATCGATTACGGTTGCTCCTTCTTTGACATATGAAGCATCTATCATTTTGGGCTTTCCGACAGCTACAATTAAAATATCAGCTGTTTTGCATATTTCTTTAATATTTTCAGTCTTGGAATGGCACACGGTAACAGTGGCATTTTCTCTAAGCATCAACAAAGCCATCGGTTTTCCGACTATATTGCTGCGCCCGATTACCACACAGTGTTTACCGCTTATTTCAACATTTGAACGTTTCAAAAGTTCAATAACCCCGGCCGGCGTACACGACACAAATCCGTCCTGCCCCACACATAAAGCACCGACATTTTCAACATGAAAACCATCCACATCTTTTGAGGGTGAAATCGCTTTAATAATTTTATCTTCATTAATGTGCTTGGGAAGCGGCAGTTGCACTAAAATTCCGATTACATCCTGACGTTTGTTTAACTCGTCAATTACGGAAAGAAGCTTTTCCTCGGAGGTTGCTTCATTAAGTTCATAAGATAAAGAACCGATTCCGATGTATTCGCATGCTTTCTTCTTGTTTTTAACGTAAATTGCTGATGCGGGATCGTTTCCGACCTGAATAACGGCAAGTGCGCCTTCTTTTCCCTGCTGCTTTAATGATAAAACTTCTTCTTTAAGTTCATCTTTAATAATTGATGAAATAAGTTTGCCATCGATAAGTTCCATAATTATCCCCTTGAAAATTATTTAAAATAAACCGGTAATCATTCCGTTTTCATTAACATCAATATTATAAGCGGCCGGCTCTTTGGGAAGTCCCGGCATCGTCATAACCTGTCCCGTTAACACAACCACAAACCCTGCACCTGCTGAAATGTAAACCTCACGCACAGTTAATGTATATCCTTCGGGACGTCCCAGCAAAGATGGGTCATCCGATAAAGAATACTGTGTTTTGGCAACGCAAATCGGCAAATTTCCAAAGCCTAAATCCGTAAGCTTATCAAGCATCTTTAATGCTTCTTTTGAGAAAGAAACATCCGCTGCACCATAGATTTTTGATGCTATTGTACGTATCTTGCCTTCAAGAGGCAAATCATCTTCGTAAAGCGGCTTAAAGCAGGATTTTTTGTTTTCAAGTGTGCTGATTACTTTGCCCGCAAGTTCAATACCACCCTTACCGCCAAATTCCCAAACCTTTGATAAAGCAAATTCACAGTCTCTTTCCTCACAGAATGTTTTCACAAACTCTACTTCTGCGTCGGTATCTGTAGAGAAAGCATTCAATGTAATTACTACCGGAACACCGTACTGCTTTAAATTTTCAATATGTTTTTCAAGATTTACGATACCCTTTTTAAGAGCATCGAGATTCTCTGTCGACAAATCTTTCTTTGCCACACCGCCGTTATACTTTAATGCTCTTATGGTTGCCACAAGTACAACCGCATCAGGCTTTAAGCCGGCTTTACGGCATTTAATGTCAAAGAATTTTTCGGCACCCAAATCGGCTCCGAAACCTGCTTCGGTAATTACATAATCAGCCATCTTTAATGCATATTTCGTGGCTCTTACGGAATTACATCCGTGCGCAATATTCGCAAAAGGGCCGCCATGTACAATACACGGTGTATGCTCAAGTGTCTGAATAAGATTAGGTTTAATGGCATCTTTCAACAATGCGGCCATCGCACCTACAGCCTTAAGTTCTTTGGCGGTTACGGGAGCACCGTCATAATTATATGCCACGATAATGTTTCCGAGTCTTTCTTTTAAATCATTCATGTCTTCCGCAAGACACAAAATAGCCATAATCTCGGAAGCAACCGTAATTACAAAATGATCCTCACGCACAAAGCCGTCAGTCTTTGCGCCAAGGCCTACAACTATATTTCTTAAAGCTCTGTCATTCATATCAAGACAACGTTTCCAGATAATGGAACGCGTATCAATATTTAACTGATTTCCCTGCTGAATATGATTATCGATAATTGCAGCGAGAAGGTTATTGGCAGATGTAATTGCATGAAAGTCACCGGTGAAATGCAAATTCAAATCTTCCATCGGAACAACCTGGGCAAATCCGCCTCCGGCTGCGCCGCCTTTAACGCCAAAGCAAGGTCCGAGCGAGGGCTCTCTTAAGGCTACCACGCATTTTTTGCCAAGTTGACCAAAAGCCTCTGCAAGACCTACACTTGTTGTTGTTTTGCCCTCACCTGCCGGTGTGGGATTAATGGCCGTAACCAATATTAACTTGCCATCTTTGTTGTTTTTGTTTTTCTCGTACCATTCGGGGGATATCTTTGCCTTGTATTTTCCGTAAAATTCAAGGTCATCCTCTTCAATTCCGATTGAAGCGGCAACATCCTTTATGGGACTTAAAACAGCTTCTTGTGCAATTTCGATATCAGATTTCATACTTTTCCCCTTTACAGTTCATTCTCAATATAATTTTCGAATTGCTCCGAACTCATCAAAATCTGACGCGCTTTTGTGCCTTCATCGGGCCCTACAACGCCTGCATCGGCAAGTTGGTCCATTATGCGTGCAGCTCGGTTAAAGCCCATTTTAAACCGCCTTTGTACCCAACCGATTGATGCTTTATTTGACTCTATCACAAAACGACCGACATTGATAAATTCATCATCAACGCCTGCACCTTCCGTATCCGAAGAACCGTTTTGCGAAGGTCCCGAACCCATCTTCTCAATCTTTTCACTGATTGTTTCATCGTAGGAGGTATGTCCCTGCTGCTTTAAAAAATCAACTACAGAGTTAACTTCCTGATCTGAAACGAAACCGCCTTGAAGTCTGACGGGCTTTTTAAGACCTTTCGGGAAAAACAGCATATCACCTTTTCCGAGTAATTCTTCGGCGCCGCCCATATCGAGTATTGTGCGCGAATCAATCGCACTCGAAACCGCAAAAGCAAGACGACTTGGCATATTTGCTTTAATCAAGCCGGTAATAACATCAACCGAAGGTCTCTGTGTAGCAATTATAAGATGTATGCCTGCCGCACGCGCAAGCTGTGCCAGACGGCAAATAGCATCCTCGACCTCATTCTTGGCAACCATGATAAGATCGGCAAGCTCATCAACAATAATTACTATCTGCGGAAGCTTTTTGTTAAATTCATCCTCACCGTTTTCCTCTACAACGCGGTTATAACCGGCAAGATCTCTTGTATTCATTGCGGCAAACTTCTGATAACGTTCCATCATTTCATTTACAGCAAAATTCAAAGTTGCCGACGCTTTCTTGGCATCCGTAACAACCGGGCAAAGAAGATGCGGAATTCCGTTATAAACGCTTAATTCAACAACCTTAGGGTCAATCATGATAAGCTTAACATCATTGGGATGAGCTTTATAAATGATACTCATAATCAGCGTGTTAATGCATACGGATTTACCGGATCCCGTGGCACCCGCTATCAACAAGTGCGGGAACTTATCAATATCGTAAATAATTGTCTTGCCCGCAATATCTTTTCCGACTGCAAAAGCCAAGTTCGAATCGGACTTTTTAAATTCAGGTGTATCAATCAAATCTCTTAACAAAACAGCCTGATTTTCTTTGTTGGGAACTTCGAT
This sequence comes from Lachnospiraceae bacterium, assembly GCA_045617045.1. Taxonomy (GTDB): domain Bacteria; phylum Bacillota; class Clostridia; order Lachnospirales; family Lachnospiraceae; genus UBA1258. The sequence continues at coordinate 44,612 of JAZLHV010000018.1, forward strand.
ACCGATTGCGGCTTTACCCGGAATCGGCGCTTCGATACGTATATCCGCAGCGGCCAAATTAAGCTTTATATCATCGCTTAAATTCTTTATGCGACTTACCTTAACGCCAAGTTTCGGCTGAAGTTCAAATCTTGTAACCGTAGGTCCCTGACTGATATCGGTAACGGTAGCTTCAACGCCAAACGTAGCAAGTGTTTCCTGAAGCTTTTGGGCCGTATTACGAATTTCCTGAGCCGAATCACCTTTTGACTTATTTGTATTTACCGAAAGAAGGCTAATCGGCGGAAATACATATTCATGCTTCTGCGCCATACTTTGACCCGCAGCTGCCTTAACCTCATCGTATGCAAGCGGCTTATTTGCAGGTTTGCTTTGCGGTAACGAAGCATGCGTTTCCGTTGCCTTTATGTTAGCCTTCGGCTTCACATTGTCCGAAATAACAGGACCGTCAGCAACCATATTTTCTTCATTTTCGTCTTCATCTTCGATATAAACTTCCGTCAAATTTGTGCCGGGTATATCAAGCGAATACGAATTTTCCGGATTTGCCGGGTCAAAATCGTTCAAAGTTATCTCGTGTATTTCATCATTCTTTGACAACTTATCTGTAACGGGCGGTGTAATCGTAGTGTCAAGCGTAATACCTTTAACTTTTGAATTGGCTTTAAGTACTTTGTTGGCCTCACGTTCACCGATAGCATTTTCGACATCCGACATCATTTGCTTTTTTTGCGCTCGCTGCGCATTTTTTTCCTGCACTTCATGAAGCTTTTCCTCGCGACGCTTAAGAAGTTCTTCCTCGCGCAAAGTACGCTCAAGCTCACGCTGTCTGCGACGTTCATCGTAAACCGCTTCACGTCTTGACTGCAGTTCATCCTGATAATCACGCTCGCGATTTACTTTATCAATCAAAGCATCGGACGTATCCGATACGCCCTTAATAAGCGATTTTCCGGTCAAAACAAGTATAAATATCAATATCAAAATGCTGATAACGATATATGTACCCACAACGCCTATCGCCTTGTTAAGGCCATAATCTGCCATTTCGGCAAATATTCCGCCGCCTTTATGTTCCTTTGCGCAGAAAGAATAAAAATCCTTAATGCTAAACTTAGAAACCGACCTTGAAATACCTGTACTGAAATCAATTATCATATCAACAAGTAAAAATAAGAGACAGCCGGATATTATCTTAACGGGGCCCAACGGATTGTTTAAATTGAACATTTTATATATCAATATAAATCCGATAAACAACGGAGCAACATATGCCAGCACGCCAAACAAACCAAACATGAAGTCTGATACATATGTGCCGAATGTGCCAATCAATCCAAAATTGCACGCAAACAAAAGAACAGACAAAGCAACAATGAGTATTGCTTTGATGTCCTGGTAAACAATATAATCCTGCGTCGTTAAGGCCTTGGATTTTGCGGCACCGGTCCTCTTTGCGGGAGTCTTTTTGGTCCCGGAAGAACGCTTATACGAAGACTTTGTCGACGATGTTTTATTTGTTTTTCTTGTTGTACCGCCTTTCGATGCGGTTTTCTTTGTCTGTGTCATCTATTACCTTCAAAATTATAAATCAAAATCATCGAAATCCGATACATCTACGTCAAAATTCATGCGATTGTCGTATACAAATTTATCGAATTCAAAAGGCTTTTTAACAGGCTTCTTGGGAAGCGGAAGCGGATTGTCAAAAAGTATCGGTTTATGAACCGGTTCATTGTCTGATGAAGATTTCTTATCCGAAAGATTTACCGGAATTTCTTCGGGAATCTCTTCGGGAATTTCTTCGGGAATCTCTTCTGGAATCTCTTCCAATTGTTCTTTAGAAGCAGGTCCAATCACAAGTTCAGCCACGGGTTCAGCCACGGGTTCAGCCGAAGGCTCCTCTTCAGGTTCGCTTTCAAAATTAACCGGCGGCACAATAATAGGCACAACTTTAGGCACCGTAATCGATTCATCTTTTGATGCGGCCTTAAAGAAATCAATATTTTTTTCTTCGGAATTTTCCGGAAATTCACTTAAAAATGTTTCCGTAAAAGTTTCAACAGAATCTTCAACAGAATCGTCATTTGCTGCAGGCGGCAATTCTTCACTTACGGGTTCTTTAAAGCTTTCACTGTTTGATTTGTTTTCTTCATCAAAGAAACCGTATTTATCTATAATCAAATCTTTGTACGAGCAATTTGCATTATTTTCATTTGTATAAAAAGATTCGATGTTTTCATTTACAGAAGCTTCGCTTTCGTGTACCTGATTGCTTGAATAATCATCCGGCACGTCAAACTTTTCAATAATTAAATTGCTGTAGGAAGGCTTGGAATAATCTTCTTTAGCGGTAACCGCCTTAACGGCATCATCTGTTTCCTGTGAAGCTTCTTCATAGTCATCCGTTCGACTAAGGGCAAAATAATCAGCGTTATAAACAATACCGTCATCAATTTCTTTTTCGTAAGTTTCTTTTTCGCAAGTTTCCTTTTCGTAAGTTTCTTTTTCGCAAATTGCTTCTTCCGAAGCGGTATTGTCTGCTTTAAAGAAATCACCCGCCACGATATTGTCCGTACCGAGCGCATAATCTTCAACGTGGTTTTCTTCTGTAACATCTTCTGCAACGGTTTCCGAAACATCCTCTGCAACATTCATGACGTCACTGTCCGTGCTTTCGGTCGAAGACTTTTCATCAGGCATAAATGCGCTTGCATTAATTGCAAAATCCGGAGCGAAACTAATGTTATCGCGCTTAAAATCATCAGCATCTTCCATGTTGATGTCATCTTCACTGTCAACCGGATGATTTACATCATAAAAAGCAGCTGACTCCGCTGTCTTTTCAAGATAGTCTTCTTCTTCATCAACTATGCAGGGCTGGTATGCCACAACGGAATGTTTCCCGAAATGAGACTTTTTCCCGGATGCCGTAGCAACAACAGCCGTACTCTTTGATACTTTCTTTGCAGTTTCTTTTTCTTTTGCCATCTTTTTGGAATTTTCACTATTTGCAGGCTCAAAGTCATTATCTGTCGCTTTTATCACCTCAGCCAATGTCACAGCACCGGCCACTTTGGCAGCCTTTAAATTATCTACTTGGTTTGCTTCATCTACATCAATATTTTTTTCGGGTTTTTTCTTTTCGTTTTTCTTTTTTTCAGGCATTTCTTTGTTGCTGTTTTTATTTTTGGCTTTACGTTTCTTGTCCGATGATTTCTTTTTGGAACGCTTTTTTGAAGCTTCATCCTCGTCGGTTTTTATTGCTGATGCCGAAATAAACAAAGATCTTATTCCTTGTCCGAAAAGGGCACCCATAAACATATACAAAAACGTTACATTCAAAAATCCAAACACTTTAAAACCATATATTGCCACAAAAATCAATAAAGAAAAGTTTAAAAGGCCAACACGGTCAAATTTTGAAAATAAAAGATCAAGATTTCCAAATATCAGTACAAACAAAATAAGTACAATAATTGCCGTATATTCAGATGGATAAAACATATCAAACCGGCTGTTGAATACAAAACCGTCTGTAAATGCACTAAACTCATCAATGAAAGAACACCTTGCAACATGTGCTTCGTAAAGCATCATTCCCGAAAATCCCGCAATAAATGCCCCCGGAAAAGAAAGATACGGAAGTATCCTGCGATTAATTGCTTTTCGCAAAGCATTGCCCGAAATATTCGAGCTCAAAAGCGCAACAAACAATATAACAAACAATACTAAAAATACAGGTTCCTCAAAGCACAAAACGCCTTCAAAAAAACCAAATGTAATAAACAAAACAACATTACTGTTCGATTCCATTAATCCCTGTGAGCGATCTTTTATGATAAGCGCACACATCATAAACAAAAACATTGCTGCAAGAATTGATAACGAAAGGTACGAAGGATTTCCGATGCAATTTGATGCTTCAAATGCGACGAGTAAAAATCCATACGCAAAAACTGCTTCAAACCGTCCAAAGAGACTCTTTACCGCAATGCAGGCAAAAAACGCAGTTAAAAAAGCAATAACCGCATTTACAATCGTTATAACAACACTTCCGGTACCAAACAGTTTTAATGCAATTCCCAAAATAGTTGTGTAAACAAAATAAGAAATATTAAGACGTTCCGGCGATACGCCTTTAACATAATTTAACGCAGCTTCATAATACGGATTTGAAGCTTCAATCGCAAAATTACGATAATACTCATAGCCGAAATATACTGCCAAAACAGTCATGGCAAGTATAATAAAAAAAGTCAGAATATCCATCCACGCTTCGGAAAATACTGCCTCGGGATGAAAATTTCTTTTGATAAAGCTATATGTAAAAAACAAGATAAAAAGGCACAAAATAACAGCACCGGCGCAGACATAAAACGCCTTTAACCACTGTATATCAAATAAAGACATGGTTATTCCGTTAAATTCAAATAACGAAACTAAGAGTGTAAATAACAATACACTCATAAAAACAGTTCCGATAAAGAAATTAACATATGAAAACCATGTCTTCTTTAAATTCATTTAATGCCCCTCTTTATTTTAATATCTTTTCGATGTTATATCGAGGACGATGCTTGACTTCTGAATATATCTTACCGACATACAAGCCTATCAGACCGATGCACAAAAGTTGCACCCCGCCTAAAAACCATATCGACAAAATCAATGAAGTCCAGCCTGCCACAGCTTTACCCATGCAATAAGAAATCAGTGCATATATTGCTGCAACAATGCTGAAAAATACAATTATCACACCAAGCCATGTAATAATCGTTATCGGCTTTATGCTGAAAGAAGAAATACCGTTAAATGCAAGTGCAAGCATCTTTTTTAAAGGATATTTGCTTTCACCGGCGACACGTTCTTTGCGCTCATAGTAAACACAGTCCGTCTCATAGCCTAAAAGCGGCACAATACCGCGAATATAAAGATTTGTCTCGTTATACTCCGCAAATGCCTTTAATGCCCGATTGCTCATCAGCCTGAAATCGGCATGATTATAAACGGTCTTTACGCCGCAAAGATTCATAAACTTATAAAAGCTCTGAGCCGTTGTCCGCTTAAAGAAAGAATCTGAAACGCGACTTGACCTTACGCCGTAAACAATATCTTTGCCTTCATGATATTTATCAATCATTTTTTCAATAACCGAAACATCATCCTGCAAATCGGCATCTATTGAAACAGATACATCGCACATATCAATTGCAGATATCAACCCTGCCGTAAGTGCATACTGATGACCGACATTTCCCGCAAGTTTAAGTCCTTTGATTGTAACGGGATTGTTCTCGTGTTCTTTTTCAATAAGACTCCATGTTGCGTCCTTGGAACCATCATTTACAAAAAGAACAAAACTGTCATCTGCAATTTTCCCTTTACTGACAAGGTCGCTTAATGTATCCCGCAAAGCCTTTGATGTAATTTCAATTACAGCCTCTTCGTTATAACAGGGTACAACGATTCCCAATCTATCCATACCGTTTACTCCATTGCCTGTGCTAAATCTTCAATGATATCATCAACGTTCTCAATGCCTACGGAAAGTCTTATTAAATCGGGTGATACGCCTGCTTCAATCAGCTGTTCGTCGTTCATCTGACGATGAGTATGGCTTGCCGGGTGCAATACACAGGTACGTGCATCGGCAACATGTGTAACAATAGCTGCAAGTTTCAATGAATCCATCATCTTCTGTGCCGCCTCACGTCCGCCCTTTAGGCCAAAAGAAATAACGCCGCAGGTGCCGTTGGGCATATACTTTTGAGCCAGCGCATGATATTTGTTGGACTCAAGACCGGGATAATTAACCCATGCAACTTTTTCGTTATTTTCAAGCCATTTAGCAATCTTTAATGCATTGCTGCAATGACGCTCCATGCGAAGGGCAAGTGTTTCAAGGCCTATGTTGATATAAAATGCATTCTGCGGAGACTGAATCGAACCGAAGTCTCTCATAAGATGAGTGGTGCATTTAGTGATATATGCAGCTTTACCAAACTTCAAAGCATATGTAATTCCGTGATATGACTCATCGGGAGTGCACAAGCCGGGGAACTTATCGGCATGCGCCATCCAGTCAAAATTACCGGAGTCTACGATACATCCGCCAACCGTTGCTGCATGACCATCCATGTACTTTGTGGTTGCATGTGTAACGATGTCAACGCCAAACTGAAAAGGTCTGCAATTGATGGGGGTCGGGAATGTATTGTCTACAATAAGCGGTACACCATGCGAATGAGCGGCTTTTGCAAATTTTTCAAAATCCAGAACCGTAAGTGCCGGATTTGCAATCGACTCACCGAAAACGCAACGTGTGTTATCCTTAAATGCCGCATTAAGCTCATCCTCGCTGCAATCGGGATCTACACATGTGGTTTCGATTCCCATCTTTGCAAGCGAATTCTTCAAGAGGTTAAATGTACCACCATATACAGCCGAGCTCATTACTATATGAGAACCTGCTTCGCAAATATTAAAAACAGCATAGAAATTGGCTGCCTGACCCGAGGATGTAAGCATAGCGCCGACACCGCCTTCAAGTTCGCAAATCTTAGCAGCAACCCAGTCATTTGAAGGATTTGCAAGACGTGTATAAAAATAGCCATCTTTTTCAAGATCGAACAAAGCACCCATTTCCGCCGAAGACTCATATTTGAACGTTGTGCTTTGAATAATCGGCATAATACGGGGATCCCCGTTTTCAGGTTTATAACCGCCTTGTACGCATATTGTATCGAGTTTCATAAAGAAATTTCTCCTTTGATATTATTCTTCCTCTTCCCAGTTGGTATAAACATTTTGAACATCATCATCTTCATCAAGAAGATCAAGAGTTCTCTGAAGGTTCTTTACCAAAGTTTCATCTGTAAGTGAAACATAATTCTGCGGAAGCATGGTTACGTCAGCACTTGCAAGTGTAAGGCCGGCCTTTTCGATTGCAACACGGATTTTATCGAATTCATCGGGATCCGTTAAAATTTCGTAACAGTCTTCTTCTTCATTAAAATCATCGGCGCCGCAGTCAAGAGCGGTCATCATTAACGTATCCGCATCCATGGGACAGTCTTCTTTATCGATAATTATCTGACCCTTTTTATCGAACATGAACGAAACACAGCCCTGAGTACCGATAGAACCGTTACCCTTTGTGAATGCACTGCGGACATTTGCTGCGGTTCTGTTCTTGTTGTCTGTTAAACAGTCAACAATTATTGCGATACCGCTGGGACCATACCCTTCATAAGTACAGTATTCATAGTTAACACCCGAACCTTCGCCGGCTGCTTTCTTTATACCACGGTCGATTGTATCGTTAGGAACGTTGTTAGCCTTTGCCTTGGCAATAACTGTAGCAAGTTTGAAGTTATTGGCCGGATCGGGGCCGCCTTCTTTAACGGCTACTGCAATTTCACGACCGATAATTGTGAAAATCTTGCCTTTGGCAGCATCATTTTTTTCTTTCTTATGCTTGATGTTTGCGAATTTTGAATGTCCTGACATTAGTTTGTTTCCTCTTCTTTCATGTTTGTTTCTTTTTTTACCAAAACCTTTGAAATCATTCTGTTTTTGACTTCAAGGATTGAAAAATCATAACCACCCACATTAACCGTAAGCGCATCCCCTTGCACCGGAAGCCGGTCGAGCTTTGAAATCAGGAAACCGTTCAATGTTTCAAACTCCTCTATTTCAAACTTTATCTTAAATATTTCCTCAATCTCGGCCAAAGCAGTCATGCCGTCAATTACATACGAATCGGCCCCGCGCTTTTTTATATGCTTTTCTTCGACATCATATTCGTCCATGATATTGCCGACAATTTCTTCGAGAATATCTTCCATCGTAACAATGCCGACTGTCTGTCCGTATTCGTCAACCACAATCGCAAGCTGTGTTTTCTTGGACTGCATTGTTTTGAACAAATCATCGATGTTGAGAGTTTCGGTAGTAAACATCGCCTTACGAACAAGTCCGTTTATATCACTGATTGCGCGGTTTTCCAAAGACTCATCCTTGTTAAAAAAACGCATCGCATCTTTTAAATATAAAATACCGTTAACATGGTCGAGATTATCTTCGTAAACCGGATATCTCGAATAACTGTTATTCAACATTTGCTTAATAGCATCACCAAGCTTGATCGAAGCATCAAAAGCAACGACATTTGAACGGTTTGTCATAATGTCGCCTACTTCTTTATCAGCAAAATCAAATATATTATTTATCATCGTGGCTTCGGAAGTTTCAAGTAAACCCTGCTCGTGACCTTCGTTAACCATTGAGATAATTTCTTCTTCAATTACATCTTTGGAATCTTTATTTTTAACTAATCTGATAATAATATCTGCAGCAACAAGAATACATAAAACTATCACCGCCGCGGCTATTCCATCTTCCATATATAACTCCTTAAACTTCTCCTTTGCATAAAAATCCACAATAGATTCAGTATAACATTTGCCCTATCGTGCGTCAATAAATCCGAGTGTCAAATAAGTGTCCGTTTCACGAAGATTTTTGGTCATTTTTATTGTTTTCGGAAGCGCCGTTCATACGTGAAACATCAAGCTCGGTCAAGGCCTTAACGCCATACTTTAAATCAAAAAGATCGATAACATCCGCCCCGAAAATATTGTGCATATAGGTATAAAAATCCTGATTGCGCTTAAGCCTCTGTTGTTTGATAACAACCTTCTTTTTAAGCTCTACACGCATAATATCAACCCACTTGCTGATTTCTTCGATTTCAGCATTGTTGTCTTTGATATTTTCATAGCAAACTTCCATGGTTTCAAGCATCAGCTGATAATTAAGCTCCTGTATTTTACGCGGAACTTCATACAAATCATCACCGTATGCTTCAAGTTTTTCGTTACATTCTTCAACAAGTCGCTTGTTTTCGGCAATTTTCTTTTCCGCACTCTTTGAATTGCTCGATTCATCCATAAGCTCAACGATTTCATCAAGAAGCCTTTTCTTTAATGCTCTGATATCTTTAGTATCGGTATTAAGTTTTCCCTGCTTTTTCAAAAGCTCATTGATTTTTTCGACAAGAGAATCGATTTCTGCATTGGACTCCACCTGCGTAAAGAGTCTGTGCCATGTGTTATCCAATGTCAGAATCGGTATTTTTTTGCCTTCAAGTGCCCGTTTGAATTCCCCTTCTTTTTTGGACATATTTAGCCCTCATCAAGCATATTTTTACAGTTTATGGTATAAGAAAGTTTCATAAGCGAATCTGAAAGGTGAACATTTTCAACAACGATTTCGCTGGGAACATTCAAATCCACATGAGCAAAGTTCCAGAAAGCTTTTACGCCACAGTTAACCAATTGTTCTGCAACCTTGACAGCACTGGTTTTGGGAATTGTAAGGACTGCAATGTCGATATCATTGTCCTTAACAAATTTTTCCAGATCTTCCATAGGCTGCACATACATATCCCGGATTTTCTTGCCGTACAGTTGCGGATTCGCATCAAAGATTCCTTTAAAATGAAAACCTCTGCGCTCGAAATTCATATAGTTGGCTAAAGCCTGGCCGAGATTACCGGCACCGACAATAATAAGATGATGAGTCTTGTTAAGGCCTAAAATCTTACCGATTTCATCGTACAGATAATTCACCTTGTACCCATATCCTTGTTGCCCGAATCCTCCGAAATTGTTAAAATCCTGTCTGATTTGTGATGCTGTAACATGCATAAGCTCAGAAAGTTCCTGCGAAGAGATACGTTCAACGTTGGAATCCTTTAATTCCCCCAAATATCTGAAATATCTGGGAAGTCGGCTGATGACTGCCTGAGAAATATTTTTTTCGTCCATCATAATCTCCGTTTCGGATTTTTGTTAAAAATTATACAAATATTATATTGTATTGTTAAATTCATGTCAAATACATATTAAAAAAAGCACTCATTTGCTATAAAACATTTTCTGTGATAAGGATTTCCATCAGGAAAAAAGCCCATTTTTCACGAAGTACATCAAAAAATAAAAAAAAGCGCTTAAGAAGTCAAGCTTCAAAAGCGCCTTTCATAGAGGGCAAAAAGTTTGTTAAATGTTTTCTTTAATGGCATCAAAGAACTCTTTTGTATTTACGGTTTTTACGTTTGTGCCAATTGCAATTTTCGACAAATCAGCAGTCATGATGCCGCTTTCAATGGTTTTGATTACTGCTTTCTCAAGTCTTTCTCCAAAATCCGTAAGCTCAGCGTTCCCGTCAAGTTCACCACGTTTTTTCAAAGCACCTGACCAGGCAAAAATCGTGGCAACAGGATTCGATTTGGGTACTTCGCCCTGTAAATAACGGTAATAATGCTTTTGAATGGTACCGTGAGCCGCTTCGTACTCATAAACACCCTTAGGTGATACAAGAACACTTGTCATCATTGAAAGTGAGCCGAACGCAGACGAAACCATATCGCTCATTACATCACCGTCATAATTTTTGCACGCCCATATAAATCCGCCTTCTTCTTTCATTACGCGGGCTACGGCATCGTCAATCAATGTATAGAAATACTTAATTCCTGCTTTTTCGAATTTATCCTTATACTCCGACTCATATATATCTTCAAAAATATCTTTGAAAGTATGGTCATATTTTTTGGAAATTGTATCCTTTGTGGCAAACCATAAATCCTGACCTGTTGAAAGAGCATAATCAAAACAGGAATATGCAAAACTGGTGATGGATGCAATTGTATTATGGATACCCTGAAGTATTCCGGGACCCTTAAACTCATGAATAAGCTCTCTTGTCTCGGTTCCGTCATCAGCAGTAAATACAAGCTCGGCTTTTCCGGCACAGGGGACTTTTATTTCGGTATTTTTATAAACATCACCGTATGCATGACGTGCAAGCGTAATGGGCTTTTTCCAGTTTACTACACAGGGCTTTATGTTATTGACAATAATGGGGGTTCTGAAAACAGTTCCGTCAAGCATTGCCCTGATTGTACCATTGGGGCTTTTCCACATTTGAGAAAGTTTATACTCTTCAACTCTTGCCTGATTGGGGGTAATTGTTGCACACTTAACGGCTACACCGTATTTTAACGTTGCATTTGCGGAATCTTTGGTAACCTGATCTTGAGTTGCATTACGATTTTCAAGTCCCAAATCATAATACTCCGTCTTTAAGTCAACATATGGTAAAATAAGCTCATCCTTTATCATTTTCCAAAGGATTCTTGTCATCTCATCGCCGTCCATTTCAACGATAGGCGTCGACATTTTAATTTTGTTCATTGGAATATGCCTCCTTGAGTCCGTTCTTTACCATGTTTTCATATGCATTATGAATATGAACAGTGGCAAGTTTTTCGGCTTCTTCGGGATTTTTGGCCTTTATGGCCTCCATAATCATCTGATGTTCATGATTGGATGCAAGACTTCTGTCTACTGTTGAAAGAGTTTTCTTTCTGACTCTTTGAACATACTGATGAAAGTCTTTTAATAAATGTTCAAGCATTTTGGAATTACATGCTTCATAAAGAAGTTCATGGAATCTTGAATCAAGCTCCGTCATTTGCTCAAAATGCCCCCGCTCTGCGTGAAATTTGGCAAGATAAATATTTTCTTCCATCTCTTCAAGCTGCATTTGAGAAATATGATCGCATGCCCACGAAGCACACAAACCTTCAAGCTTTGAACGGATCATGTAAATATCTTTTACATCTTCCATCGTGATGCCGGTTACATATGCACCCTTGTTGGGAACAATTTTTATGAGGCCCTCAAGTTCAAGCTGTCTGAACGCTTCCCTGACAGGAGTTCTCGAAACACCAAGTTCTTCGCCAATGGCAATTTCTTTAAGTTCCTCGTTATCCTTGTATTTCCCCGAAAGGATGTCATCACGAATCTTTGTGAATACGCGACCGCGAAGAGAATAATTATCGGTTACTTCACTTTTCAAGTCGTAGTTTCCCATATCTTCTCCAATCCAAGCTTTTTGGTAAACTTCTTAATCATAGCGGTAAGCTCATCATCTGTCATTACCGTTACACGGCCGTTTGCATATTCTTCATCAACTGCCGCTTTAATCGAGGTAACAAGTTCGGAATTCTTTTCAAGCGCCTTATCACCCGTGAGTTTATACTTGGCATTAATCCAATGTGCAATACCGGCAAGACCGGATGTATTTGAAACAGCACAGATAACAGGTCTGTTTAAGAATTTTTCTGTATCGAAAATATTATATATCTCCTCGTTTTTAAGTAGGCCGTCAGCGTGAATTCCGGCTCTTGTTACATTAAAGTTCTTTCCTACAAAAGGTGTTCTGTCCGGAATATGGTACCCGATTTCTTTTTCATAGTACTCGGCAAGCTCGGTAATAACGGTTGTATCCATACCATTTAAATCACCCTTAAGCTGAGCATATTCAAATACCATTGCTTCCAAAGGAGTATTTCCGGTTCTTTCACCGATACCAAAGAGCGAAGTATTGATACCCGAACAGCCATACAACCATGCTGTTGTTGAATTGGCAACTGCTTTATAAAAATCGTTATGGCCATGCCACTCAATTAACTCGTGAGGCACACCTGCATGTGTATGAATTGCATAGATAATACCCTGAACACTTCTGGGAATAACGGCACCGGGAAAGTTTACACCATATCCCATGGTATCGCATGCTCGAATTTTAATCGGTATCTTATACTCATCCATCAATTTCATGAGTTCCAAACAGAACGGAACAACATAACCGTAAATGTCTGCACGGGTAATATCTTCGAGATGGCATCTTACCGCAATGCCCTCTTCAAGGCAGTCGCGAACTACCGAAAGATAATGTTCCATTGCCTGTCTGCGGGTCATCTTGAGTTTTAAGAAAATATGGTAGTCCGAACAGCTTACCAGAATACCGGTTTCTTTCATACCGATTTCTTTAACAAGCTTGAAGTCTTCCTTGCTGGCACGAATCCAGCTGGTAACTTCCGGGAACTGATATCCGCGCTCCATACATTTATAAACCGCATCCCGGTCTTTCTTGGAATATAAAAAGAACTCACTCGCTTTAATCATTCCGTTAGGGCCGCCGAGTTTGTGCAGATAGTCATAAATTGTAACAATCTGTTCTGTGGTATAAGGTGCCCTGGACTGCTGACCATCTCTGAATGTAGTGTCGGTTATCCATATATTTTTAGGCATGTTATGCGGAACAATACGATCGTTAAAAGGAATTTTCGGGATTTCAGAATACGGAAACATATTTCTGAAAACATTTGGCTTTTCTACATCGTTAAGGATGTACATATGCTCTTCAATCTGTAACAGGTTATTCGTTTCATTCATAGACACAGGTCGGTTTGTAAACAAATCATCCGCATCCTGAGACATATATAATTTAGTTGTAAGATTCAAGTCTTCCATACCAATCTCCATTCTGCATTCAATTAATGCAAAAAAACACTCTACCGATTGTTTTTATATAACTTGTGTATGATTGTATACAATAATGCAATTTGTGTCAACCATTATTTTATTATTTTGCAGCACATTTTTCTTTTTGCCAGCCTTTAGCCAACCTTTAGTCAGCTTTTTGCCGGCTTTTTTAATTTTCAATATCTGCAAAAAAATGGCGAAAGCAACGCTTCCGCCATTTTTTAGTCCTGTAAAATCAATTTATTTAAGCTGTCTGTCCTTTGCTTTATAAAGAAGCATTGCGCAACCTATCAGCAATAAGCCTACGGATAAAAACCATTTCGGATTTACCCGGTCTCCCGTATCGGGGGTTACGTCAAGATCGTATGCCGAAACGGCCCCCGAATTATATGAATATATACCATAGTTTCCTGTATGAGTTATTGAAAACTGAACATAGAAACAATCATCAATTAATGTAACCTTATATGGTAAGTCCTCCAGTTGCGAATCTTCGTCGGTACATATTACATGAAGATTTGAAGTTGAAACATTTGCCGGAAGCTTTGTGGTAATCAAAAGTTCCTGTTTGCCGAATTTAGTAAGCAAAACACCGGTTTTTGCATCTGATACATTGATGGTATATGTATTGAGATTTGCAGGTACCGACTCATTGTAAATGCGTTTATACGCTTCGGTTATATCACTGTTTTGAACTGTGTCCTGCGTCATTTTAAACAAATATTTATCGTTTGACCCATCAAAAGAAACATACTCCGAACCATCAGGCAAAGTATCTGCAAAATATGCACCGGACTTTGCCATTTCAAGAACAGACGCCAACTCGGAAGCAATAAAATTATACCCTTTGCCGTATATATATACCGTTCCCGGAATTGAAACACTTGAAGCCTCGGAAGCTGTCAATGTGCAATCAATAATCTTTAAAGTACCGTTAAAATATTCGGTATTCGGTTCGCTGATTACACATATCAAACCACTGAATCCATTCATATTGCGGTCAAGGACCGTATTGTTACGCAATATATCTTCACTTGATACAATCGCAATATTTATACCGTAAAAAGAATCGTTTCGATACGAATCATTCGTAAGTCGTGTAGTTGTTTTGTTGTAGGATACTTTAGGAAGATTTACACCCTGAAATACCACACAACGATTCTCGTAATTAACCGCAGACCTACTGTAATCAAATGCATCCATACCAATAGATTTAACCGAATCCGTAATCCTGACGGTTGAAAGCGGACAATTATAAAAAGCACGATCCTCTATAATTTCAAGTCCCATGGCGCCGGAAACATTCGTAAGATTTGTGCATCCGTAAAATGCTTCTTCACAAATTCTTTTAACCGATTGAGGCACCGAAACTTCTGTGATGTATGTATTATTTTTAAAGCATTCCGGTCCGATCTGCTTAACGGTTTCGGGTATTTCAACCTTACCGCCACTGCCTTTGTAGGCAACAAGTATACCATCGCCCATTATCATAAAATCCGATGTGCCGTATAATTTCCAATTTTCCATCATACGTGTGTTGGCAAATGCCGAAGGCTCAATGTCCGTAACCGTTGTCGGCACAAGAATTTTGGACAAGTATGTACAGTGATAAAAGGCACCGTAACCTATATGTGTAACCGACTCAGGTATTGTAACAGACTGTATATTTGAACGTGCAAAGGCAAAATCGCCTATTGATGTAATGTTTGACGGGATTTCATATTCCGTAAGCTTTGTGTCTCCGTAAAATGCTTTTGACGCGATTTTGTCATCAATAATTGCAAATTTAGGTAAACTTAAGCCCTTACCGTTTGTTTCTTTTTGCAAAACAGCGGTCATATCATCTACAAGCTCCCCGTATGCCGGCGTAGGCTCGGGTTTTTCTGCAGTGTCCGCGTCAACGGCATTTTTGCCGCTTACAACCGTGGGATAAGAATTGTCAATGAAAAAGAACGCATCTCTCCCGACAATAATCGTCTCACCAATAAGCCCCTGCTCCCAATACTTGTTATCTTTTGTAATATTACTGTCCTTGGACTGTTCCGGATTTTTGGAAGGATCGTTATCTTCGTTATCAACAATTTCAACAGTACTCTTTGACCAATTCAAAAACCATTTATAGGCATAACTGTATTCAGGCGCAATAATGTTTAACTTGGAACACCCGTCAAAAGCCGTATCATGAATGAACGATACCGAAGAAGAAATTGTTACATCTGTAAGATTAACGCAGTTTTCAAATGCTTTCATATCAATAAGAGTACAGGAATACGGTATTTCAATTTCTTTAATACCGTTGCAATATGAAAAAGCGTATGCGGGAATTTCCTTGATATTTGTAGATATATAAATATTTTTTACATTCTTGCAACCGTAAAACGCATACGGCTTAATATACAAAACACTTGCCGGCATTACATACGTATCGCTCTTACGTCCTCTTAAGACTTCGTAAAGCGTTTCTTTTTCGTCATCATAAATAACACCGTCTTCACATATAAGATACGAATTACCTGAAACAGATGAAAGATTATCACAGCCGGTAAATACTCCGGTTCCAAGCAACCTTACCGAAGCTCCCAATTTGACAGACGTAAGTTTCTTGCAATTGCAAAAAGCAGCCGTGCCAATCTCTTCTACTTCATCGGGGATTACAACCGCCTCAAGATTATTGCAACCCGAAAAGGCGGCATAATCAATCTTCTCAAGCCCTGCAGGAAGATTGAGCTTTGTCATATACGAATTGTCGGCAAATGCTTCTTCACCAATCTCGGTAACTGTAGCAGGAACAGACACGGTTGATGCCGTGCCTGTATACTTAGCTAATTTAGTTCCGTCAAGTTTAAAATCACTTGCTACAGATACTGTCGTTTCCTCTTTTGCAAAAATGTCTGTGGGAAACGCGGCAAGTACAAGACCTGCCGACAAAAACAGTGCTCCGATAGACTTAATCAATGCCCTGCGTGACATATTTATCTCCGATAAATTGCAATCAATTTAAGCGCATCCTAAACTCAATCAGGCTGCAACAAAAGTTGACCTGCGATCTTTCATGAAGAACAATGCAAATCCAAGTATTGCAAGACCGCCGGATAAGAACCACTTGGGATTAATCTTGTCACCGGTTTTAGGGGTTACGTCGATAACCGTTGTTTCAAGATTATGTGTATCAACATATATCGTATACGGTGAGAAGTGACTTGCGGTAAACGTTACACACTTAACACCATCGATAGTTGTAAATCTTGGCGTGATACGTTCAAGTTTTTCGTTAACTACGGATGCAACTTTATTATTACCCGCATACTGTGCCATTACATCCGGAAGCGGAATTGTAAGGGTAACACTTAAGCCCGAGAAATCGGTAATCTTTGTGGTGCCGGTTGAATCATAAAGCGTAATATCCATCGCCGTGTATCTGATAGTGCTGATATCACCGTATTCATTAGTGAGTGCCTTTTCAACAGCGGCTGTTGTAGCGGCATTTTCATTAATGCGGATAACATAGTTATCAGATGAGCCTGTAACCGTAGCCGATGCAAGACTGGTATTTGAAATACCGGACTTTGATATAACAATCGTGTTACCGGGCGCAGAAGTAGGTACAGGGGTAGGCGTTCTTGTAGCCGTACCGTCTCCCGTATTTGTGGGAAGATTCTTAAATGTTGCCGTAATGCTCGCCTCGTGCGCAGGCATCACAAGCGTAGTAGCCGCAACATTGACGCTTGCTATTCCAAGATCGTCTGTTGTAGGCACCCACTTATCGAAAGTTTTGCCCGAAGGGGGATTGGTACATGTAATAATTACAACCGCACCGGCTGCATAACTACCTGAACCATTACCGTTCGTAACCGTAAGCGTATAGAACTTTGCAGGCTCCTGCGTAGGAACAGTCGTTGGCGGTATTACAGGAGTAGGAGTAGGTGTAGGTGTGGGTGTAACGTTTGGATCCACACCGGGATCGGGTGTTGCTTTCTCATATGTTGCAATAACGATCGTATCCTGCGTAAGTTTAATCAACGACTTATTCCATCCGGCAAACTTATAACCTTCACGTGTAGGATTTTCGGGAATATCTTCAAGTTTAACACTCTCTCCCTTATATACGTAAATTACTTTGGAAAGTTCCGATCCATCATAATCATAGAACTGAACTTTAACATAATTATCGTTATTTCCTCCATTTGCCGGATCGCCGGGATTCTGTTCATATGTAGCAAAAATCATCAAATCTTCGGTTATATTGACAAGTTCATGATTCCAACCTTTAAATGTATAACCTTCACGTACAGGATCGGCAGGAATATCTTCAAGCTTAATGCTGTCACCGATTACGACATAAAGGGTATCCGACAAAGCGGTTGCATCATAGTCAAGGAAATTTACCTTAACGGTTTCATCAAGGATATCGCTTACATCAGCTCCGAGATCTCGTGCAGACTTTCTGGCAGCGGAATCTCTGTAAGAAACAACTCTCTTTGATGACAGACCTTCAAAAGCATCACCGGGTATAAATACTTCATAGCCATGGAACACAACTTCAATACCTTCCATCGTATCTGCGAAGCAATTATGACCAAGTATCGTAATATTTTCAGGAATAATTACCTGATTAAGCTTACCGCAACCCTTGAAGCAGTTGTCAGGTAATTGTGTAAGCGTATCAAAACCGGTAAGATCCACATTCGTTATGGAATCACAATCCTGGAATGCCCCCGGATCGATTGAAGACACATTCGCCAAGTATGGGTCTTCATCGTTTATCTTAATGCGGGTAGCACCAACCAGTCGCCCGCGTGAAGACAATACTTCGGCAATAGAATATGTACTGTCATCATTGATGCGGTAAATAATACCGTTGTAGCATGTATACTTATCTCCCATACCGCCTACACTTGTTAACTTAGTGCAACCGGCAAAAGGAGCATCACCGATATCTTCAATGTCTGTATTAACATATACATTTGAAAGATTTTCACAACTATGGAAACAGTTATCGGGCAAATACTTAATGGAATTAAGCGTTACCGATGTAATTCGGTCATTACCGATAGGTTCTTCTTCCATATTTGAACCCTGTTCATATTCACAGGCATTACCGTAAATATCATATGTATCACCGTAATAACCGTTAAACAAACCATACTGTTTGTATGTATTGTAATAATCGATTCCCGAAAGATAAATGTATACGTTGTTTGTATTTGTACGTACTCCGGTTAAATTAACGTCTTCTTTTGACGTATTGTTAATAAAGCCCTGTGCATCGATGGATTTGATGCCCAAAGGAATTACCGGATTAAGAGCACCGTTAACAAGACGTTCTTCATCGAGCGAAATGTTATAAATGTAGGGCTCAAGCTCTCCGTTTGCGTTGGGAACCATTGTCTCCTCGCCTAAGTGATTATATCTTTCGGTAAGCGGAAATGTATCGCCGGCAGTGCCCGAAAGTTCATTAATCTGCTCATAATGAGGATAATCAAGCAATGTGGGTAAGCCGTTACGGTTATCGACAATTACAGTTAAAAATGTCGGGAAACCGGTCTTATAGCATACACGAACACCCTTGGACTCGGAAACATAGTTATCAAGCTGCATAGCCCACACGAAAGGACCGTAATTTGAATCTATATCGCCTTCAAACGTAAGACTCTGTGAGCCGGTACTGAATGCTTTTTCACCAATGTTTTCAAGCGGTAATGCCGAATAACCGCCTATAGGTGTCTCAAAATTAACATATGTAAGTTTAGGGCAGTTTTCAAATGCCGAAGCACCGATATTTGTAATTGTATTTCCGATACTTACATACTCAAGTCTGGGACAGCCTTTAAATGCAGCCTCTGCGATTTCCGTAATAGAATTATTGGCAATAATAAGTTTAGTGAGGTTATCGTGAATATCCGAATCACTGAAGCATTCGGAAGAAACACCCTTAACCTTTGTGTCGCCGACCTTTGAGGGAATCGTAAGCTCAATACCCTGTGCAAGTGCCGAAGGTGAATTATCGGCTAAAATGCATGACTGCAAGATACCGTTTTCATCAATAATTAAAATATATTTTCCGTCTGAAATTTCAAACTGCTCATTGCCGTTCTCATCTATATAAACATAGGGAACATCGTTACCGAGATTGGTCTTTAACCCCCATGTTGACTTACGGGGTGACGCAATACGGTTATTAATATCCTTAGCGGGACCGCGTACATAAAAGTCCTCGGTCTGCACTGTGTCAAACATTGTGCGCCCTACTTCGGTACCATCGTCATACTTGCCGAAAACAACCATTCCGCATGCACCGGGAGCAGCCGGAAACTCAACGAGCCTTAACGAAGAACAGTTATAAAATACACCGTAAGGAAGTGTAACCTGTACGGATTTACCATAGTCGGCAGGCATTACAATCGACTGAAGGTTTGTGCGGCCCGCAAGCACGAAGTTACCGATGCCCTGCTGTGTGCAAATATTATCGGGGAACTTAAAACTTGTAAGCGATCCCGATACACCCTTCATACAGGCGAAACAACAATCATGTATTTCTGTAATGGCATTCGAAAACTTAATCTCATCAAGTGCAATCGCATCATAGAAAGCAAATGAGTCAAGCACAACATCATCACGATCCATCAATGAGAAGTCAATCGTTTTTAGCTTTGTACAATTCGCAAAAGCACCCGGACCGATATATTCAATCAGTTTGGGGAATACTATCTCCGTAAACTTACATCCGTAAAATGCCTCGGTACCGATGTTAACAGTTCCGTCGGTAAGCGTAATTCCGACAAGACGCGAACAGCCGTAGAAAGCACGGTTACCGATGTTCTTTACGTTTTCAAAAGAAACCGACTGTACAAAAGAATCTCTGAACGCATTATCGCCGATGTATTTAATCTCGCCGCAAATATCAAGAATATCAACGTTCGTGGTTCCGCGGAATGCGTTTTCACCAATAGCAATTACCAAACATTTCTTGGCAATTCTAAAGCCCAAGCCATCGTTTTTGTTGACCCCGTCGGAAAGATCGGCGTCTTCCGAGAACTTGGGGTTCGGAACACCCTTAGGCATATATACGTTATTGATGGTTGCCCCTGTAGAGCCACCGCGATAATCTGCAACTTCACAAAGCTTGTAACCTGCAAGTGAAATTGTCGAGTTGTTGTAATCGGGACATACATCACAGAAATATGACAGCTTACTGTCCGGCGTCATCTCGTGAACATACTTTGTAAGCGAAGGCTTTGAAACAGGTACAGGCTCAACCATTGAACCGGGATCTTCTACCTTGGCGGGCTCTGTTGCGGGATCTTCACCGGAAAGCTTCCATGCCTGATATGCTGCTACATAATCATCAAAAAGTTGTTTTTTTGCAAGGTAAACATCATATGCAGCCTTTTCGGTCACATACGTATCATATTTGGCAAAAGAATTCTTATATATTGCAAAATCATCCGGGAAATACTTTGACAGCCAGTATTGATCGTAATTGGATGTGGGATTTTCAATATAATCATCGTATGTTGTGGTATATTTTGCCTTTAAACTGTGATTGGTACCGTTCTTGTCAACAACGGTCGCTGTAGCCGCAGTTGCATCAAACGCGGCTTTATAGGCATCATAGAAATCAGTGTACTCATCTTCGGAAATAATAACGTACTCGTATGGCAT
Organism: Lachnospiraceae bacterium; assembly: GCA_045617045.1. Taxonomy (GTDB): domain Bacteria; phylum Bacillota; class Clostridia; order Lachnospirales; family Lachnospiraceae; genus UBA1258. Next base: position 65,674 of record JAZLHV010000018.1, read on the forward strand.
CGAAGGATTGATGGAAACGACGGATTGGGCATATGTCGAGTTATATGAGCAGATAACACCCATCGCAGTGCCACCGACATCCTGAAGATACATCTTAAACTGCCAGTTAAGTGTATATGTGCCATCAGTAAGACTGCCTACTGTCAAAATATCATAGACATCTTTTCCGGAATATATAGTGTCGCTGGTGGTATCGTCAATCATGGTCTCCGTACCGCCTGCAGCAATATATTCTGCTTTATTCATGGCGTTACCCTCTACATCGGTTTTCGAATACAGGTCAAGCTTAACCTTATCCGAATAAAGCCTGTCGGTTTTATTCGCTGAGGGAGTTATGTCAGTCGCCTCAATACCATAATTGTAGTTGAGTGCATCCGGGGCAATATAAGCTTCCGAACTCTGGGGCGGAATCAATGCAACCGCAATAGCACTTGCCATGCACAAGCCTGCTATTGTTTTTCGAATGACTCTCTTTGTTTTTCTGTTAATGGTATTCTTTTTACCTGTTGCCATTTTTATCTCCTTTGCCTAACACTATTCGATGCGCTTAGCAACAACAACAAATCTTCCGTTTGCTTCCTGATAATCACACGTTGAAAGCGTTAACAGTCTGTCCCCGTAGGAAGCCGTAACGCCTGTGTCGATTAGTGACATTTTGTCCATCTCTTCCATGTATGAATCAAATTCCTCGGAAGAATTGGCATCAATAAACTGGTAATACTTAAATGTAATTTCATCGGTATTGTATACATGAGACCTGAAAGCATACATTACCTCATACTTACCCTTTTCATAAATGGTATCGAACTCGATTATTTTGTGCTTGGCATAATAATTTTCGTTCGCATACTTAACAATAGACGAAAACATCGTCCCCGAATTCATGTGATGACCATACAATATGAAATTGGTGTTACCCAAAATCACATCGCAATTACAGTCAAGGAAAATGCAACCGTTACTGTCCTTCTGCTGGTTAAAATTATGCTTAAGATAGTACTCGTTGTCATAAGTCTGCATTACGGGGTAATCAATTATTGTATCGTCAATTTTTATCCATCCGATTAGACTTTTATTCTTATTATACAAAATTTTATATTCATCAAGTATTTCGGGGATGACCGTTTCTGTGCCATATTCTTTCTTAAGCACCTGCTCAACCTTGATAATCGGAGCCATTTCGGAGGTTTTCAGCTTTGACAATTCACGGGCTTCATTATTAACTTTTCGGGCATTAAAGTAATACCTGGCAAAAAAAGCAATACACCCAAGCCCAAATACCAAAAGAACAATCACAATCGCACTGTGAAACCGTTGCTGCCTGATTACCTCACGATAAACCTCTCGGGAAATTTTTACGGTGCGTTCTTTATCAGCAGTTTGCTGTGCCGACGGCTTACGTATATCATCCGACCTTATCGGTTTTCCGGGCTTTTGGGAAGCCTTTACTTTCCCTGAATTTTCAATTACCGGTTTTGACGTCTTATTCAAAACAGTGTTCGAAGTTTCATTGACGCTTTCATAAAGTTCAAACAGATAATCATCAAACCTGTCACCAAATGCCGAAAGAAAATGAACCGTTTTAATATCTTTATATGCTCTTTTAATATCAGCCGGATTGTTAAGATCGTAGCGCGATTTAAAATCATCTATCGCAGCCTTATCTTTAAGGGCATTCTCATATTCTGTCTGAGTCTTAAAGCCCATATCTTCAACAAAAAACATAATTACATAATCCACCCGATTTTATACAACTATACATATATCATTTTACTATATCTTGAAAATATTACAAGTCCAAAATCAAGATATAGTAAAAAGTATGTTGCTGTTCACTTTTGACTCGAACGAAAAAAATCCCGCAAGCTTGCGGGATTACTAACAGCGTTATAATAACCGATGAATGGTCTATATCATTTCTATGTTATTAAGAGCTCTTTTATATTCATATTCAAGTTTGGCAAGATTGTCCGGATCGTAATCCAACGAACCTGCGCGAAAAACTTCGGTAATAACTTTAAGTTCTTCAAAAAGCGGCGTCAGCCCAAGATTTGCGGTAACCCCTTTCAGTGCATGCGCTGCCTCAAAGGCTTTTGTGGCATCATTTTCGTCTAAAGCTTCTTTTAACAAGCCGAAATTTTTATCATTAGTAAGTTTATGAAGACATCTTACATAAAGTTCCTCATTATTCACAAATCTTTCTAAAGTTTCATCAATGTTGACCCCAAGATCGTTTAATTTGCCTATCTGCTCTCCTGTCATTTTCTTTCCCCTTTTTGCTTATTCACAACTTAAGATTCACTTTAAACATGATTTGTTTACGAATAATTAATCTTAGCCGGAGCTTGAAAAAGAAAACAGGCGGCCGAAAAACGACCGCCTGACACATAACACTATTAACCTTCAACGTTACTCTCGGCAACCTTAGCTGCACGTTCTTTAACCTGTGCTTCCTGAATATCGCCGGGGGCCTGTTCGTAGCGATCGAATTCATATTCATAATCGCCGCGACCGCCTGTCATGGAGCGAAGATCCGTACAATAACCGGTAAGGCTCATCATGGGAACACTTGCCTCGATAATCTGACGACCGCCTGCAACAGGTGTCATGCCGAGAACACGGCCACGACGCTTGTTAAGATCACCCATAACATCACCGGTAAATGTATCGGGAACGTTAACCTTAATGGAAGCAATGGGCTCCAGTAAGATAGGGCCGGCTTCCATAAAGCCTTTCTTAAATGCCTGAATGGCCGCTGTCTTAAATGCCATTTCGGAAGAGTCTACGGGATGGTATGAACCATCATACAGTGTAGCCTTAACACCAACTACCGGATAAGCAGCCAAAGGTCCGCGGACGACAGATTCCTGTAAGCCCTTTTCAACTGCAGGGAAGTAGTTCTTGGGAACAGCACCGCCTACGACTTCTTCAGCAAACACATAAGGAACAGTAATGTCATCCGAAGGCTCAAAGCGCATCTTAACATGACCGTACTGACCATGTCCGCCTGACTGCTTCTTGTATTTGTACTCAACATCTGATTTCTTTTTAATAGTCTCGCGGAATGCAATCTTGGGATTCTCTAACTGAATCTCAACCTTGTATTCATTCTTTAAGCGGCTGGTAACAATGTCAAGGTGCATATCGCCCATACCGTAAAGTAATGTCTGACCATTATCGCCATCGTTAACGTTCTTTAATGTAAGGTCTTCATGCATCATCTTCTGCAGAGCCTGAGAAATCTTATCAACGTCGCCCTTATTGACAGGACGATATCTCATATATGTATAGGGCTTTGAAATGCTAAACATAGCATACTTAACGGGGTTAGCCTTAGTAGCAAGCGAGTTGCCTGTACGTGCGCCTGTCAATTTAGCAATTGCGCCGAGGTCACCTGCATGAAGTTCGGGCACTTCAACAGCTTTACCGCCCTGAAGGGTATAAAGCTTTGAAACCTTTTCCTCAATATCCTTATCAAGATTATAAATCATATCGTCTGCCTTGAATACACCAGAGCAAACCTTAATAAGCGAATATTTACCGATGAAAGGATCAACGATAGTTTTGAAAATGAAAGCTGACTTAGCCTTCGCAAAATCAAAATTAGCCTCAAAAATTTCATTGCTCTTTGTGGAAATTCCGGCAATCTTACAGTTCTCGGGGCTCGGGAAGTACTTAACAATATCATCAAGCAATGTATAAATACCATAGCAAAGAGTGCTGGAACCCATCGTCATGGGAACAACGCTTGCATCAATAATATTGGTGCGGAGTGCGGCACGAATTTCCGCATCTGAGAATGTATCTCCCGCAAAATAACGATCCATGAACTCTTCACTTGTCTCGGCAACAGTTTCAAGTAATGTATCACGATATTGCTGTAAGTTAGGCTTGGAATATTCAGGTACGGGAATTTCAACAACGTCCTTACCCTGCCACTTATTACCGGTCTCAGATATAACATTAACGTAACCGATAAGTTTTTCGTTCTCACGAATCGGAAGATGGAAAGGAGCCATACGTTTGCCGTACTTCTCACTCATAGTTTCAAGAACATTCTTAAAGGATGCGTTATCAACATCCATATCTGTAACAAAAACAAAACGGGGAAGTTTGTATTTTTCACACAGTTCCCAGGCTTTCTCGGTACCAACTTCAAAGCCGGACTTACCTGAAACGACAATAATGGCCGCATCGGCAGCAGCAACAGCCTCCTCAACTTCACCAACGAAATCGAAATAGCCGGGTGTATCAAGAATATTAATCTTAACGCCTTCCCACTCAAGGGCGATTAAAGATGTGTTTATAGAAAACTTTCTCTTCTGCTCTTCCTTTCCAAAGTCGGATACGGTATTTCCGTCATCAACTTTGCCCATTCTGGAAGTTAAGCCTGCAAGGTAAGCCATTGCTTCGGCAAGAGTAGTCTTGCCGCAACCGCCGTGTCCCAGCAAAACGACATTCCTGATTTTGTCTGTTGTGTAAACATTCATAGTAAAATTCCTCCAATGTTAGTCGTTTTGAGTGTAGTTTTCTTATTGAAATTTCCCTAACAGAACACCCCAACAAAAAAAACTCATGTATATATTTTACATAATTTCTGTAAAATGCACAAGAGATATGTTAAAAATTACGTTACTATTCACAGTTAATTTAAAAGAGTCAAAAAATTCCGTCAAGCTTGCTTGTAAGGAATTTTTTGACTCTTTAAATTAAGACTGCGAAGCAGTGGCTTTTCGCACATGAGTAATCCGTTTTTTGCATACATTTTTTTGCAGAAATTTACTTAAATTTCTACAAAAAAATATGCAAAAAAACCAAGCACGCAGTGCGGGATTACGAATGTAGAAAAGCCAACTGTGAATAGTTTGCCTTGTGCAATATTAAAAACCTCCATAAAAAATGAGACTGCAAAAAACAGCCTCATTTTGCAACAAACTATTTTGTTTTTTCATCCTGAACCGTCTGATACGTTTCAATTCTGGCCGCATCCATCTCCGGCATTCCGATAAAGATTGCACCATATGCAAACATACCGTTGTCAGCCTTTTCAATCCTGACTATTTCAATAAAAGCATGCAAAACTTCTTTTGTCCAAATTGTTAAGTATGCCTCGTATACACCGCCGATTGTTAAGGCCTTCTTGGACGAAAAGCCAACACCGGTTTTAGACACATCAGTAACATCAATTGCAGCTTCCTCGACCTTTGTGCCGTCAAGACGCTTTAATATAAGCTTTGACAACAATTCGGTACGCTTACTTTTTCTTTTCTCGCTCATGAGACCCTCCCATAATTACATTGTCATGTTTATTTTACAAAAAAAAGGCGATAAAGTAAAGATAATAAAGATATAGTAACCAAATATCCTCTCATCTTCTCAAACTTATGGCGTAAACCTCGAATAATCCGGAGTATAATTTTGAATTGCATTTTCAGCTGTAATTCCAAGTACATCGCAAATATATCGATAGTAATCGTTTAGCATCAGAAGCTTCGTATATTTCCATTGATTGTTAAGCATTTTCTTTAAGTCGGAAACATAGTTCTCAGGCAATTCTTCGTCGGTCAGATTCGTTACTTCTCTTGTATTTACATTGTACATGACACGATCGGTTATAAAACTTCTGTCATTAAAGCCCACAAAACCTTCGGAATCCGACAATATATCACGGCCCATAAGTAATCTCGAATCATAATCAAATCCGAAAAGATTCAATAACGTAGGCAAAATATCCATACTGCAACACTGCTTATCAATTATAATCGGCTCCTTAATCGCACCGCTCCACAATACAAGGCTTGACTTATAAAGTTCGAACTCCTCTTCAACTTTGTGACCGAGAATCTCGCTTATTTCCTCGTTGGAAAGACCGTAAGGCCAATGATCTCCGGTAAAGCAGATGACTGTTCTGTCGGCAATATTCTTTTCCTCAAGCTGCTCAATAAGATATTCCAGTGCCAGGTCAAATTCCATGTTGCAGGCAATATATGCCTTACATGCATCCGAATAAGGCAGATTTGCGACATCATCCTTGTGAACCTTGGCACACCAGTTACCTGTAAAGTTATAATTCAAATGACCGCTGACCGTCATGTAGTACACATAAAACAGTTCATCATCTATATAGTCCGGTATAGAAGCTTTCATCATGTCAAGGTCGCTTGAAGGCCAGTGCGTCTTCATGTCAAGACCGTTGCCTATACCTTTATAGTAAAGACCGAGAGACGGATATGAAATATCACGTCCGTAATACGCAAAATCATTGTCATGAAAAGCTCTTGAAGTAATACCGTAATTTCTGTTAAACATACTGCCCAAAGTAAAAGGCATTGAGCGCTGCCCGACAGTCTTAAAGTTGCGGGCACCGCCGTTTGCGGGATGAAGCGATGTCGAGACAATAAACTCACCGTCACTTGTAGATCCGCTTGTACGTGGATTATAGAAATTATTAAAAATAAAGCCTTCATGTGTAAGTTTATAAAGAGTCGGTGTCAACTCTTCATCAACCGCAAGCGTCGAGAAGCTCTCTGCAGTCATAAGAATCAGATTAAAGCCTTTGAACATTCCGGTATACTCGTTCTTATATGTCGGCTCTATTGAAGCAAAATACTTGTGAAGCGATGCAATGGTTTCATCAGCCTCGTTTTCGGAAAGGCTCACAAAATCAAGATTTAACATATTCGGTGATGTATCAATTTCCGCAATAATATCCTCAATAATGTCGGCATCGGTCTTATCTGCCCCCGGCTCACCGGTAATCGGCGGATTATCCTCGCCCGTTAGCGGATCTGTTAAGGGATTGTTTTCAGCGTCGGACACACCTATGATATCCGTAGGCTTTATTTCCGGTTCATTATCTGATGTCGATGCGGTTGACTGCGACCCATGCTTGGCATTCGGATCGTAAACCCATACATCAAAGGTATCATTGCCGGTTAAATCTCTGGGGAAAAGAAGATTTCTGATATCAATTTCGGCCGAAGCCAAAAGACCTATCTTTTCAACCGTAAAGTCAACGTATGATTCATTCTTCATCAAATCATACGGATCGTATGTATCTTTGCCGAAAAGCGGAACAATAAGACACTCAATGCCAATAACAATCAGCAAAGCCGCTACCGGCACATATGCACATTTAAGCAGCACGCGTTTATAGCAAAATGTTTTGAAACGGTTAAGAATAATAAGGGCTGCGATCGGTATAAACACAATAAGGCACAGCACAAACCAGTTTTCCTTAATACCTTCAATAATCTCACGATAATACTGTATTACTTTCATGTTTGTGCGATCCACAAGCGCAATTGTGAAAAACACTTTAAATATCGCTCTGTAAAGTATGTTGACAATATAGTAGATTATTGCAAATGCCGTAAGACACCAGGTAATGACTTTATTTGCTTTTTCAGTGAAAAAGTTAACAAACAAAGCCAAAATGGCAGCTGAAGGAATACACATAAAAAGTTTCAGCAAAAAAAGAATGTTTATGCTCTTAAAGCACCATAAATGATACACCGTCTCAAGATATATCAAAAGAAGTGCAAACCAAACAATATGACCAAGTGAGAACACTACGGATTCCTTAAAATAGTCCGAATATGTCTTGTCATATAAACTTGGGAAATCAAGTCCTCGTATGTTATTGTCCAAATCGATTAAATCGATATTCCTAGTTGAATTCTTACGTTTCATTTTCATCCACTATCTGATAAACATTGCATCTCCGAAGCTGAAAAATCTATACCGCTCTTCTACAGCTGTCTTGTATGCATTCAATACATTGTCACGACCTGCCAAAGCAGAAACCAGCATAATAAGTGTCGATTCCGGAAGATGGAAGTTCGTAATAAGTCCGTCAAGGACTTTAAACTTATAACCGGGATATATAAATATTTCGGTATTGTCACTTCCCGGATGAACAACTCCGTTATCATCGGCAGCACTTTCTATCGTGCGGCAACTTGTGGTACCTACACAAATTACGCGTCCGCCCTCTGCCTTGGTAGAGTTAATCATATCCGCGGCCTCAGCGGAAACCATGTAAAATTCCGAATGCATGTGATGATTAAGAATGTTATCTTCTTTTACGGGTCTGAATGTTCCGAGGCCCACATGTAAAGTTACGAAGCAAAGCTTAACGCCTTTTGCTTTAATCTTATCCAGCAATTCGTTCGTGAAGTGAAGTCCCGCGGTAGGTGCGGCCGCCGAGCCATCGTATTTTGCATAAACGGTCTGATAACGGTCTTTATCGGCAAGCTTATGGGTAATATACGGGGGCAGCGGCATTTCGCCAAGCCTATCGAGTATCTCTTCAAATATGCCGTCAAAAGAAAATCTTATAATACGGTTTCCTTCTTCCTCTATGCCGATAATCTCTCCGGTTAAAATACCGTCGCCAAAGGAAATCTCCTGCCCGATTTTACACTTTTTGCCGGGCTTAACCAGACATTCCCAATCGGTATCGCTGCGACGCTTCAAAAGAAGCACTTCGATTACGGCACCGGTATCTTTACGGCTTCCCATAAGCCTTGCGGGTATAACCTTGGTGTTATTAAGCACCAGACAGTCACCGGGCTTCAAAAATTCATACATGTCATAAAAATGATGATGTGACAGGTTTCCGTTTGCTTTATCAAGAACCATCAGGCGGGAATCCGAACGTTTCTGCAAAGGATCCTGTGCAATAAGTTCTTCGGGTAAATCATAATAATAATCAGATTTAAGTAATTGTTCCATTTTAACTTACATACCGGGAGCATTTAAAAATGCCATATAGCCTCTCATTGTTTCGTATACATCAGCCTTGCTGGTAGCTTCAAAAGGAGCGTGCATATTAAGCACGGCAACACCGGCATCAATAACATTCATGCCATACTTTGCCATGATATACGCAATTGTGCCGCCACCGCCCACATCAACTTTACCAAGCTCAGCCATCTGGAAAATAACGTTGGCATCGTCCATAACCTTACGTACATAAGCCACGAACTCTGCATTGGCATCGTTAGAGCCCGACTTGCCGCGAGATCCGGTAAACTTACAGAATACCATACCGCCGCCTAAATATGCGCAATTCTTCTTTTCGAATGCAAAAGCGTAAGAAGGATCGAAAGCAGCGCTTACATCCGATGAAAGCATTGTTGAATTTGCAAGACATCTTCTGACCGAAAGCTCTGAATAATTTCCTTCAAGATTAATAAGTTCAGCCAAAACATTTTCAAAATACATTGAAGACATACCTGTTGCACCGACACTGCCGATTTCTTCTTTATCAACAAGAATGCAGCAGGAAGTACGTGAAACTTCAGGGCACAGCAGCATTGCATAAAGTGACGAGAAAGCACATACTCTGTCGTCCTGGCCGTATGCCAAAATCATCGAGCGGTCAAAGCCGGCTTCACGGGCCTTGCCTGCGGGAACTACTTCAAGCTCTGCAGACAGGAAATCTTCTTCGTCCATATCGTAATCGTCCTTTAAGGTTTTAAGCACAAGTGCCTTGACCGGACTCTTTTCTTTCTTTTCCTCTTCACCCTTCTTAGCTTTAACAACCAAAGGTTTGTTGCCGACAATAATGTCGAGAGCTTCTCCCTCTATTACCTTGGAAGCCTTCTTTTCAAGCTGCTCGCCTGCAAGGTGAACCAATAAATCGGATACAAAGAAAACAGGATCGTCCTCGTCTTCACCTATGGCCATCTCAATTGTGGTGCCGTCTTTCTTGACAACTACGCCGTGGATGGCAAGCGGAACGGTAACCCATTGATACTTCTTAACCCCGCCGTAATAGTGTGTGTCAAGATAAGCCAAGGATGAGTCCTCGTATAAAGGATTGGCCTTAATGTCCATTCTGGGGGAATCAATGTGAGCCCCCAAAATATTCATACCCTTTTCCAATGGTTCGTCACCGATGTTGAAAAGCATGATAGACTTATTCATGTTAACTGCATAAATCTTATCACCCTTCTTTAAGCCGTTACCTTCTTTTAATTTATCCTCAAGCTCAACATATCCGGACTTTTCAATCATGTTGACAATAACATTAACGCATTCGCGCTCGGTCTTTGCGTTGTCAAGGAAATCTCTGTAGTCCTTATTGAAAACTTCACATTCTTTTAACTGTTTATTTGAATAACTCTCCCATACATTTTTAGACTCCATTTAATAAATCTCCTTAAAAAAATAATGTGTGGCAGACTTAAAAATCTGCCACACGCTATTGTACTATATTTCACGAAAAAATGCTATGCCCTTAATGAAACATCATATTTATCGGCAAGATTTTTTAACAATCCTTCAATTGCATCGTCAACAGCCTTGGAGGTGAGTGAAGGATTCGAAAGTGCATACTCAATAGAGAATGCCATACTCTTTTTGTTGCCAAGCTGTACACCTTCATAAACGTCGAAAAGTTTAACATTTCTGACCATCGGACAATTATATATTTCGTTTTCGATTTGACCGCAGGTAACTTCCTTACCCATTACGAAGCAAAGATCGCGCTTTTCTACGGGGCACAGACAATCTTTGTCGTAAACAATTGCCTTGCCGTAATATTCGGTAAGGGCCTTAAGGTCGATTTCAGCGACGTAAGAAGGTACTCTCATATCAAGTTCTTCGCAAATATCGTAAAGCACCTGTCCCATAACGCCGATAGTCTTTCCGTTGCAAATTATCGATGCTGTCCTGTAAGGATGTAAGAACGAAGTCTTCGCGGTTGCAAACTCAAATTCAATATCAAGTGCTGTCGCAACGGCTTCAACTATACCTTTAAGTGTATAGAAATCTTCACCCTCGCCGAAAGCACCTATACAAATTGTTTCACGCTCGTCGGGGTATTCCGCAAGCGGCAGATCTTTTGCAATAAACTTGTTAGCGAGCTCAAAAATACGACCTTCCAAAATACCGTTCTTTTGATTGCGAGCCATTGCCGTAATCATCTGAGGCACTAAAGTGGTACGCATAAGTGATAAATCCTTGTTTATGGGATTTATTATCTTTATGGCATGGCGTTCGGGTGCATCTTCGGGAAGACGGATAAGGTCAAAATCGGAAGGTGAAAAGAAGGAATAATGAACACCTTCAAAAGCGCCCTGTGCGCAAAGTGCTCTCTTTATCTTTAATTCTTTCTTTTGACGTAAGTTGTACCCACCGCTGGTAACCTTTGCCGTCGGAATAAATGTGGGAATAATGTTGTCGTAACCGTACTCGCGGATTACTTCTTCGGCAACATCCTGATATGTTTCCATATCCGAACGATATGCAGGTACATAAAGCCTTAAGACATCACCGTCACATACAGGCTCCATATCAAGATTCTTTAATATTCTGACAATGTCCTGTGTGGGTACAACAATACCGAGTACACTGTTTACGCGTTCAATGCTGACTGTAAGCTCTTTTCTTTCAATGCTGTTACCGCAATTTACATCAAAGCCTGTTGATGAAACCTTACCGGCACCAAGTTCTTCCATAAGGTGAAGTGCTCTCTTCATGGCCATTACGGTTGTATACTCGTCAACACCCTTGGTAAATCTTGCGCTCGAATCCGAAATCTGACCCAAGGCCTTGGAACTCTTACGGATATTTTCACGTGAAAAAGCCGCCGACTCAAACATTACTGCCTTTGTGGAGTCTAATATTTCGGAATTGAGACCACCCATAATACCGGCAAGTGCTACAGGCTTAACACCATCGCAAATTACAAGGTTATCGGTTGTAAGTTGGAATTCCTTTTCATCAAGGGTAACAATCTTTTCGTTTTCTTTGGCACGTCTTACATTAATAGCATTGCCCTCAAGGTATGCATAGTCAAAAGCATGCATAGGCTGACCGAGTTCTTTTAATACATAGTTTGTAATATCAACCACGTTTGAAATCGCTGAACAACCTACCAAAGCAAGGCGACGTTTCATCCACTGAGGCGATTCTTTAATTGTTACGTCATATACATAATGTGAAATGTAACGTGTGCACAAATCCTTGGCCTCAACATTAACGTTAAAGTTAATCTTCTCAGCCGTTTCGGTGTAGTCGAGCGCCGGCACCTTTAAAGGCTTTTCAAGGAAAGCCGCAACCTCACGTGCAATACCGAATATACTCTGACAGTCCGGACGGTTAGGTGTAATGGAAACATCGAAAATCCAATCATCAAGTCCCAAAACCGGCTTGACGTCAGAACCGGGGATTGCATCATCGGGAAGTACCAGTAATCCGTTGTAGCCCGCACCTTTATACATATCCTCGGAAACACCGATTTCCACGCCCGAGCACAACATACCGAAAGAATCGTAACCTCTGAGCTTACCTGCATTAATGGTCATAACGCCTTCAACGGTTTTGTGATCTTTAGCGGTTGCGTAAACGGTAGCACCTACAAGTGCGAGCGGATACTTACCGCCGGCTTTAACATTATCGGCACCGCAGCATATCTGAAGCACACCGTTTTCGCCTGCATCTACGGTACATAAATGTAAATGTGTGCCCTCAATGGCCTCACATGTTTTTACAAGACCTACAACAACTTTGGAAATATCTTTGCCGACTTCGTATTTTTCCTCGACTTCAAAGCCGCAGGAAAACAGTTTTTCCTCTAAAACTTCAGGGGAAACATCAATATCAACATATTCTTTTAACCAACTTAACGGAACTAACATGTCTTCCCCTCCTTAATCATCTATCTGGTCAAGAACTCTTAAGTCTGACTCGAACAGTAATTTAATATTATTAATACCATACTTAAGCATTGCGATACGCTCAATACCGATACCGAATGCTATACCGCTGTATTCATCGGAATTAATGCCACAGTCATCGAGAACCTTTTTGTTAACAACGCCTGCGCCCAAAACCTCAATCCATCCGGTGCCCTTGCAAAGTCTGCAGCCTGCGCCTTTACACTGGAAACAGCTTACATCAACTTCCACGGAAGGCTCCGTAAACGGGAAATACGAAGGGCGAAGCCGGGTTGTTGTTCCTTCACCGAATATTTTTGCCGAAAACTCATTAAGCATCCCCTGCAAATCGCAAAGTGTAATTCCCTTATCAACCACAAGACCTTCCATCTGGCTGAACATAGGCGAATGAGTAGCATCATCATCCGAACGGAAAACCTTACCCGGAGAAATAATCTTAATAGGGAGCTTACCGGATTCCATAGCATAAACCTGACCGGAAGAAGTCTGTGTGCGAAGCAGGAAATTTTCGCTCAAATAGAATGTATCCTGCATATCGCGCGAAGGATGATCCTTAGGTATATTAAGAGCCGTAAAGTTGTGATAATCATCCTCTATTTCGTTACCCTCATAAACCACAAAGCCCATGGAGCCGAAAATATCAACTATCTGATTAATAACCTGTGTTCTGGGGTGAAGCTTACCGACAGGGCGCATTTTTGAAGGCATTGTAACATCAATTGCCTCGCTTTCGTAACGGGCGTTCATCTCACGTTCTTTAAGTTCAACTTCCAATGAATCAAGTTTTTCCTGTGCAAACGTCTTAAGTTCGTTGACCATCTTGCCGTAATCAGCCCTTAATTCACCCGGTATTTTTCCCATCTCGCGCATTAACGAACCGATTTTGCCGGTCTTGGAATCCATCAAAACTTTTCGGAATTCAAATGCGCTTTTTGAACTGTCAATGTTTTTGAAATCACTGACAATTTCCTGCCTTAACAATGACAGCTTTTCGCTTAACTCTTTTAAGTCAGCCATGATTACCTCCTGATATAAAAAAATCCCGTGGCATATTATTGCCACGGGACGAATAAACATCGCGGTACCACCCATGTTCCTGAAAATCAGACACTCAAAATGCGTAACGTGCATACACGGTCAGAACTACATATCACCCTGACAGCTACGGTGTGAAATTCATGCATCAGACTGAACATAGGATACTTTCACCATTCATATCCCTCTCTGAATGAAGTCTAAACACTACTGTGCACCATCTTCGCTTTTATTGCTTAAATATATTAGTAAACCATATAAATGTCAAGTCTCAATCATATATTCTCCTCAAGGTTATGAAACTGACCCTTGATTTCCGACATATTACGGTTCTTTTTAAATACAGCCTTGATAACAGGCCTGAAATATCGATTCAGGTTATCTCCCAGGAAAAGGAAATACATACAAAAATACAGCCACATCAAAAATACTACAATTGTTGCAAGGCTTCCGTACATACTGAACGCATCGGTAAATTTGGATAGGTAAAAAGAAAACAAAAATGAAAAGCCCGTCCAACAAACCGATGTAAACAAAGCCCCCGGAATCTGTTCCTTAATCTTATGCTTTTTGTAAGGAAGCAAAGCGTACGCGAGCATGAACACAATTGTCATGATGCCAAACGAAATAAGTGCTCTGAAGCTTAAGAAAAATTCAACCACCCCCACAATTGCCGGAAAATGGTTCATAAGAAAGCTTACTATTGTGTTACCGAGTACCACAACAAGCAAAATAACAATAAGGCCAACCAGAAAAATCAATGTGTAAAACGATGCCACAATACGTACAAGAATGCCGTTTCGCTTATCCTGATACTTATCTATCGCATTAAACCCTACAATAAGAGAGTTAACACCTTTACCGGCTGACCACATTGTGGTAATGATGGCAATTGAAAGAAGCCCTATGGAACGGTCAAACACTTCATTAATAATTGAGACCAAAAGATCACCTATACCGGCCGGAAGTTCTTCGCGCACCCAGTCGATTACAATCGACGGATCGATTGGTGTATACGGTAATACCGCAAGGATAATAACCAGTATCGGTACCAGAGACAAAAAGAAATAAAACGCACAACTTGAGGCGTACGTATTCAGATTATCTTCTTTAAGTTGTTTAAAAAAGTTTTTGGTTATGTTGGTTGCTTTTCCCATGCCGAATCTCAAAAATACGTTGTAAATCACTATAAAAAGGCAGCCGCAGCCGCCTCTTTATTGTTAAACATATCATTGTGGCCTCAAATGCTTAAGCCTGTCTTTTGACTCCTAGACGAATCTAGGTGGGTGACCGCAAACACATTTCTGCCTTCCACTGTAAAATGAGGCCTGACATAGATGTGAAGATATAGGAATCCCGTTTAAAGTAAATGTAGGTTCAAAAATAACCAAGCTTAAACAAAGAGGTTATTATTAATATAACATAATTCCTATGAATAATCAACCTCAATAAGGCAAAGTCCCTGTGCCGGAGCCGTTTCACCGGCAAGCTTACGATCGCAGGCATTCAGTAAAGTAACCATACTTTCGGGTGTACGCATACCCCAGCCCACTTCCAGCAGCGTCCCTGTTAGTATTCTGACCATGTGTTGCAAAAAACCGGTTCCCTTGAATGTTAAAGTAATATAATCTCCCTGAAGCAGTATTTCAATCGAATTAATGCGCCTTACTGTAGACTTTTTCATCTTGGGATTGGCACAAAAACTTGCAAAATCATGCTCTCCTTCGAGATACTTTGCAGCCTCACGCATCAAGCTGACATCCGGCTTTCGATCAAGAATGTACACGTACTTGCGATCGAAAATCGGTTTGATCACTCCGTAAAAGCAAGTGTAAGAATATGTCTTCCCTGTAGCATTATAACGTGAATGAAACCTGTCTCCGGCCATATGAACTCTGATAACACCTATATCTTCGGGGAGATAACGATTCATGTAATCACGTATTTCAGCTTCATTAAGGGGTGTTTCCAAGAAAGCATTACATATCATCGACTTGGCATGAACACCTGCATCGGTACGCCCTGCGCCGATAAGCTCGACAGGCTCGCCCGTCATTTTTTCAAGAACATTTTCAAGTTTTCCCTGAATGGTCATATCGGTATTAGGCTGATGTTCCCAGCCAAAATATCGTGTGCCGTCATAAGAAACAACAAACTTAAAATTACGCTTCATTGTAGAGCTTCTCCATATGCTTTCTGGCTGCTATAGCATTGTCGGGTTTTGTGTCTTCAAGTGTAACATGTATAAAAGGCTTACGGGTTTTAACAAACTTCATGATATCCGAATAATCCATCATACCAAGTCCCGCAGCCATAGAATCAAGTCCTGTACCCGAAGCATTCGGCTTATAGTCCTTTATATGAATCATCATAATATCGTCACCCAAAAGCTCTATTGCCTCACGGCAAATTTCACGCTGCTGCTTATAGTTATTGATATCCAGAAGATTAACCGGGTCAAAAATTATTCCCAGATTCGGGGAATTAATCTCATCAAGGACTCTTCTGGCAACCTTAGGGCACCAGACAATATGCCTTGCAACCGGCTCGATGGCAATAATAACACCCATCTTCTCAGCATACTCTACGACAGGGCGCAAATTTTTAATAAACAAAGAAAGTGCTTCTTCGGTACGACTTTCCGGGCATTCTTTGTATTCGGGATTGGGACAGCCCGTTTCGGTACCTACCACACCTGTCCCCAGTAAAGAAGCAAATCTTATATGGGCCTTATATGTGTCCTGGGTTTTCTTAAGCTCGCTTTCGATAGGATTTGCAAGATTTAAATAACAACCCAAAACAGCTATATCAACACCGTATTTTGCAAATACATTTTTGATGTACATAGCATACCCCGGTGTAAGCGCACAAGGATCGCACGGATAATCGCCGAGCATCTTGTAAAGTGCAAGATGTCCGCAGCCAAAGCCCGATTCACTGACATTTTTAATACGTTCTTCGAAAGTTCCTTCTTTAGTATCATGAAGTCTTATTCCAATATTCATGTTCACACGTATAATCCAATCATCTTAGATGGTGATTGGATTTATTCCTTTCTCCCAATTATCACTGGGTATCTAAATCCATCTCTGATATATTTTGAAAAGGCACTGTGGATCTGTATCTATTTTTCTACAGCTTTGACTGGTT
>JAZLHV010000019.1:0-23507 GCA_045617045.1 Lachnospiraceae bacterium
TCAAGACCCTTGTGGCTCTATTTTGGCTCTAAAAAAATCGTACAAGAAAAATTTGAGATGAAAAAATGGAGAATAGGTTCAAAATAGAGTATCAGAATTATCAGAAATCACGTTAGTTATGAGTTAATCTATAGAGTGGGAGTAGAAAAATAAAGGTCAAATAAATTCTCTTTTTAGACTGTTCGCGTTTTATAGTGGTTACGTTTTGGTTCTAATATTTCATAAAATGATATAAATATAAGTAATATTCGCAAAGCAAGAATAGGAGAACACCCATTTTATCACGGTTTGCAACTACAATCACAAATCCGTACAACAGAGAAGGTGGTAGAACTGTAGGATCAGGCCGTGTTGCTACAATTATTGAATAATTAAGTAGAAATACAGTAAAATCAAGGCTTCCGAGGATTTTCTCGGGAGCCTTTTTACGTGTGGAAAAATATGAAAATGTCATCAGTGGTTCTATTTTGGTTCTATTTTTTCAAGGAATAGAACTGGAAACCGTGATGATATCCATTTACCAGCCCTTGATATCTTTAATATCGTGGGCTCCTTTTTCGTCTTTATGATATTGCAGCTTCATTTTGATGGTTGCAATAATCTCACTTCTTGCTTCATTGTCCAACTGATGGTAAAGACTTTTGCGGGTTGTAAGCAGACATTACAAACGCAATCCGATAGGATTCGTGGCAGAGCTTGCAAAAATAATGGGTACTAAATAAGAAGAGGCTCATTTCACTGCGGTGGAATGGGCTTCTTTTTTTAAAGCAGTCCCAAGAATTTCTCGGTTGAAAATGATGTAATAAAGATTCCACCTTACATATGACGAAAATGCATATCCAAGCATATGATAGGGACATGGATATGATGCGCAGAAATGTCTTGCCTTTTGAAATATATATTTTAGTAGTGGAACACGACTGGTGCTTCCGGTTACGGATATGAGTTTGGGTTTGGATAAAACCCAAACTAAACCCAAACTCGCATTTAGACGAAATGGATAGGAGAATCATAGAGACAATTATGAATGCCCCCTATTTGTCACAGAGCCGGATTGCCGGATCAATATCGGAAAAAACTAATTCTGTTAAAACGCGTATTACCAAAATGAAAAAGCATGTATAATGAGAAATTGTATCAGAAGCTCTTGAGCAATGATGCGATAATGAATGCAGAAGCGGATATAAAACTTGATTATGAGGAAAGGCTTTCCGATGAGAAATTTGAAAAGCGAATCGAGATGCTTTTTGAAGATATGGAAAAAGTAGTATGATAACCTAAATTGTATAGCGAGAATTCCTTGATTCTATGGGATTCTCGCTATAATGGATTGCGGGAACAAATCCTGATTGTTACGATTTAATTATCAAAACCAATTAGGAGGTAATACTTATGGACAAGAAAAAGACCGGTGCATTAATTAAAGAAGCACGTATCAAGAAGAACTATACTCAAAATGAATTGGGCGATTTAATAGGAGTGAGCAATAAGGCTGTTTCACGGTGGGAGAATGGGGATAGTTTTCCGGATATCGACATACTGGAGAACTTATCAAATGTTTTGGATATCAAATTGCAGGACATAATTACGGGAGATGTTGAAGCTTCGGATGAGGCCGCCGTTACTGATGTAGTTAGAGTGGCACGAATTCAGCAAAAAGAAAGACAGAGAAGATGGAGCAGGTACTGTACCTTTATCATTTTGTTGGTTTATTTCTTTTGCTTTGGATATTCTGCCTTAAGCAGTAATGGATTTATTATTGAAAGAAAGACTATTATCTTATACGTTATATTAATGTTGGCATCTTTTGGAGTAATGATATTTTGCTTGGGAAGACCGGAGCAGGATAGAAATTGCCAAAATTCTTATGTCAAAATTATGAAATGGATATCTGCAATATCTTTGGCTTGGGCGATTTTTGTAATGTGGTGTACCATGCTTATGGTCGATAACGGGAAAATTCCGTTTAACATGCAATTATCATCGGTTGGACCGTTCATAAACAAACAACTGGCGGTGATATTCCTTTTGAACTTTGTTTTGTTTGCCGTTGCAGCATACCGATATGAAAGAAAGGAAGAATCTGTTCATTGGGGATGGATGACTTGTGCCTCGGTAATGCATATTACTGTGCTGTACGGTGCGTTTTTACATAATATGATTTTAACGGAAGAATCGTTGAACGTACTTACCGTGAATACTTTAGTGGTGATAGCATCAATGGTGCTTGCCTTGATAGCACAACGTTTGATTAAAAATAAAGGGTAAAATAATTTGTCGCGATATAATAATCGTGACAAGAGATAATGCTTCGCATGCTGCAGCCCGTTTCCGTTGAGATAATCGACAAAAGGTGGTAATATAGGAATTACTTTGCGAGAGTGAAAAGAAAATAATACTGCCGCTATAGGAAATGGGCTATGAAAAAAAGAAACGGATTCATTGAAATTGAAAGATTTATTTTTTGCTTTGTAATTTTGTTTTCACATTCCGGTTTTTTTGGATATGATGACACCGATTACCTTGTCGCAGCGGGGTATCTTGCGGTTGATTTTTTCTTTATACTGACAGGCTATTTTGCAATGAAAAAGGTCGCAGAATTCGAAAATTGTCCCCCAAAACCTATGGCGTACAGTGTCAAATATACCGTAAATAAATTGTTGAGAGTATTTCCGTACGCATTGGTGGGCACATTAATCGCATACGCCTGGAGATTTTTGCAGAGCCTTTCGGCTGAAGATATTTCGGGCGGTTTTTACGGATTGTTGTCATTGCCTTTTGAACTTTTGTTTTTGCCTATGACCGGTGTAATATCCGTGAATGTGGGTGCATATGTTAACACCCCGTTGTGGTATATTTCGGTTATTTTGATTGTTTTGCCGCTTGTTATGTATGTTGCAATTAAGTGCAAGGACGTTTATGCAAGCTATCTTTGTTGGATTGTTCCGCTTATGTTGCACGGTTACATGTTAAATAAGTTTGGCAGTCTTGGTTCGTGGGGCTTCTTTGATGTTTTCACATTTACAGGCGTAGTCAAGGGTCTGTCGGATATTATGCTGGGAACGCTTCTGTTCGTGGCTACTGACGGCATCGGGAAGCTTAAAAGCAATAAGCCGATTGTAAAGTCAACCGGGCTTAAAATATTGTTTTCGCTTGTTGAGGTTGCCTGCATTATATTTTTCTTGGCCCTTAACATATACGAGGTAAACGGTTATGCGCAGGAAACCGCCCTTCTGGCACTCCTGATATCATTGAGCATTTCATTGTCGGGCTTAAGTTTTTCGGAAAATGTCGGCGGAAAGTTTTCTGATTTTCTGGGTATAATCAGTCTTCCAATGTACTGCATGCACTGGGGGATATACCAGATTGTGGCTTTTTATACGGATGGTTATCCTTACGGCTTAAGATTGGTAATAGGTATATGTGCAACCTTTGCAGTGAGTCTGGCGGTACTTTTGATATGGAAACGTATCAGCAGAAAGAAAAGCAGAGTATAGCGTGAAACCGTTTTTTCACGCGGTCCTACAAAGCTTTGCCCCAATTTTATGAATGTTAAATATACAAACGGTCTTGCTTACTGAAATGTATCTGAACGTCGGGGTACATGTCTGTATGGCAAGGCCGTTTTTGTGACATTCAACAACATTCAACACCGTTTTTATGGCGTTTTTATGGCCTCACTATTTTTTTATAAATACTATGTTGCAATGATGAATAGCATGTGATACTATATGCTTATCACGATGAGTATTCATATTTTCAGTAGGAAGGAGAAATGTGGTGAACGCACAGTTTAAAAAGGGAGCCTTAGAGTTATGCGTTTTGTCGATGCTCGTTGATAAAGACAGATACGGCTATGAGCTTACCGACTCGATTTCGGCCAAGATGGATGTTGCTACGGGGACGTTGTATCTTGTTTTGAAACGGTTAAAGGACGATGAGCTTGTTTCAACATATCTGGTGGAGTCTGAAAGCGGGCCGGCCAGAAAGTACTATCATTTGTCTGAAAAGGGCAGGGGTTATTGTGATGAGTTAAGACAGGAATGGTTTTCATTTGTTGACGCGGTCAACGCAATTGTGAGGTAGGAAGATGGATAAACGTGAATATATGTACAATCTTTGGGAAGCATTGAATGCATATAATCCCGAAATCAGAGATGAAATAGTTAATGATTATGAAGAACACTTTTCGATGGGGCATCAGGCCGGCAAGAGTGACGAGGAGGTAATCAGGGAACTCGGACCGATTGATGCATTGATGGAGGATCTTAAGGAAATATACGGTCCCGGTAAGGCATCCGCTAAGTCTGATGCTGCTGACAATACAGCTAACGCTAAAAAGAAAACGTCTGCAAACATTGAAATTAACGTGGATGAATTTGCCTCAAGCCTGGGGAACATTATTTCAAAGGCAGCTGACGCTATCGGAAAGGGCGCCGATAAACTTGGAGAATATATTGCAAATCAGGTGAGCTATACTACAGAACAGTCGGGGGCTTTTGGCAGCGAGAGAGGTTCTTTTGACAATAATTCAGAGCACATTTTCAATGAAAGCGATGCCCAAAAGTGCAAAAATTTGTATCTTGAGTTGGAGTTCGGCGATGTTTCGGTTTCAAAGAGCACAGATGGAAAGATGCACTTTGAGTATACAAACGCTAACAGCGTAAATGCTATGAGGTCCACGAAATTTGATTTCAGGCAGGAAGGAGACACTGCATACATCAAACTCGGGAAGCGTGAAAACTCCAGCAATTTCTTTAAAAATCTTAATTTCAACAGTACTGACGTTAAGCTTCTTTTGCCGGACGGATTTTGCAAGCTTTCGATAAGCAGTAAGGCAGGCGATATGGACGTTTGCGCTGTAAGCATCAACGAATTTGAGTACAATTCGACAACCGGTGATGTCAGCGTTAATAATGCACAAATCAGTGTGCTTGCCGGTAAAACAACGGCCGGCGATTTTGACGCAAACGGATGTGTAATTAAAGATACAAAGCTTAACTCGATGGCGGGGGATGTCTGCCTGAAAGGTGAGTATGGCAAAATAGCGCTATCGTCAACTGCCGGGGATGTTGATATAAAGGCAAAAGTTACCGAGGGTATCGATATTTCCTCTACCTGCGGCGACATCAACATAGAACTTTTTGATTGCACAGGCTATCAGCTTGACAGTCACACGTCGTTTGGCGATACGTGTTATTGTTTCGCCAACAACAGGTCAAATCTTAAGAGTGGCAAACTTACCATGGGTGACGGCTCATTAAATATCAGATGTAAGTCACAGTGCGGTGATGTGAGCGTAAAAGCGTAAATGTCAGGGCGAAGGGGGCGAGATGTCACCCACTCCCCGTCCCCCGGTGACATCCAAAAATTACTGTATTTGCGTGTAAAAAAATGTATATGTAAAACCATGTTCACGTGCTAATATTTAAGCAGAATATTAAGCTGGAGGTTTATGAATATGAAAATCAGTAAAGTAAAATTATCTGCGGCAAGATGTGCACTCGACTTGGGTGACGGCTCGGAGCGCGGAGCGTACGTTGATCAGGATTATATTTTAAATAAGCTTGGAAGACCACACCGTGGCATCAGCCTTATGTATTGCTATTATCCTTTGGATAAGACGTGGCCGATAAGAGCTTCCGAATGCAACACAGACCCTAACGTAAATTTTGCATGGGGCTACGCATATGACGATTATTTTACATACAAAGGAGGTCTTGAGGGAAATACCGAGGGTGAGCCTTTCACATACATGCGTGAAGTCCGCCGCCACGGTCAGGATGTAGTGCTGACGCTTACCTGCGATCCGCACGTTTCCGATGAACAGATTAAAGCCATTGCCAAGGATTTATCTACATTCGGCCCTATGTACTTAAGGCTTAATCACGAAGCGACCGGCAACTGGTTTAACTTCAACAAGCGTGCAAGCTATGCCGAAGTAGGTGCTTTCTTTGCACACTTTGCGGATATCATTCATAAAGAAGCTCCGAACGTTAAAATGATTTTATGCATCGACGGTGTTGCAAACGTTGATTCCGAGAAAATCGAGATGGAAGACGAGTTCCTGGATGCTATTAAGGCTGCAGACTGCTGGTCAACCGACAAATACATTTCGCTTAACTGGGGCTGGCCTTTTGAAGTTGCCGAAAAAGAAAACTCACAGCACAAGCTTGAAGATATCGGACAGATATATGCCAAAACAAAGCGCTCCTATGAACGCTTCAGTGAACTATGCGGAGGCGTTAAGCGCCCGATGTTAATTTCCGAGATGAACGCCGACGGCGACGTAACGGGTCCCTACAGGCAGGCCGAGCTTGTAAAAGAGTTTTGCGAGCTTGTAAAGAACGATCCCGATGACTGGTTCTCGGGATTTACGATGTATCAGTTCAGGGATGATGGAAGACTCGGACTTGAATTTACGGATCCTTCCAACAAAAACAACGGTATCGAGTGGCCGATTATGGACACATACAGGGAAATTTTAAACGATGATTTCTTTAAACCCGTAATGACCGTCAGTGACGTGGCAGAATCTTTGCCGGTTACGCTTCGCTGGGGCGATGCCGAGGATGCCGAAGGTATCAGCATCGAGCTTGATTTTGAAAAAGATCCCATATTTGCCGAGGCTAATTTCCCGGGTGAACTTAAGGATGCCAACTTAATGTTGGAACTTAACGGCAGATGGTTCTACAAAGCACCGGGGGCGGAATTCGTTGATTTTATGCCTGCTTTTTACAAAAAAAGACTGACCGGTCCGTGCAAGTTGCATCTTAATATTTTCGCTCCGCCCGCTTCGGGTGAAAATGACCCTTCACAAGGAGAGGATTGGCAGTATAATTACTATTGCAAGCTTAACCGGCTTCCGGATATCAGGTTGAGGTTTGAGCCTGTAATGTAACACCACTATATTATTAATCGGGGGTAAGTATGATTAACGACATTATCAACGGCAAACAGCAATATTTTGCCGATGGGGTACAGAGCTTTTTACGTGCCCAGGAAAACAGACAACGCGTTGCTGTTCTTAAAAAGGGTAACCTTGTAAATAACGTTCGCGTTGAGACACGCGGTGTATGCGCGCGAGTCCACAAAAACGGTGTATACGGCTTTTCGTCGATGGCTGAGTTTACGGCTGATGCTGCAGAGACTGTTTTGAAGAAAGCAACGGAAAATGCATTGTTCCTTGCCAAACATTCCGACAAGGGCAATATCGATATTTTCATGCCCGAGCGTAAGATTATTACGCCTCATCGCAACATCGTAGATACCGAACAGAAGCGTATCATCGATACTATCAGGGAAGTTGACGACTATGTTGCGAAGACATATCCCGATTTGACAAATCGGGATGTAATTTACACGGAGGATTCACAGGATAAGATTATATATACATCCGATGCATCAAACGGCCATGTTGTAACGCCCAGATGTTACATCTATGTATTTATGTATTCGGAAACCACTTCGGGACTTCCTATCCAGTTGTTTAAAGTGTTTGGCGGCGGTGGCAGCTTTGAAGATTATTTTGCATCGACAGAGTGGATGCATGCAGGTCTCGAGGAACTTCACAAGCGCCTTATGGACAAGAAAGAAGGCGTATTTGCCGATGCCGGTTTAAAGACTGTAATTATCGGAGGAGAGCTTGCAGGTATGCTTGCTCACGAAGCAGTAGGCCACACCGTTGAAGCAGACCTTGTACGTAACGGTGCGATTTCCGGTAAGTGTTTAAATAAGCGTGTAGGTTCCGAACTTGTTAACCTTGTTGACTTCGCAAATACCGATCAGGACGGCAATCCGGTTCCGCTTCCGGTCTTTTTGGACGATGAAGGTACGCCTGCTACCGATGCGGTTCTTATTAAAGACGGTATTTTAACAGGCTACATGAACGACCGTGAGACTTCAGCCGAGTTTGGCATGCCGGCAACCGGTAATGCGCGTGGCTGGGAGTTCTCTGATGAGCCTATTATCCGTATGCGTAATACGGCAATCCTTCCCGGCAGGGATAACCTCGAAGAGATGATTGCATCGGTTGACGACGGTTATTATCTTCTTGAAACCGGCAATGGTCAGGCGGACTTGACCGGCGAGTTTATGTTCGGCATCAACTTAGGCTATGAGATTAAAAACGGTAAGCTTGGCAAGGCAATTCTTGACACGACGGTCTCGGGCGTTGCTTTTGAAATGTTAAAGACCGTTGATATGGTATCCTCCAACATGCACTGGAATTCTTCGGGATTCTGCGGCAAAAAGCAGCGTATGGCAGTAAGCCTTGGCGGTCCCGAAATTCGTTGCAAGATTATGATTGGCGGAAGATAAGGGGGAGACATATGAAAAGCGTTAAAGAATTAAGCGATAAGCTCGGCTTGCTTGTAGTTGCAAAGGCCACTGACAAGTATGCCTATTCCGTAACGGAATCCGAGATAAAAGAATTCAACCTTGAAAACAGCGAGTTCAAGCTTTTAAGAACAACTTTTGACAAGCGTTGTGTTGTTACATTGTTTAATGAGAACAGAAAGGGTATGGCAGCCGGCAATGATTTGACGGAGAACGGTTTAAATACAACCGTTGAGTCTGCTTACTCGATTATGCAGTCTTCGGATGCGGATGATGCCAATGACATTGCCGAGAGTGAGGGCTATGCGGAATTTAATAAACTTCCTGCCGATAACGAGGAAGATAAGTTTTTCGACCGCCTGGTTGAATTAAGAGACGAGATTGTTTCAAACTATAAGAAAATAAATCTCGGACAGATGATCGGTCGTGTAAGAACATCGCACTCCATCTACAGAAACTCAAACAAAACAGAGTTTGTGTCTAATAACAGCACATTTTCGGTTACGCTTGAAATCGCCGGTCACGAAGGCGACAAGACAACCGGTATGTCGTACACTAACGTTACACTCAGAGATCTTTCCAAGCCGTTAATTGAAGTCGGCGGGTTTAGAAAATGTCTTGAGGATGCCGAGGCTTCGTTAAACGAGACGGTTATTGGTGATAAGTTTGAGGGAACAGCTATTATTACCCCCGATTGCTTCGGAAACTTCCTGTATTCGCTGGTAGGTAATTACGCTGACGGTTCGACAGTTTTTGACGGCACCAGCCAGTGGAAAGATAAGCTTAACAAAGCAGTTGCCGATAAGCGCTTTTCGCTTATGGTTTCGCCGGAATTGCCGGAATACCTGTGTAATGATAATTTCACAAATGACGGTTACAAGTCGGTTCCGCTTACAATTATTGAAAACGGTGTGCTTAAAAACTTCCAGTACGATCTTTACTATGCCAACAAGATGGGATGTAAGGCGAGCCGTAACGGAGACAATACTTACTATGTTCCCGCAGGCGATAAGTCACTGGCACAGATTATTAAGGAAACAAAGCGTGGCTTAATTGTAGGCGCCTTCTCTGGCGGTAACCCTTCGGCCAACGGTGAGTTCTCGGGTGTAGCCAAGAACAGCTTCTATGTGGAAGACGGTGTCATTAAGGGCGCCGTTAACGAAACCATGATAAGCGGTAACCTTGCCGGCATGTTAAATAATATTATAGATATATCGAGCGATGTAATTGCTGACGGTGCCACAAAGCTTCCTTATATTGCGGTTGGCGGCATTACGATATCCGGTAAATAATTTTCGTAAAGTTATAAAATATCTTAAAATCCACAACATCTTGTGTTTAAGAAATCACTTAAATACAAGTGCGAAAAATGTCGAAAAGAAATTGTAAAAACAATAAACCACAGAAGCGCAGAAATGCCGTAAAATAGGCGTTTCTGCGCTTTATTGCACTGCTGTGTTAACTCATAAACAGTTAACAAATAATTAATACATCAATTGACAACTTTAGCGTTTTGATGTAACATAGCGATAAATTGCATACATGTATTTTATATATTGTAATGTGATAATATATAGGAGGTTTATTTATGAAAAAAATCTTTAACAAGGTTCTTTGCCTGGCACTTTCGGCTACAATGATTTTCTCATTGGCTGCTTGTGGCGAGGAGCCTGCAACATCAACACCGGCATCGGTTTCCGCTTCAAAGACAACCGAGCCTACAGCTGCACCTACAGCTGAGCCTACTCCTGAAGTTGTAAAGAATTACACTTACAGAGAGTATCTTACTATCTCACCTTCTAACTGGAATGAGCTTACATATCAGGACAACAATGATACAGAAATCATGTCCTGGATTAGCAGTAACTTATTTTCGTTTGACTTTGCTTTTGACGCAAACGGTGAAATTATCCCCGGCGACTTTGAAGTAGAGTATTCCGCAGCTACAAAGCTTGAGGATGTATCTTCAAAGGTTGATGCTAAGTGGGGTGTTCCCGAAGGCGGCAAGGGCTATGCATGGAAGATTACTCTTCGTGACGATCTTAAGTGGGAAGATGGCACACCCATCAAGGCTGAAGATTTCGTATATACAATGCAGCAGCAGCTCGATCCTTTATTCCAGAACTACAGAGCAGACAGCTACTATGCAGGTTCAACCGTACTTGTTAACGCTGAAGCATATGCTAAGCAGGGTCAGGTAATTGAGGCTGAAGATAACAGTTCAACCGGTATGTACACAGTTGAAGATCTCGTAAAGGGTGATGACGGTGTTTACA
This sequence comes from Lachnospiraceae bacterium, assembly GCA_045617045.1. Taxonomy (GTDB): domain Bacteria; phylum Bacillota; class Clostridia; order Lachnospirales; family Lachnospiraceae; genus UBA1258. The sequence goes on from JAZLHV010000019.1 coordinate 10,614, forward strand.
CACAGCCTGACGGCACACCTATTTTCTTTGCATTAACAGATGCACTTTCATGGTGCAGTGGCTATTCAGTTACAGATTATGCAGCATATATGGATGCTGATGCATTCGCAAGCTTACAGGCTTTAGCTAACGAAGCCGGTCGTGTTCCCGTAACAGATGAGACAATCGCTTTAGTTACAAAGCTTATTGATACAGACGACTGGGGCCATGAGCCTGCAGAGAATGTACCTTACTACATGGTATATCCTTTCACATATCCGGCAATTGACTTCTCTGAAGTCGGTATTTTCACGGGCGATAACGAGTATGAAATTGTTATCGTGCTTAAGAAGGCACTTAACCTTGTAAAGGAAGACGGCAGCCTTTCATATCAGGCAGCTTATAACATGGCTTCTCTTCCCCTTGTAAACAAGGCAATGTTTGAGTCTTGCAAGATTGCTCCTTCAGAAGGTTCAACCTTATGGACATCAAACTACAACTCAAGCAAAGAGACCACAATGAGCTGGGGCCCTTACAAGCTTGAAAGCTTCCAGGCCGGTAAGCAGTTTACACTTGTTAAGAATGAAAACTGGTTTGGTTATGGCCTTGAGCAGTATGCAGGTCAGTATCAGACAACCGCAATTGTTTGCGATATCATTGATGAGTGGAACTCTGCATGGTTAGAGTTCAAGGCAGGTAACCTTGACGGTATCGGTATCGATGTTTCCATCGCTGATGAGTACAAGGGTTCCGATCAGGCTTATTTCACTCCCGATGACTACATTCAGTCTATGCAGCTTCAGTCCGATAAGGCAGCTTTAAAGGCTCGTGAGACCGAAGGCATTAACAAGACACTTCTTGCATATTCTGATTTCCGTAAGGCACTTTCCCTTGGCGTAAATCGTGATGACTTTGCAACAAAGACAACAACATCCTCACTTGCAGGTTTCGGTATCTTTAACTCAATGCACTACTACGATGTTGAAAACGGCGGTGCTTACAGAAATACTGACGAGGCAAGACAGGTTCTTTGCAACGTATATGCTGTAGATGCTTCTCAGTATGCTTCCTTAAAGGATGCTGAAAATGCAATCACAGGTTACAATCTCACAGAGGCCAGAAAGTTATTAACTAACGCTTACAACGAAGCACTTGCAAACGGTGATATTAAGGAAACAGATAAAGTATTCCTTACATTCGGTAGCGGTGCAATCACCGAGACAGTTCAGAGACGTGTTGACTACCTTGGAAATGCATTCAAGGAACTTGCTGTCGGCACACCTTTGGAAGGCAGAATTGATTATGAATTCAAGGATTACTCCACAAAGTGGTCTAACGATTTCCGCGATGGCGTATACGACATCTGTATGGGTGGTTGGACAGGCGCTGACTGGGATCCGGGTTATTTCTTAATGGCTTACTTAAGCCCCGACTATATGTATTCAAAAGCTTGGGATACAAGTTCTCAGATGATGACCTTTACCATGAAGGGTGTTGCTGAAGATGGTGGCGATATTACCGATACAATGTCACTTATGGATTGGTACAACTGCCTTAACGGTCTTAACGGCAAGTATGACTGGAGCGATGTAGCTCTTCCTAACTCTAAGAGACTTCAGCTTATCGCTGCACTTGAGGAGCAGATTCTTGCTGCATACTACACTGTACCGCTTTACTACAATTTTGCAGCTTCACTTATCTCTTTCAAGCTTGACTACATAACATATGATTACAATACATTTATGGGTTACGGCGGTTTGAGATATGCTACATATAACTACGATGATGATGCATGGGCAGAAGTAGTTAAGCAGCAGAACGGTGAACTTAATTACAAGTAATTTGCAGTAGTTATGCACTGACACTAAACAATAAGCGAGGGACGTTTGATTTCGCCCCTCGCTTAAAGTTGTCAATATTGTATTGTGCGGTTTTAATTATGTGGGTGTAGTAAATGTTTTTTACTGATTACTGGTATATGTGACATTGTAATATTCCCAGGAAAGGAAGTCTTTTTTAGACATTGGTTTTATTATGTATATGTTCAAGTATGTTTGCAAAAGATTGGCTTTGTCCGTAGTTACTTTTGCAATAATCTTTGTAACATGCTTCGTGTTGGTAAAGCTGCTTCCTGTTGACACTACAACTGTAGGCTTCGGCGAGGACGGCAGCAAAATAATTGCCCAAATGGTTTCAAGAGGTTACATGAAATGGGATGAAACTCTCTTGAAATATGTTAATACTCCTGTTATGGAGCAGTTTGGAAAATACATGACTCGAATATTCAAGGAAGGAGACTTTGGTATCGGCGTTAACCTTCCCGAATACCGTGGACGTTCCGTGCAGAGCGTTTTCATTGAAAAATTGCCTCCGACAGTCCTTATCAATATATATTCTTCTTTATTCTCGGTACCGCTCGGAATTATACTGGGTATTTATGCTGCACTTAAAAAGAATAAGTGGCAGGACCATGTAGTAAGTACTCTCGTAATGGTATTTATTTCCGTGCCTTCATTCGTATATGCTTCTTTGGTGCTGTATATTTTAGGCTTTAAGCTTGGCTGGTTCCCTCTTGGGATGTCATCGCTTCCGGATATCATCAAAGCTTATCCGGGAAAGGGCTATGAATATATCGTCGGCGCTTCCAACTGGCCGTTATATTTTAACAAGAAGATGTTTTTGTCAATGGTACCGGCTGTGCTTAGTATGTCGTTTGGCTCAATTGCCGGTTACGCTCGTGGTACACGTGCCGAGTTAACGGAAGTTCTTACAAGCGAATTTATGCTTTTGGCACGCACCAAAGGCTTAACAAAGCGTCAGGCTACAGTCCGTCATGCTTTAAGAAATGCCATGGTTCCGATTTTTCCTTCAATTATCGGTGAGTTTATTTCGGTTCTTTCCGGATCGCTTATTATTGAAAAGATTTTCGCAATTCCCGGTGTCGGCGGATTATACCTTAACTCCATAAATGCCATGGACTATGACTTTTTTATGATGCTTTCGGGATTCTATCTTGCGGTCGGCCTGGTAGCAAGCCTTGTAATAGATTTATCTTACGGATTTATCGATCCTAGAATCAGAATGGGGGCAAAATAATGAGAGCTGAAGATTATGAAATTTCAAGCGAACTGTTTGTCCTTCATTCAAAGGGTGAACAGATTCACGATAAAAAACTTGAGACAAAGCCTGTTTCGTACATGAAAGATGCTTTGTACAGATTTTGCCGTAATAAAGCTTCTTTGGTTGCAGCTGTAATCATTGCAATACTTTTTATTTTCTCTATGTTCGGCACAGTTATATCTCCGTACACGGTTGCCTATGAGGATGTTGCATATGCATATGCGGCTCCCCGTAACGCTTTGTTTGCTAAATGGGATATGGGTTTTTGGGATGGCGGACGTGTGGTTAAGGATGTATCCGTAGGTACATATATTACGTACAAGTCCATTCAGGAAGAAATCGGTCGTGAAGTATTCCTTTCGGATATCAATTCCTACGAAGTAGAATATATGGGCAAAACAAGCACATATTATTCTTTCCGTGTAGATACTTATGAAACCGTCGGCGCCAGATATGTTCTTTTGAATGCTGACGAGTATAAAGCCTTACAGGCTTATCAGGACGAATATGGCAAGCAGGTCATCCTTCCGATAACAGATCCCAATCTTCGCCCTACGGCCGATCAGGATAAAAGCAATGCAAATATCTGGTATAAGACCAAAAAGGGTAAAGGAAATAAGACAGAAATTATTTACGATCCCGACGGAAACTTTATTAACATTTATGCCGCAAATGACGGGAAAGACCTTTATACCAGTAAGATGTACTGGGAAGGCGACACCAAGCTTTACAATTATGCAGAGCCTAAAGACGGCGGACTTTGGAATATACGTGTAGACTACAAGGAATATTACAGATACATTCACTATCTTGCAGACGATGGTATTGAGGAGCCAAGCTTTCTGTTTGGTGCCAACAATGCAGGTAAGGATTTGTTTGTGTGCCTTGCAAGCGGCGCAAGATTCTCATTCCTTTTAGCCATTGCGGTATCTGTTGTTAACCTTTTCGTGGGCGCTATTTACGGTGCTGTCGAGGGATATTACGGCGGTAAAGTTGATATTGTCATGGAGCGTATCGTAGAACTGTTGTCTGAGATACCTTTCATGATTGTTATTACATTGCTAAGGTATTATTTGCATGCTTCGCACATACTGATTTTGTTTATAGCCTTCTTCCTGACAGGCTGGACCGGTATGGCGGCGCGTACCAGAATGCAGTTCTACCGCTTTAAGAATCAGGAATACATATATGTTGCCAAGACACTTGGTGCAAATGACAGACGGGTAATGTTTAAGCACATTTTCCCCAACGCAATCGGTACACTTATTACCGGTAGCGTACTTACGATTCCGGGTGTTATATTCTCCGAAACATCGTTAACCTATTTAAATATTATCAACTTAAGTACCGGTAATCTTACAAGTGTAGGTACATTGCTTTCCACAGGTCAGAATTACCTGTTTACATATCCGCATATGATTGTATCACCCGCAATATTTATCAGCCTTTTGATGTTAAGCTTTAACCTTTTCGGTAATGGCTTACGTGATGCATTTAACCCTTCACTAAGGGGAACAGAATAGGCTGTTGGTGTTGTGGTCAGTAAATCATAGAAAGGATTGTATTTATGGATAAGAAACTTGAAGTAAAAAATCTGCAGATATCTTTCCGTACTCAGGGCGGAACGGTTAAAGCAGTACGTAATATATCATTTGACCTTTACAAAGGTGAAACATTAGCCATTGTAGGTGAATCCGGTTCAGGTAAATCCGTTACCAGTAAAGCCGTTATGGGTATTTTGGCAGGTAACTCTATCGTTGAAGGCGGAGAGATTATTTATGATGGCCAGGATTTGTTGAAAATATCCGAGGAGGACTTCCACAAGATCCGCGGTGATAAGATCGCAATGATTTTCCAGGATCCCATGTCAAGTCTTAACCCTATAATGCGTATAGGCCAGCAGCTTACCGAGGCAATGATCTTAAAGGCCAAAATGGGTAAAAAGAGTGCCAAAAATTCTTTTAATAATCTTTTAAAGCAGTTGGGCGACAATATTAAAGCCGCAAATGCCGAAGCAGGTGTTAACGAGGATGCTGTTGTTGACAAGAAGTTAAGCGCATTTGATAGTTTCTGTATTTCAGCTACGCATTATGAAAGTGAGTACAACGAGGCGTATGCCAACGCAACACAGTTTGACGTTGAGGCCGAAGATATACTTATCAGAATCGAGAAGAAAAACAAGAAGGATTTAAAGAATATCCTCAAGAGAGCTTCAAAATATTTTGAGCATTCTTTTAACCCTTATGTAGTTGTCAAATCAGATAAGACAGATGACCTTTTGGGAAGGTTAAAGTTCTTAATCGTTTCGTTTAAGAACGTTGATGATGCAGAGCTTTCGGATGTTATCGGAAAGATGAAAGAAATTACTTCCGAAGCACTTGCAAAGGAAGTTCCCAACTTCTTCTGCATGGGTTATTACATGCTTGTAAATCCCAAGGAAGATCTCACAAAGATGCCTGTTGCTGAGATGAACAGGATGACAAGGCAGTTCCTTGATGATAATTTTATGCTTGACTTTATCAGGATTGCCGAAAAAGGTGTTGAGTATTCCGACAAGAATGCAATCAAGAATAAGCAGGAATGCATTCCGTTACTTGAAGAGGCTCTTAAGTATTTTAAAGAGTCAGAACTTGAGGAAAAGATTTCGAATGAATATCAGAAGAAACTTGCCGAAAAGGTTAGCAAATGTATCGACAGACTGAACGTTAAGAAGAACAGTACTGAGTATGTTTTTGCAAGCGCATTGAAGTCAGCCATCAAAGTATATTTTAACGGTAAGAAAAATAATCCTAAGGAAGAAAAAATTTACCTTAAGAATAAGGCTAAATACGATGCCATTATTGCAAAGGGCATTGAGCCTGACTGGGTGTTAAAGCCGCAGGTTGTAGTTGACCTCGACCTTCAGCGCAGCAATATTTGTACAATTATTGAAAGACTGATTGAAAATTATAGAGCGATTATTGAAAGCGATGCAAGCATTGACTTTAATGCGCGTGTCGTTGATATGATTGACTTCTTCAAGGAACAGGCTTCAAAAGTTGTAGTAAAGATGAATAAGCGTATCGCCAAGGCTAAGGCCATTAAGCTTATGGAAGAAGTAGGTATTCCCAATCCCACAACGCGTTTCAATCAGTATCCGTTTGAGTTTTCAGGTGGTATGAGACAACGTATAGTTATTGCGATTGCTCTTTCGGCTAACCCGGATATTCTTATCTGCGATGAGCCCACTACCGCACTTGACGTTACAATTCAGGCCCAGATTCTTGAGCTTATTAACGAGATTAAGGCAAAGAGACATCTTTCGGTTATTTTCATTACGCATAACCTTGGCGTAGTTGCCAATATGGCAGACAGAATTGCCGTTATGTATGCAGGTAAGATCGTTGAGTACGGTTCGGCCGAAGAAATATTCTACGAGCCCGCACATCCTTATACATGGGCACTTTTAAGCAGTATGCCCGACCTTGAGACAACCGAAAAGCTTCATGCCATTCCGGGAACGCCTCCTAACATGATTTACCCGCCCAAGGGTGATGCTTTCGCAGAGCGTAACGAATACGCATTGGATATCGACTTTGAACTGGAACCGCCTATGTTTGACATTACAGATACCCATTGCGCAGCAACATGGTTGTTGCATCCAAATGCTCCTAAGGTTGAGATGCCTGCAATAATCAAAAACCGTATAGAAAGAATGCAGAAGGGAAGAAAATGATATGAGCGAAGAAAAAGAAGTCTTATTACATGTCGACCGTCTGCAGCAGTACTTCCCCATGGGTGGAGGACGCGAACTTAAGGCGGTTGATGATGTTAGTTTTGATATCTATAAGGGTGAAGTTTTCGGCCTTGTAGGTGAGTCGGGATGCGGTAAGACCACTACCGGTCGTTCCATAATCCGTCTTTACGATATTACAGGTGGCTCGGTCTATTACAAGGGCGAGCGTATCTGTGCCGGCGTCAGAAGTTACCGGGACGCTATCAAGCAGGCCAGAAAGGATTATTCCGACAAGAAAATCACTAAGCTTGAGCTTGATAAGATTATTGCCGACAACAAAGAGCAGATTAAATCCGCTCAGGCAGATCACAAGAAATATGCACGTACATCTAAAGGCTCGAACCTTGTTACCAACGAGATTCAGATGATTTTCCAGGATCCTATTGCTTCCCTCGATCCACGTATGACCGTTCACGATATTATCGCGGAAGGACTTATCATTAAGGGCGAGAAAGACAAGGCGAAGATTGATGCCAAAGTTTACGAAATGCTTGAAACCGTAGGTCTTGTGCAGGAGCATGCTTCACGTTATCCTCACGAATTTTCCGGCGGACAGCGTCAGCGTATCGGTATAGCACGTGCAATCGCAATGCAGCCCGAGCTTATTATTGCCGATGAGCCTATTTCGGCTCTTGATGTTTCAATTCAGGCGCAGGTTATTAATCTTTTGAATGAACTTAGCGAGAAGATGGGCTTAACAATTATGTTTATTGCTCATGACCTTGCTGTTGTTAAGTATTTTTCACACAGAATAGGTGTTATGTACTTTGGTAAGCTTGTAGAGCTTGCATCCAGTGATGAATTGTTTGCACATCCTTTCCATCCTTACACAAAGTCGCTTCTTTCGGCAATTCCGCTTCCCGATCCGATAAACGAGAAGACGCGTAAGAGAACAGTTTACAATCCGATGATTGACCATGACTATTCCAAAGAAGAGCCTACGTGGCGTGAAATTTACCCCGGACATTTTGTGCGTTGCAATTCGGAAGAATGTGCACGTTTCCGGGCAGAGTACCAAAAATCCCAAGAGTAAGAGCTTGCTTTTAATGCAACCTGTAAATTGAAATTATTCGGAGTTTATGATGAAGATTGCTAAAAAGTATATAATATTAGGCATTGTTAATATTGTCTGCCTGTTTGCTTTTGCGTATTCACGAGGCGTGTTCGATGCACCCGACGCTGTCCACGTTTACCATATCCTAAGCGATGATTTCTTTGTTACCGGTGTGCTTAACATGGGTATCGGATTATTTATGTGGGTTTCCAACGAAGGCATGTTCGACCTGATTAACTACGGAATGCGCAAGTTCTGGGGATTCTTCTTTAAGGATTTAAACAAATACGCAGATTATATGGACTACAAAGAATCAAAAGCAGGCCGTAAAGCATATTGCCTGAACTTTATTCTCTACGGTGCTTTGTTTATCATTCTTGCGTACATATTTTTAAAACTATACCAGCAATATTAATTTCCCAAATACCGGGTGGCGTTTGCACCCGGTATTTTTGTGCGATAATCTACCATCCGCCCTCACCGGGCTCGTGAAAAACCTCGCAATGGGGCGAGCAACGGGTTCCGGAAACGGTTCTTGCAAAAGAAGGAATGCCGGAAGAACTGTATTCCGAAATGGTGGAAATGCGGACTTTATATATCAAAGAAAATTACGCAGATTACAGCAGATACTATTAGGTGTTTGCTGTATTTTCTTGTTGCATTTAGCACTTTATCATGGTAAATTTTAACAGTAACAATTAACATATTCAGGAGGAAGACAATGAAGAAATTTTTATCGATTCTTCTTGCAGTTGCAATGGTTTTAACATGCACTGCATGCGGTGACTCATCAGTTACCAAGTTAAAGATGGCTACCGGCGGTACATCCGGTACATATTATGGATTTTCGGGCGTTTTTGCTCAGACACTTAACGAAAAACTTGCAGACACATTAAACATTACAGTTGAGTCTACAGGTGCTTCCAAGGCTAACATCCAGATGGTTGAGGCAGACGAGGCTCAGCTTGCAATTGTACAGAACGACGTTATGTACTATGCATATACCGCAACAGATATGTTTGCGGGCGAGGCTCCTTCAACAGAGTTCTCCGCAGTTATTTCATGCTATCCCGAAATCGTTCAGATTATTGCCAACAAAAATATTACTTCAATCGCTGATTTAAAGGGCAAGAAGGTTTCTGTCGGTGATGCAGGTTCAGGCGTTGAGTTCAACGCACGTCAGATTTTGGCTGCATACGGTATTTCTTTTGACGATATCGTAGTTAACAACCAAAGCTTCGCAGACTCTGCTGACTCTATCAAGAATGGTACCATCGATGCTGCATTCATTGTTGCAGGTACACCTACAACAGCAGTTACCGAGCTTGCATCCACATATGCCTTCAACCTTCTTGAGGTTGATGATGCTCACGCTCAGGCTTTACAGGCTGACTATGGTTTCTATGCGCAGGTTACGGTTCCCGCAGGCACATATACCTGTGTAAACGCTGATGTTAAGGCTGTTGCCGTTATGGCTACAATTATTGCCCGCAATGACGTAAGCGAGGATGTTGTTTATGCTTTTGTAAAGGGCTTGTTTGATAACAAGAATGATATCCAGCACGTTAAGGCTGCGGAACTTGATTTAAACACAGCAATTTCCGGTATCTCAATTCCCTTCCATCCCGGTGCTGAGAAGTACTACAAGGAACAGGGCGTTAAGTAATTAATACTAAAAGATTAAGCATGTCGGTAGCCGCAGTGGTTCTTATCGCTGCGGCTACAGTGCTGTTTATATTATTGCCTAAAGAAAGCGGGCGGTTGATATTAAGTGATGCGGATACCGGGAAGCGTATCGCAAGCTACAGTCTTTCGGAGGGCGGCGAATTTGCAATTGAATTTAAGCACTCGGTAAACTTGAGCCCGGTTCATGATATCTACAAAATCATTGACGGAAAGATAATTAATACGGATTGTATTTACTATGCATTCGGAGCAGGAGTGGAAACTACTCTTGAGGGAACTGAGACGCTTACATACGGCGAAGACGGTTCTATGATTATTTCTGGCATAAATAAAGAAATGTATGATATGATATACATTGTGGGTACTATCTATGACCACATTCTGTTTATTAACGACGAGAAAATTATCTTAAATGATATTTGTGGCAGAAATCGCCACGTAAGATTTCAATATAGAAAGAATTTTTGGAGGTAAATATGGCAGAAGACACAAACACCAAAACGACAACCATAGCGGATGAATCCGTTGGCTCGGCCGCTGATGTGCAGGCTGTAATGGAGAAATATGACCGCGAGTCCAACGTCAGACTGTTTACAGGTGTTCCCAAAATCATCGTCAGGTTTATGCTTGTGGCATTTGCAATTTACAGCGTGCTCATAAATTTTGTTTTTCACTGGGATACACGTATCAACAGAGCTTCTTTTGTAGGGTGTCTTGTAGTACTTGTATTCATAGTGTTTCCCGCACGAAAGGGCACCGGTGCCAAAAAGGCCAATTACATTCCCTGGTATGACTTCCTGATGGGAATTGCCGGCGGGTTCGCTTATTTCTATTTCGTGTTTAACAATACATCCATTATTAATCAGGGCATAAAGATTACACCTTTTCAGATTGTTATCGGCGTTATCGGTGTTTTGGTTACCATGGAAGCCTGCCGCCGCGCGGTTGGTATGCCTATCGTAGTCGTTTCGGCCGCATTTATAGTATATGCGCTGACTCAAAAATCGATTCGCATGAACGTGTATAACATTTTCTACACAACAGAGGGTGTTATCGGTACACCTATCCGTGCCTGTTCAACGTTTATTGTGCTGTTCGTAATCTTCGGAGCATTTTTGGAGCGAACCGGTATTTCACAGTTTTTTATCGATCTTGCAAACTCCATCGCAGGCTCTTCGTGCGGTGGTCCTGCTAAGGTAGCGGTTATTTCATCGGCTCTTTGCGGTATGGTTTCGGGCTCATCGGTAGGTAATACCGTTACAACAGGTTCCGTAACTATCCCTCTTATGAAAAAGAACGGTTATAAGCCGGAATTTGCGGGTGCAGTTGAAGCCGCGGCTTCAACCGGCGGTCAGATAATGCCGCCTATTATGGGTGCGGCAGCTTTCCTGATGGTGGAATATGTTTCGGATTATGATTACGGCGGAATTGCCCTTCGCGCAATTCTTCCCGCAGTATTGTACTTTGCCGGAATCTTTATTTCTGTACATCTTGAGGCACGTAAGCTTGGTCTTAAAGGTTTGCCGAAGGAACAGTTGCCCAAACTTTGGAAATTAATTGCCAAAAGCTGGTACCTTCTTATTCCGCTGATTGCTCTCGTAACCTTAATCATGAAGACTACAATGGGACTTGCGGCAATAATTGCTTCACTTCTTGCAATCGTTGTTTCCATGTTTAACAAGGAAACACGCATGAACGTTTCAAAATTTTTCGATGCTCTTGAAAATGGTGCGCGTTCAACATTAACTGTAGGCGTTGCGTGTTCGGTAGCCGGCATCATAGCGTGCGTAATTACCACAACCGGTATAGGCACCAAGCTTATTTCGGCTATTGTTAACATGTCGGGCGGCCACATGATTGTAGCTATGTTCTTAACAATGCTTACATGTATAATACTTGGTATGGGCGTTCCCACGACTGCCAATTATGTCATTATGGCAACGACCTGCGCCCCCATCCTCATTAAGATGGGTATGAACGAACTTGCCGCAAACATGTTTGTGTTCTACTTCGGTATTGTTGCGGATATAACCCCGCCCGTAGCGCTTGCAGCCTATGCGGGTTCGGCTATCGCCAAGTCGCGTCCCATGAAGACCGCTTTCAACGCAACGAGCCTTGCAATCGCAGCCTTCATTGTGCCGTATTGCTTCGGCCTTAACCCTGCAATGCTGTTTATTGATACTCTTTGGTACGAGGTTGTCATCATAATCATCACTGCGCTTATAGGTATTTTCGGTGTTGCAGCCGGCATTCGCGGATACGTATTTGACAACTTCAATGTGATTTTACGCATCCTTAGCATTGTCGGCGGTCTGACGCTTCTTTACCCGGGCACGGTTACCGATGTTATAGGTATTGTCTTGGTGGGTACCGTTTGTGTGTTAAATTACTTTTCGGGGCGCAAGAAAGCCGTTGCCTAAACCGATATTAATTATTTAATTTCTTCACCGGATATCATTTTAAATGATATCCGGTTTTTGCTTGCACCAAAGCGCGGCCGTGGGGGCGGTGAGGGCAAAAGAAAATCGAGTAGGGAAACCTACTCGATTATGATTCGGGATGTTGTGAACTGTTATTGATAAGCAATGCAAGCGAACCTTGGAAAAGTACCTGAATGCGCTGAAGTGCCTTGCGGATTTCAGCGGGAGAGTCTTCTTTGATCTCGCCGCGTACCCATCGGGTAAGGATGCCGAAGAGAGCCTCTTCGTAGAAGGTACATATAAAGAAGACATCTGTAGCGGAAATCGGATTGGATGCGGCTTGCGAAACGATGTAACCTTCAATGACGATGTGAAGCTTGTTCATAACGTATTTTTGAAGATCGTCGCGCCCAATGGCTTTGTAGAGGTTACGCCAGACTGCTTTGTAGCGGGTAGCAAATTCCAAAACCTCGAAAAGCTTTGCATCGTAGTCCTCGGATGTGGCAGTTTCAAGGATGCTTAACTTGTCGCTGATTGCCTGGTCCAGTACGTCGTAAATATCGTGAAAATGATAGTAGAAGGCGTTACGGGTAATGCCGCATCTGCTGACTATATCGTGTATTGTTATTCGATTTATAGGTTTTCGACCGGCAAGCTCGACAGTACAGTCGATTATCAGTTGTTTTGTATTTTTACCCATGAGTTATCCTCCATTTAATGTAAGCGCAAAATAAATCAGCGGATAGGCAGCGCCTGAACCTATCGCCATAATGATAGATGACAGCATTTTACTACAATCCCTCTTGATAGATTGTAGCACGTGCGAACATTTTACTACAATCACGGAGGATCATTATGGC
>JAZLHV010000020.1:0-34691 GCA_045617045.1 Lachnospiraceae bacterium
CGCGGGATGGAGCAGTCTGGAAGCTCGTCGGGCTCATAACCCGAAGGTCATAGGTTCAAATCCTATTCCCGCTACGCCCAGTTAGCTCAGTTGGTAGAGCAAAGGACTGAAAATCCTTGTGTCTTTGGTTCGATTCCGAAACTGGGCACTACTTTTAAACCTTGATTATTCAAGGTTTTTTTGTTTTATAAAAGTTATTTGAATTTCCTGTATGGCAAAAAAAAGCTCCGTTAAATGAGGTACATTAGACTGCTGTGAAAAAAGAAGAAAAGACGAATGTCTGTCGTTTGTTGGAACAAAAAAAGATAAAGTATGTACTTCATTGTTATGCCGATACAGATGCAATAAGCGGTATGGAAATATGTGCTGTTTTAAATGAAGATCCCAGGCGGGTTTTTAACACGCTTGTAACAGTCGGTAAGTCAGGAAATCATTATGTTTTTGTGATTCCGGTTGATTGTGAATTGGATTTAAAAAAAGCAGCATCTTCCGTGAATGAAAAGAATATTGAGATGGTAAAGTCTAAAGAGCTTCTTCCACTAACAGGATATATTCATGGAGGATGTTCACCTATAGGCATGAAGAAATTCTTTACGACAACGTTTCATGAATCGGTAAAAGATTTTGATGTTGTATATTTCAGTGCGGGAAAGATTGGTTATCAGGTTGAGATTAATGTTTCAGATATAGATAAGATAATTTCTTATTCTGTTTCAGATGTTTGTTGTTAAGAATATGTACAGCGTTTTCGTCAATTGATTTAATATCTTATGTTTAAAAGATACGTTTGATTGACGAGAACGCTGTTTTTGATTCATTTTTTTAACTTCATTTCGCTCATGTATTCCACAAGCCGTGAGTATACGCGATTAATAAAGAGTAATCTTTCTTCGTCGGAGGGAAGTTTGTCCAAAACGGTATTAAGCGAAGAAATCATAACAGCGGCGTTAGTTACTTCACCGCTTACAAGATAGTTTAAATCAAGTCGAAAGTATCTGTCATCATGTAACGCTTTGGCTTTTAGTAAGGATAGTTCGCAATCGCCTGTAATAATACGTTGATATTGACGCTTGGAAATATCCATAAGCCAACAGGCTTTTTCGGGTCCGATATGATTTTCTTCAAAAATTCGGCCAAGTCTAAAGCCTATTTCGATATTTTCCGGTTTTCGTTCTCTTTTGCAAGCCATAATTTAACTCCTTTTCTTTATGATAAAAAAGGCTTTGTTTAATATGTGTCACCACATGTCGCAAAAGACGCGCAAAACGACAAAACATGACGCACCGTGTCGCGAAAGCGGTCACATCCGTACAAGGCCTTTAAAAGAATATTAAAGTTCGAATGTTGCATAATAAGTTTTTTTTTGAGAAAATGGTGCAGACGGATTTTAAAATCATACTTAAGAGGAGGATACTTATATGTTTGAAGCATGCTATTATGAAGTAGTATCCATAGATGGCGATTATGCCAATCTGAAGCGAACAGACGAGGAAACTGATGAATTGAAGCTCGTAGCCAGAGCATTATTGCCTGAAACAATTCAAGAAGGAACAGTACTTAAATATGAGCTTATGTCATATTCGATATGTGAAAGGATGAACTTATGATAAGAAAATATTTGTATGCGATATGCTTTTTTTTTGCACTGACGATAGTTGCCGCATGTGGAAAAGAAAGCACAAATTCAGCGAGTGTTGTGGATAACATTCCAATCACGGCACCGACGGGAAGTATATCCGGCGAAACGTCCACGGATACGCCTTTAGTTGAGCCAACGGAAGAACCGACGGTACCCGTGAAATTGTCTGATGATTTTTGGCTTGGCGCAGATGTGTCCATGCTGATTGCACAGGAAAATTCCGATGTTAAGTACTATGATAATGACGGGAATGAAGCTGATTTATTAAAATTGCTTGCGGACAATGACGTGAATCTTGTAAGAATTCGTGTATGGAACGATCCGTACGATGAAGAAGGAAATGGTTACGGCGGCGGAAATTGTGATATTGAGAATGCCCTTAAAATCGGTAAAAGAGCAACTGAGTACGGAATCGGAGTAATGGTGGATTTTCATTATTCGGATTTTTGGGCAGATCCGAAAAAGCAGATGCGCCCCAAAGCGTGGGAAGGCTTAAATATTGATAAACAAGCCGATGCGCTTTATGTGTATACATATGAATCGTTAGAAAAGCTTCTTGAAGAAGGCGTTGACGTAAAGGTAGTTCAGATAGGAAACGAAACGACAACAGGCATGAGTGGCAGGACATCTTGGATAGAAGTCGGCAAACTTATGAATTCCGGTGCTAAGGCCGTACGAGAACTTTCAAAGCTGTACGACAAGGAAATAAAGATTGCAATACAGTTTACGAATCCCGAGAAAAAGAATTATCTAACCTATGCAAAATATCTGGCAGATAATGATGTTGATTATGATATTTTTGCATCCTCATATTATCCTTTCTGGCATGGCTCAACAGAAAACCTTACGACGCAACTTAAGAAGGTTGTTGATAAGTATGATAAAGAAGTGATGGTGGCAGAAATATCATATGTGTACACCTATGAAGATGGTGATGGTACAGGCAATTCCGTAAGCAGTGGAGAATATGCTTATGAAATAAGTCCTGACGGACAGATTCAGGCGGTTTCGGAATGTGTTGAAGCGTTACTTAACGTGGGAGAAAAAGCTGTAGGTGTATGTTACTGGGAGCCTGCGTGGATTCCGGTTCCCGCAGATACTCAGGAAGAACGTGCCGAGAAGTGGGAAAAATACGGCTCAGGCTGGGCTTCAAGCTATTCGGCAAAATACGATCCGTACGATGCAGGAAAGTATTACGGCGGATCTGCCTGGGACAATCAGGCGTGGTTTGATTTTGAAGGCAGACCTTTAAAATCGCTTGAAACTTATAAAATAGTTCGTAAGAGCTATTAAGTATTTAATAAGAAATGACGAATATGTATTGGTGAATTCAATATGATACTATGATTGAATTTATCAAGGAGGAAAGTAATGGATAATAAAAGACCACAAGGCCGCGAAACAAATGTTACGGGAAATGGCGGACAGATAAATAAACGAGGAGCCGGATTGGGAACCGGACCGGTCGGTGCAAATAAAGAAGGATATAAGAATCGTCCTACAGCATCTAATTCAAATACAGCGCAGTCTTCGAAACCGTTAGGCAGCTCATCATCCCAAAGAAGCATTACAAGAAGCGGCGGAAGATTAGGATTAATCCTGGCAGTTATTGTTCTTCTTTTTTTGTGTAGGAAAAGTTTGTTTGGCGGATTGGACACTACATTGGGGTCGAACGTTGTTACGGGGCAATCCGATTTGGGGTCGTCGGTAGGAGTATCAAGCTTATTAAATATGCTTTCTTCTTCCGTTGAATATACAACAAGTGAGTCAGATTACAGTTCATATGCAGCTTCGGCGTCCACAAATACTAAGCTTAACCGTAAAGTTGCAAGCGGTTCACGTGAAAAGCGCACGGAGATTCTCGGCGGCGGGAAAGATACCGTTACCATTATGGTATATATGTGCGGAACGGATCTTGAGTCTCAATATGGGATGGGCACTGCGGATTTATCTGAAATGTGTGCGGCAGATCTTTCAGATAAGATTAATCTGATAGTATATACAGGCGGATGCTCACAATGGAAAACAAGCGGTATCAGCAACAAAGTTAATCAGATATATAAAATAAATAACGGTTCGCTTACATGTCTTGAAAAAGATATGGGTTCTGTAGCAATGACAAAGCCGGAAACTCTGTCGGAGTTTAT
This sequence comes from Lachnospiraceae bacterium, assembly GCA_045617045.1. Taxonomy (GTDB): domain Bacteria; phylum Bacillota; class Clostridia; order Lachnospirales; family Lachnospiraceae; genus UBA1258. The sequence goes on from JAZLHV010000020.1 coordinate 3,787, forward strand.
CAAGTATTGCACAAAGAATTATCCGGCAAACCGTCAGGCCCTTATATTATGGGATCACGGTTCAGGCTCAATAAGCGGATACGGTTACGACGAAAAAAATCAGTCGGCAGGCTCAATGACACTTGCAGGCATAAATAAAGCGTTAAAGAACGGTGGAACAACCTTTGATTTTATAGGTTTCGATGCATGTTTAATGGCAACAGTCGAAAATGCACTAATGCTTGCAGATTACGCAGACTATATGATTGCATCCGAAGAGACCGAGCCAGGTGTTGGCTGGTATTACACAAACTGGCTTAATAAATTATCGGCAAATACTTCCATGGAAACGTTGGATATCGGCAAGAACATTGTTGATGATTTTGTGGATGTATGTGACAAAAAATGTAACGGACAGAAGACGACGTTGTCACTGATTGATTTGGCCGAGCTTGAAAATACGGTTCCCCCGGCACTTACAGAATTTGCAAAGTCTACAAATAACCTTATTAAAAATGATGAGTATAAGACTGTTTCCGATGCCAGATACGCCACAAAAGAATTTGCACAGTCTTCAAAAATCGATCAGATTGATTTGGTGCACTTTGCGAAAAATTTAAATACGACAGAGAGCAAAGCTTTGGCAGATGCCTTACAGGAAGCTGTTAAATATAACAGAACCGCATCATGTGTGTCAAACGCATACGGGATGTCAATATATTTCCCTTACAAGAAAGCCAATAAAGTCGACCAGGTTGTAAGTACATATGATGCTATCGGAATGGATGCGGAATATGCGCGTTGTATTCAGGAATTTGCGAGTCTTGAAGTATCGGGACAGGTTTCACAGGGTGGCACAAACTCTGCTTTGTCATCACTCCTTGGCAACTATTCAAACATTACGTCGGGCTCAAGCGGCGGTAGTGTAGATACGATTCTTAATATGTTGTCAGGTCTGTCAAGCGGCAGTCAGGGCTTTGAAGCAAGTGGCCTTTCAACGCTGGCAATGAGCTTTTTGACAGGCAGACAGATGAGCAACGATAAGGCTGCGGCTTATCTTGCCGACAACTACTTTGATGCCTCAAAGCTTGTATGGCAAAAGAACGCCAACGGAAAAGATGCCATTATGCTAAGTGACAAACAATGGGGACTTATTGAAGGCGTTGATTTAAATGTATTCATTGATGACGGTGAAGGCTACATCGATTTGGGACTGGATAACGTTTTTGAATTTGATAATGACGGAAATCTTTTAAGTTCGTATGATAATTCATGGGTTGCCATAAACAATCAAGTAGTGGCATATTACCATACCGGAAGCGATAACGGAGTATTTACCGGTTACGTTCCCGCTATGTTAAACGGCGATCGCGTTGAATTGCTGGTAGTATTTGATGAAAATAGTAAAGAAAGCTATGTTTCCGGTGCCAGAAAAGTATATACAAATAATGAAACGGAAACAGTTGCAAAATCATTAATAGCGTTAAAGAAGGGCGACAAGCTTGACTTTGTATGTGACTATTACAATTACGACGGAACATATCAGGATAGCTACAAGTTAGGTAATACAATGACGTTGTCAGATACCTTATATGTATCAAACGTTGACATTTCAGCTAATAAGGTCAATGCAACATTCCTGTTTACGGATATTTACAATCAGCAGTATTGGACACCCGTAATTCCTTAATAAAGAAAAATATAGTATACTTAAGCCGTACGGTATCTATTTATCGTGCGGCTTATTTTTGCTAAAATACTATAGATGATTCGAGAATAACAATATGAAAGCAATAATTTTAATTGACAATACAACACGAAATGAGTTGTCTGCCGAGTGGGGACTGGCAATATACATTGAGCACGAAGGTAAAAAAGTGTTGCTCGACAGCGGTAAGTCCGGTGAATTTTTAAATAATGCAAAAGCGCTGGGAATAGATATAAGTGAAGTAGATTTTGCTGTTTTGTCACATGCGCATTATGATCACGCCGACGGAATGTCGGATTTTTTTGAAGCAAATTCAAAAGCAAATTTTTATCTTCAGAAAACCGCATGTGAAAATTGTTATCACAAACTACCGATTTCGGCACGATACATTGGCATTAAGAAGGGAACTTTAGAAAAATACTCAGACAGAATAGTTTATGTAGACAATGATAAAGAGCTTGCCAAAGGGATTTACCTTGTGGCGCATAAGACTCCAAACTTAGAAAGCATTGGCAAAAAAGCGAAGATGTATGTAAGAAAGGGATTCTTTTACAGACCCGATAATTTCTCACATGAACAGAGTTTAGTGATAGATACAAAAGAAGGGCTTGTGATATTCAGCAGTTGCTCACATGCCGGAGCGGACAATATCATCAGTGAAGTCAAGGTAACCTATCCGGGTAAAAAAATATACGCGATTGTCGGGGGTTTTCACTTGTTCAGATCGTCAGATAGTGAAATTCATTCTTTTGTCACAAGGGTAAAAGAGACAGGGATTGAACGTATAATCACGGGACATTGTACCGGTGAGAAGGCAATGGAAATACTTAAGGAAGAATTCGGATGCAAGGTAGAGGCATTGTATTCGGGAATGGAAATAGATTTTTAAGTTAATGAATTTGTACAATCGTGTTCAGACGTTGGATTAAAAGGGATTACAGGTTGACCTTATTTCCCATTAGACGTATTATATTATAGAATATATTGGAGTAAGTGCGTGGTTAAGAGATTTGCGTGCTACATTAAAATGCATCCCGGATTCCGCATTGCGGAATGGAGATTTTATGAATAAAAAAGGAAACAAATTTTTAAAAGCATTAATAATATTTTTAATATTGAGTACCATTTTCGGAGGTCCGTTCAGTCTTTTGATGGGAGTTTTCGGATTTGGAATATTCGGAGTGGCCTTAGGCCTGATAATATGGATGATCGTAAAACTTGTGAAAAACAAAGGATACGTAGAACCCGAAAAAGATACCAGACAATCCAAAAATCCTTACAGTGTCGGCAATGAAAACGCAAACTTAGATTTCACAAAGACTACGTCTTATGCTAATGGCAGCATATTTGATCAGGAAGCTCGCAGAATTGAAAATCAAAGCGTGTCAGCACCCACAGGATATAACAGACCGGCTGCGCAAACTGTATCAAGACCTGTTATGCAGGTTGAAACAGTGCCCTCTAATGTAAAGCCTATAGATGAAGTACTTGCACGAAAATCAACCGGCAACAAAGAAATAGACAAGATGATTGAGGATCGGGATAAGGCAATCAGCGAAATGCATCGTCTGAACGATGCAATTGAGGATGAGAAAATATCCGCTCAGATAGACCATCTCGAAGCAGTCACCAACAAGATAGTTGATTATATTATTGCGCATCCCAAGAAAAAGAAGCAGGTTCATCAGTTTTTTGATTATTATCTTCCCACAACGCTTAAGCTTTTAAATGCGTATGACAGGGCCGATGATACCGGTATATCGGGTGTCAATATTGATGGCACCAAGGGCAAGGTTGAGGACATGATGGATACAGCGCTTGATGCATTTGATAAGCAGCTGGATGCTTTATTTGCCGATGAGGCAATGGATGTATCAACCGAGATAGATGTATTTGAAAGCATGCTTAAGGCGGAAGGTCTTAATGCTGAAGATGAGATATCAAAGTATTTCAATAAAAAACTTAAATAAACAGATTAAGGAGAATAAACATGGCAGAAACAACAGTTCCCACACTTACACTTGACCCCACAGGCGTAAATGGCGCAGCAGCAGCTCTTTCACTTGCAACAGATGAAGAAATTAAAGCTGAAGAAGTAAAGGCTGTCGAGGAGAAGCGTCAGGCTAATGCCGTTATACTTAATGAAGACATGCTTTCCGATGAAGAGAAGCAGGTTGTAAATGATTTCGCAGCAAAGATAAACATTAAAGATTCCAACATAGTAATGCAGTACGGTGCCGGCGCTCAGAAGAATATCGCAGATTTCTCGGAAGCAGCACTGCAGAACGTAAAGACTAAAGATTTAGGTGAAATCGGTGAGGATTTGGCATCACTGGTAGTAGAGCTTAAATCAATCGGCGAGCCTGAAAAGAAAGGTATCGCAGGTCTGTTCCAGAAGAAGAAAAATGAGTTTGAGGCGTTAAAGGCTACATATTCAAAGGCGGAAGCAAACGTTGACAAGATTGTTGCCAACCTTGAAAACCATCAGGTAGTACTTATGAAGGACATTGCATTATTCGATAAGATGTATGACCTTAACATGCAGTACTATAAAGAACTTACAATGTACATTATTGCAGGTAAGAAGCGCCTTGACGAAGTCAGAGCAGGAGAACTTGAGGATCTTCGCAAGAAAGCTGAAGAGACCGGTGCTCAGGAAGATGCCCAGGCATACAATGATTTTGCAAATCTTTGCAACAGATTCGAAAAGAAACTTCACGATCTTGAGCTTACTCGTATGGTATCCATACAGATGGGTCCTCAGACAAGACTTTTACAGAACAATGACACGTTGATGCTTGAGAAGATACAGTCTTCACTTATCAATACCATTCCGCTTTGGAAGTCTCAGATGGTTTTGGCACTTGGTATTGAGCATGGCAAGGAAGCTACAGAAGCACAGAATGCAGTTACCGAGATGACTAATGCATTGCTTAAGAAGAATGCTGATACATTGAAGATTGCTACTATTGAGACAGCAAAAGAAGCAGAGCGCTCTGTTGTGGAAATCGAAACCTTAAAGCATACCAATGAACAGCTTATTACAACTCTTGACGAAGTTATGAAAATTCAGTCTGAGGGTGCTCAGAAACGTAAAGAAGCGGAAGCAGAGCTTGGCCGTATTGAAGGCGAGTTGAAGCAGAAACTCTTAGAGCTTAAAAGTAACTAATCAAAAATCGAAACGGCCTTGGCGTAATGCCGAGGCCGTTTTTTTGCTATAGAAAAGTCCTTCAATTTTCTATAGGATAAAATTTAAATTCTTTCAGGTCAAAATTAGTACCGGGCAGGAAGATTAACGACAGCGTGCCATTAAGGCGTATATCGTTTAACTCAAAGTGGTATGTCTGATAATCGTTTGAGTACGGAATTTCAACTTTCTGACGATTTTGAATATCTCCCTCGGTCACAACAATGTGCATCGAAGTAACCGGGTTGTGGGAACGACCGCATATATCGATAGAACTTACGCCTGCGGTATTAAAGTTCATGCCGTCAAAGTCAATGCTGACATTGTTGCCGATATTTGTGACCGCTTCTTTTTCAAGGGTAAAACTGTCACCGCTTATGTGCGAGTAATCTGTGGCATTAAGCAATTCATAGGCCTTTTCCTGTTTGGTAAATACAAAGCCTTTAACAGAGAGACGCTCATGTATATTGAACACAAGTGTAATAGAGGTAAGACCGCAGACACGTCTTGTCAGTTTAAATGTGTTGTCCTGATAATGGTTGTACCATGATTTTGCACGATAAGTATCTTTGCACAGGCATTCACCTGTTTGAAGGTCACCTTCCCAGATCTCAAGCTCGACTTCATCGTGGAATGAGAAAATAGGTATAGTAATTTCATTGGAACCGAAGCTGCCAAAATCAATATTATGATAAGTAATAAAGCCTCTTCCCTCACAAGGGAGAATTACGCCCCCCTGAAAACTTAATTCGCTTGCCTGAGGGTCGTTTGAATTGTCAAATTCGATACCGGGTATGAATTCATAGGCATTTCTGTTGGCGTTGCCAAGACCTTCAATGCTGAATTCGAGATCTGACATAACTTCCGGGTGATCTTTGTCGTTATTGCAGCAGGCAACAAGTCTGAAAGCACCGTCACCTAAAGCTGTTACGTGGGCTTTGTTTCCGATAACGTTGATTTTTACGTAGTTTGCGTCGATGGCATCCTTGGTGAGGGCACGAACGGTTACATCAGTGTAAGTAGCATTTTCCGGAAACAGTTTAAATTCAACATCGGTTTCACGGGTTTTGTCATTAAGATTGCAGGTGGTTCCCAAATTTGTGAGAAGAATCTTTCTGACAGGAATATCGTGCTTCTCGACAGACGTCGGATTTTCAAAGGAATGGCATACGTGGCAAACGCCCGAAGAAGGCATAGCGTTAAGCTTTAATGTAGCCGTTTCCAAACCGTCGGAAGATGCGGTTATATATATGTCCCCGGGAACATCTTTGGCAGCAATCATTGCAAGAAGCTTTCCTGAAAACAAGCGTCTTGAAGTGCCTTTATATTCTTCGTAATCGGTGCTGTCACCGTTATCCAAACCTACAAGGCGACCGGCGCCGGTTACGGAAACATTTACGCGATTTCTTGCATTTGCAACAAAAGTACCGTTTTTATCGATGGCATCTATCTCCACGAAAATCATATCTTCACCGTCTGCAAATAATGCTTCTTCGTCGGGAATAAGTTTAAGTGCAACCGGATCGGTAAAAGAACGCTGAGAATCGGAGGCAATAATATCACCTTCATCGTCGTAGGCGTATACCTTTATTTCTCCCTCGTGGTAAGGAAGCTTCCATCGACCCTGGAGGTCTGTTCCGTGCGCGTGGTCGATAAACTGTTTTCCCTGTGACTCTCCGTTAAAGAAAAGCTCGACATAGGGAGCATTTGAATAAGCACATACATCAATAATCTGACCTTCGTTGAAGTCCCAGTAGGGAAGAAGGTGTACCATCGGTGACACGCGATAATCGGTCCATTCTGCCTGATAATGATAGAAGGTGTCCTTTTCAAAACCGGCAGTATCGATTTGACCAAAGAAAGAGTTTTTGCTAAAGAAAGGAGTGGGCTCTCCGATGTAGTCCCATCCGCTCCATATAAACTGGCCGGAAACAAATTCACGGTCACGGTGAGCCGAAATTACAACGTCTGTATTGCGTGCCCCCCAACTGGTGGTGCAGTTTCCAAGACAGGAGCACTGCCCGTCATCGTATGTAAGTATTCTTGTTTCATAAGGAAAGTGATATATTCCGCGACTTTGCACAGTTGAAGACGTTTCACTGCCAAAGATGCACCAATTCGGGAATTTTTGATGGTGCTCATCGTAAAGGCGTTCACCGTAATTGTACCCGGAAAGCTCCAAGACATCCGAGCAACGTTGTGCGGGCTCCCACTCTACGCTGTTAGAGCCGATTCCGATGTAGGCGTTATGCATATAGTCATGTTTGCGGGCTTCGTCGCGAAGCGTGGTAGCCCAGTAGACACCTTTCTCATAATTAGTGTCATATATCTCGTTACCGATGCTCCACATAATAACGGAAGGATGGTTACGGTCACGGCGAATCCAGCTTGCAATGTCGCGCGGATACCACTCGGGAAAATAAATGCCGTAGTCATTTGGGGTCTTGGGCATTTCCCACATATCAAAAGCTTCCGAGCATATCAAAAGCCCCATTTCGTCGGCCAAATCCATAAGCTCGACCGCGGGCATGTTGTGGGAAGTGCGGACCGCATTAACCCCCATTTTCATTAACTTTTTGAGCTGTCTTTTGAGAGCAAATTTATTGACGGCCGAGCCCAGAGCACCAAGATCCTGATGCTGACAGGCACCGTTAATCTGAACTCTTTTATCATTTAAAAAGAATCCTTTATTACTGTCGAAACGAATCGTTCTGAAACCTAAAGGGTTTGCGACAGAATCTTTAACAATTCCATCAACTATAAGTTCACTTTCCAGAGAGTACAGATATGGCTCGGTAATATCCCAAAGACGAGGATTTTCAACAAAAAATTTGGCGGTATTTACCGTCACATCGGTAGTGATTGAAACAGGATAATCGTTTGCCGTTAATATTCCGCCAAAGCGGTTTTTAAGAGTATGGCGGATTACGGCATTACAGGGAGATTTTGAAACCGTCTCGCTGTCAACGGTTACGTTAAAGCCGTTGCCGTTTTTTTGCGTTGAAATGTAAATTCCGTCAAGTGCAAAGAAAGAAGCTTCTTTTTCAACAAGGTATACATTTCGGTATATTCCGGCACCGGAGTACCAGCGTGTGTTGGGCTCGATATATGTTACAACAACGCACAATTCGTTGTAGCCGACACGTAAGTGCTCCGTAAGGTCTACATCAAAGGTAGAGTAACCGTATTTCCATTCATAAATCATTTGGCCGTTTAAGTAAACGGTGCTGTTCATATATACACCCTCAAAGCGCACAAAATAAGAGTGCCCTTCTGCCGGCTCCAATAAGAACTCTTTTTTATAAAAACCGATACTTGAACGATATAGGGCATTTACATTATGAATCATCCAGTCATGGGGAATATCTATTGGCTTGGGCAAATCCGACTGATTCATTGTTTCAAACGAAGTTTCAAGCGGAAATTCTGCAAATTTCCAATCAGTGACAAACAGATTTTTCATTGCGGATAACTCCTTTAAGGTTGTGGATGCCGATGGGGCGATAACTGCAATCATTGTACGATACGTGATTGTAATTAGTCCACAGTATTTTTTGTACAAGAAAACAGTGAAAAATTTGTATATAGGGAACATAAATTTGCACTTACAAAATATGTCTGTAACTTAAAAGGCAGAAGAGGATTTTTTGAATGCGCGAGGGTAATCTATTAAGAAAAATTTCATGAAATATTCATATTTGCTATGATGAAGAAAAACAGAAAATGTGTTAGTATACATGCTGAGGGTTAAATAATTAACAAAGGGAGATAGAAATGAAATATTCTATTCTTAAAACACTTTCTGCCATCAGCATGCTTGTGCTTATGACAGGTCTATGTGCGTGCGGCGAAAAGGAGCCGGCAGCAAATTCGGTTGAGGAATATGTATATCAGCCAACGTTTACCACTTTCAGACCGATTACGGATAGCGGATATACTCAGGCTTCAGAGGTTAAGGGCGATGTCATTACTTTTATAGACAGTCCGGACTATGAGCCTCCTTATAAGTACTACATTAAATCCATGAATTTTACTACCAATGAAGAAATTTTCTCTGTTCAGCTGGATGTGGAGGGAAAAGAATCCATGTACTTCGTTGCCCTTAGCGAAAGTGAGGACGGAACATTTTCTGCTGCCAGTGAGATTTTCGATGAAGCATCTATGAGCGAGACCTTGCGCATATATTCTTTTGACAAAAGCGGAAAGTCTGCTCTAAAGGCTGAAATCAAAGATGTCGGGGCAGGTTATGGCGGCTATATCAATGATGTAATGTTTGTGGGCAACGATATTCTGTTTACAAGTGATAATTATCTGGTACGCATGGACGAAAGCGGTCATGAAGTATATTCCATTAAGGAAGAGAATTACATTACCTGTTTATGCCCGGACAAGGACGGAAACATCTACTATATGGCCTATAACCGCAGCTATCAGCCTTGTCTTAATATAATCGAGGCCGGCAAGACCCAGAAAAAGGAAATAAAAAAATTTCCTGAAATGGATAATATTTACATAGGAAATGACGGCTGTATGTATGGTAGTTCAAACGATTCTTTCGGAAAGCTCGATCTTGAGGCCGGAACATATAAAGCATTGTTTAAATGGATTGACATTGACATAGTAAATCCTTTCTTTGAAGGTATTGAAATTGAGAATGAGGACTCGATGTCCTTCCTGTCAATGGTTTGGGAGGAGCAGTCTTCTCATTATGAAAGATGTTCGCTTAAGAAGGTTAAAAAGGAAAATGTTTCCGCAAAGACAGAATTGATATATGGCTGTCAGTATCTTGACTATCAGATTCAGGAAGAAATTGTTAAGTTTAACAAGAAAAATCCCAATTACAGAATCGTAGTCAAGGAGTATTTATCCGATGATGTAACAGATTACCAAAAAGCATATGATCGCTTTAATATGGATATGGCTTCGGGTACGGTTTTTGATATTGTCCAGACGGATTACATGTCTTCAAAGGACTATAGTGAAAAGAATATTTTCGCTGACATCTACACATTGATGAATGCTGACGCTGACATCAATAAGGCTGATTATTTTGAGAATATATTTAAGACCTTTGAAACAGACGGTAAGCTTTATTCTGTACCGACCGGAGTTACTGTGGAAACGATGGTCATGCCCGCATCGCTTGCCGATACCATCGGTAAGTGGGATATGGATGCCTTAATTTCTTTAAGACAGCAGTATCCGGACATTTCCTTTATGGGTGGTATGGTAAAAGAATATGCTGTTGCAGAGTTATTAATGTATAGCTATTCGGATTATGTTGATGAGCAGAATGCAGAGTGTTACTTTAACTCCGAGGAATTTATAAAGTGTCTGGAGTTTGCTAATTCCTTCCCCGAAAACATCGATTACGATAATTACGATGAATGGGGTGAGATTATGAAGGGTAATATTAAGCTTTCACCCATCTATGTTATGGACTTTAATGAAGTGTCCCTTTACAGCCAGTTGTACGGTGAGGACCTTGCATTTGTGGGCTTCCCTTCCCAAAATGGTGGCAAATGCTTAGTTTCAAGCGGTTCTGCTTACGCAATTTCCGAGATGTCTGCACACAAGGATGGCGCATGGGAATTTATTAAGGGACTTCTCGAATATGATTATCAGTCAACAATGCGTAACGGTTTCCCTATACTTAAGGCTGCACTTGATGATAGAATAAAGTCAGAAAAAGCGATTCCCAAGGATGAGAGTCATGGCGGTTCCAGTAACGGTAAAACAATGGTTACCATTTACCCTGCAAGCGATCACGATATTGATGCGGTTGGAGAACTCATTAAGAGCGTTAACGGAGCTTTGTACATCGATGAAAACATCTATAAAATTGTTAACGAGGAAGTGCAGGCTTATTTCAAGGGCAGCAAGGATGTTAAAACCGTAGCTGACATTATTCAGAGCAGGGTAAAGATATACCTTCAGGAAACACGATAGACAGGACTTTGTAATGAGTAAAAAGCAAAAAAGTCAACTTCAGAAAAGAGACAAAAGAAGACAGACGGGCGCGGTAGCTTTTTTGGTACCGAGTCTTCTTCTTGTGTTTCTGTTTTTTATACTGCCGTATTTCGTGGTTATTTACTATTCAACCATTGATAACCCGATATTGGCAAATTTTGTAGGTTTTAAAAATTTCATAAGCGTAATGAAGAACGGAGCTTTTAAACTGGCGGGGCGTAATACACTTAAGTTTTCTTTTATTGCGGTTCCGTTATCGGTAGTTCTTTCACTGCTTTTGGCCGGTATGCTTGACAGAAATATTCCGCTGAGAAGTCAGTTCAGAACTTGCTTTTTGACACCTATGATGGTTCCGGTTGCTTCAATCGTATTAATAGTGCAGGTTATGTTTCACTATAACGGCGCGGTTAATACCATACTTGTCGGATTGGGCGGGGCCAAAATCGACTGGCTGAAATCCGACTATGCACAAATAGTAATTGTATTTTTGTTTTTGTGGAAGAACTTAGGCTACAACATGATATTGTTTCTGGCGGCACTTGAGGCAATTCCGAGGGATATACTCGAAGTTGCAAGAATGGAGAGCGCTAATAACTGGCAGATATTCTGGCGCATAAAGATCCGCTATTTAACTTCCACGATAATGTTTGTAACAATTCTTTCGTTAATAAATTCGTTTAAGGTATTCCGAGAGATTTACCTTCTGACCGGAGATTACCCGTACGATTCGCTGTATATGTTGCAGCATTTTATGAACAATACATTTAAATCGCTCGATTATCAGAAGCTTTCAACAGCTGCAATAATAATGTCATTCGTGATGATTGTTATTATCGGCGCACTGTTTTTGGTTGAAAATTACTTCGGAAAGGATGTGGAAGAATGAGTAAAAAAACATCGTCCATTTCGAAGCGCAGGAAAAAAGAAATTGTACAGATTGCCTTTATTACCATTGTGGCAGCAGTCTTTGCACTGATTTTCTTAACACCTATTGTGTTGACAATCACCAATTCGTTTATGTCGCAGACAGAGATAAGTGCCAATTACGGAGCTGTCTTTGCAAAGACTGAAAAAGGCGGAAAGGTTTTCATATCCGAAATTGTTCATCTGAAATTTATTCCGGACATGGTTTCTTTTTCGCAGTATGTAACAGTGCTTTTAAAGAGTCCGGCGTACTTAATTAAGTTTTGGAACTCAGTTATATTGGTGGTACCGATAGTGGTGTTCCAGTTGCTGGTTGCGCTGTTTGCATCTTACGGGTTCACACGTGCCAAGGGAAAGCTTAAAGAAATTGTTTTCTTTGCATATCTTATATTGATGCTGATGCCGTACCAGGTTACACTTGTTCCCAACTATCTGGTGTCAACGTGGCTGCATCTTGTTGATACAAGGTGGGCGATATGGCTGCCGGGTATTGCGTCACCGTTTGCGGTATATCTGCTTACGAAGTTTATGAGGCGCATTCCGACATCATATATCGAAGCTGCACAGATTGACGGTGCGGGCGAATGGCAGATATTTACAAAGATAGCGGTTCCGTTATGTAAGAGCTGTCTGTTTTCAATTGCGATTTTAGTGTTTATAGACTATTGGAATATGGTAGAGCAACCGTTGATTTTGCTGTCGGATACCGAGATGCACCCGTTATCGGTATTCCTGTCACAGATTAACAGCGGTGAAACGGGACTTGCGTTCGCGGTCGCTACAATTTATATGATTCCCGGATTATTGGTGTTCTTGTATGGTGAAGATTATCTGGTAGAGGGAATTATGTACCAGGGTGGCGTAAAGGGATAAAGGAGAAAGAAATGGAAAACAGGAAAAGCAGAAAAGAATGGGTAAAAACATTCGCAATTATATTTTTGGCAGTATTGCTGGTGCTTACATTCTTTTCAAACACAATTATGAATTATTCACTTCCCGAAGTGGCGGCTCAGTATTGCTACTCAGGTTCTATCACCAATAAAGTTCGCGGAAGCGGATATGTTGAGGCAGATGCACCATACAGCGTTGTATGGAAAGAAAGCCGCAAAGTTTCCGAGGTAAACGTCAGAATAGGCGATGAAGTCGAAAAGGGGGATATCATATATCTTCTTGAGGAAGGTGACAGCGAGGAAGTTAAGCAGGCCGAGGAAAAGCTTGCAAGTTTGGAGAAGGCATATCAGAGGGAAATAATCAACAGTCAGATATCAAGTTCAATTACTTCCGATGTTGAGAAGAACGGAGTAGCCGATACCGATGAAATCCAGAAAATGCTGGATAGTGCCAAGAAGAAGGTTACCAACGCAGAGAAAACGATAGATAACATTGATACGGAAATTACTATTTTAAACAATAAAATTACGGTATGGAGTGAGAGTACGGATAACTCGGTTGCCGAGCGTGTAGCCCGTGATGAAGCGGCAGCTTCAATGGCTTACTGGGATGATATGAAGACATATTATCAAAGTATCGGTGATAACGAAAAATATCTGGAGGCAGCCACCAATTATAATGCTGCCGCAGGCTCATACGATTATTATAATTCCATAATTAACAATCAGCTTGCGAGTTGGAGATACGAGATTACCGTTTGGAATGTAAAAAAAGCCGAGGCACAGAGCACATTGCAGGATGCTCAGGATAATGTAAACAAACTGATATCCGATATTAACACAAAGATTGGCTTAAAGGATAAGCTCGATGAAATCGAAGCGCAGAAAGCACTTGTTGAGTCCCTTCGAAAAGATCAGGGCAGTGCGGTAATCGAAGCTCCGGTTTCCGGAACGATTATTTCCTTAAGCCGAAACGCCGGAGAAACCATTGCAAACGGTGAAACGGTTGCAACGATTCAGATGCGTGGTAAAGGTTATTCATTAACAATGTCGGTTACTCAGGATCAGGCAAAACTGATTTCGATAGGCGACGAGGCTGAAATTTCAAATTCGTGGTGGTACACGGATGCACATGCCCGAGTTACGGCAATAAGACCCGATCCTAACAATCAAAGAGGCGGAAAGCTTGTTATTTTTGAAGTTACCGGCGACGTGGCAAGCGGTCAGCAGCTTTCGCTTGTTGTCGGCAAAAAGACGGCAAATTATGACGTAATTGTACCTAATAATGCAATACATGAAGACAACAAGGGTAAATTCATATACAGGGTTGAAGCAAAGAGCACACCTTTGGGAACGCGTTATACAGCAATCCGCGTTGACGTTACCGTTTTGGCGGGTGATGAAAAAGAAAGCGCTATTTCGGGCGATCTTGACAGTTGGGAATATATTATTACTACCAGTGCCAAGCCGATTGAAGACGGACAGTTGATAAGATTAAAGGATTAATTTAATGAGATACTTAAAATCAGTTTTCACTAAAAAACAAATAAAAGTGCTGATTTCGGGATTTATCTCTCTGGTTTTGGGGCTTGTACTTTTACTTATAGGCGTTAAGGTTTCATCAAAGCTTGATACACAGAATCTTTCAAAGCGTTGGGCAGATGATAACAGTTATGCGCAGATTTCTGCTTTTATGTCTGAGCTTGCGGATTTTGATGAGACTTCAGTGAAACAGCTAAACTATAACATTGACAGGCAGTTGGATACGGATTCCATTATCGCAGCATCTCAAAATGCGCGACTGTGGGTATATGCATATTCCGCAAAAGGTGAGGCAACAATTGCTTCAAAAGAAGCCAGCAGGTCGGTTACTGTTTACGGAGTTGGCGGAGATTTCTTTCTTTTTCATCCGTACACACTTCTTTCCGGCAGTTATTTTGACAGTGATGCCGTAATGAAAGATATGGTCGTAATGGACCGGGGAACGGCTTGGGCGTTGTTTGGGTCCAGTGACGTTGTGGGGCAGTGCGTTACCGTAAACGGTGTTGAATGTGTTATTTCGGGTGTTGTTGATTTGGAAGATTCCAAGTTTAACGAGGCTGCAGGGAACACAGGTGCCACAATTTTTGTGTCCTATGAATCTTTGACAGAACATGGCGGAAACGTATATATTAACTGTTATGAAACTTTATTACCGAATCCGATTTCTGATTATGCGTACAATCTTGTAAGCAATCAGATGCCGGTTTCCAAAAACAGAGTTGAGATTATCGAAAATTCAGGCAGATATAATTGGGTAAGTCTTTTAAAAGTAGTAAAAGCTTTCGGAACACGCAGCATGACTACAAAAAGCATTGTATTTCCTTACTGGGAGAATATTGCGCGCGGGACGGAGGATTGTCTTGCCCCGCTTGTTGTTTTTGCAATCGTATTTTTCCTTTATCCTTCGGTTGTTTTGTTTTTGCTTATAATCAGAATGATAAAGAAGCGTACGGTTCATTATTCCGATTTAAAGAATTATATAGAGAGATTAATTGAAAAGCGGCGATACAAAAAGAAAATCGTCAAGGAGAGGAAAAAGGATGAAGAAAAGAAGTAAAGTATTGCTTGTATTTTTGCTGGCTGTTATGACAGTATTTACTGTTGCGGGCTGCGGCAAAAACAAAAATTTAAACACGATTGACAAAAATACAATTTACAAAGAAACAAAGATAGATGTAGAGTTGCCCGCAAATTTCAATATGTACGGTATTTCGCCCGTAAACGGGAAGCTGTTTATGTACGGAAACGTATATGACTACGATACGTATAAAAGTTCATATATGTGGGGAATTGCGAATCTGGACGGAAGCGATTTGAAATTTCACGAGGTAGAGCTTGCCGGTGAAGGTTGGGTAGATAATGTTCGTATGCTTCCGAACGGAAACGTTGCAATTTCGTATGAATTGTCCCATTCGGATTTTTCGGATCCCGAAAATCCGATTTATGACTACAGTTATTATCTTTCGGTATGCGATTCGAACGGGAAGGAATTATTTCTCTTTAATACCACCAAAGATTTTAACATTGACTATTTGTCCGGAATCATAATGTTAAACGACGGAAAGCTGATTTTAAACGGATATTCAAGCCGCGTTCTGATTGATGAAACAGGATATGTGCTTGCAAGAATCAGCGATGACATTAACGGAATAAACGGTATTTACCAGTTGAAGGATGGCACATTACTGTGCAATTACTGGGGCGAGAACGGAGAGGTTTATTGCAAGCTCGATCCCACAACACTTGAAAAAGGCGAGCCGCTGGATTTGAAAATCACCAACAATTACAATTATTCGATTATGGATGGCGCGGGTTCGGATTACGATTTTATACTTACATCGACAGGTGCTGTTTCAGGATATAATATCGGTGATGCTGAGCCGACGGTTTTGATGGATTTTGTAAACTCAGATGTTAATACGACCTATTTTGATTCTTTTGCGGTAAGTGGTCCCGGCCAGTTTATTGCAAGCTACGGTGAGTGGGACAATATTAACGGCTATACTACGGCAATCAGCAGATTTGATAAGGTAGATCCCGAGACCATTCCCGATAAGGAATTAATATCAATCGGTTGTCTGTATATGGATTCGGATACACGTACGCGAGTGGTTAATTTCAATAAGGAAAGCGAACAGTATCGAATTATTGTGAAGGATTATTCAATTTACAATAATGAAGAAGATTATGATGCAGGTACCAAACGACTGAATTCGGAAATAGCATCCGGTCAGGCTCCCGATATTATTGTAGGCAGCAACATTGCTTCCTTAAAGAACTACATGAGTAAGGGGTTGTTTTTGGACCTCAACAAATATCTTGATGAAGATCCCGATATAGATCGAAACGATATTTGGCCCAATCTTTTGAAAGCATGTTCTTATAATGACAAGTTGTATTTTGTGGTTCCTTCTTTCTATGTTGAAACAATAGTTGCCAAAACATCATTGCTTAATGGTATGACCGGTTGGACAAGCAGCGAAATGAAGGCATTTATAGATGCTCATCCCGATGCAAGTCCTTTTGGAATGTATAGCTCAAGCCGTGAAATGATGGAATATTATTTCTACAGCGTAAATTTTGATGAGCTTGTGGATATGTCAGAGGGAAAATGTTATTTTGATACGCCTGAGTTTATTGCGGGACTTGAACTTATGAAGTCATTCCCCAAGGAATCAGACATTATTTATGATTACGATAACTACGACTATAACAGCTTTCAGACGCAGTGGCGTAATAATAAAGCTTTAATGTATACATATTCGATTTCTTCACCGAGAGATTATAAGTATCTTACACAAGGTACATTCGGTGAGCCTATAACATTTGTGGGCTTCCCCTGCTCGAATCGTAACGGCTCTGTGTTAAGTTTAAACAGCGCATATGCAATTTCCGCAAAGAGTGCCAACCCCGATGCAGCATGGGAGTTTATAAAGTACTATTATTCAGATGAGTATCAAAAGAATTCCGCATACAGCATTCCCGCGCGCATCAGTCGTTTTGACGAAATAATCGAGGAAGCAAAGGAACGTCCTTACTGGACTAACGAAAACGGCGAAAAAGAATACTACGATGACATGTATTACATCGGCGACCGTGAAATTGTCATTGAACCTATTAATGACAGTGATGCTCAATTCCTTAAGGACTATATCAGTTCTGTCACGAAGGTATTCGGCGATCTTGGTGAATTATCGAACATTATCGACGAAGAAGCGCAGGCTTTCTTTGAAGGTCAGAAATCGGCCGAGGAAGTTGCCAAGATTATTCAGTCCCGAGCTACAATTTACATTAACGAGAAACAATAGTATTATAGAAACGGAGCAGGTAAAAATGCCTGCTCCGTTTTTTAAAAATGTTGAAAGGGAAAATCTATGAGGGTGTTTGGTAAAGTAAAGAAGTATTACAATGAAAACCTTTCGGAAGTAATGCATACAACATTGAATCCGGAGGGCCCCGGAGCTGTGCGCATTCATCTTATTCCGCCTAAGTTTGACGGTAAGCATGTAAAGGCAAGTATTGCAATCATTAACGGACAGGACATTATCCCCGTTAATTATTCGTGGAGCATTCTTTTGGCAGAGCTTATCAAAGAAATCAATAAGTATGCCGGTAAAGAAGTGTCCGATGAAGACATCGATACAATACTTAACAATACGGTTTCAAAGGTTCGCAAGATATTCTGGTTAACACGCGGCAAGCGTCTTAAAAAGGATATTTACAGGATAATGAAAACATTTTCGGACGTTGCATACGGTAAGGAGCCTTCCGAAGATATCGGATATATGAGTATCGGCGAGTACGCAGACTCTATGCGCGCACCGCATCGAATGGATATCATGGTAAGCGCAATGACTAAAGACGGAAAGTGGCACTGCAACCAGAAATGTGTACACTGCTACGCTGCCGGTCAGCCACAGTCCGAGGAAAAGGAACTCACCACGCAGGAGTGGATTGCGATTATCGATAAACTGCGTGAAATCGGTATTCCGCAGGTAACGTTTACCGGTGGCGAGCCTACCATGCGCGAGGATTTATTTGAGCTAATCGATCATGCAAGATGGTTTGTATCAAGGCTTAACACCAACGGAATCAAGCTTACAGAAGAATATTGCAAGAAGCTTTGCGAGGTTGAACTCGACAGTGTTCAGATTACTTTTTACTCTGCAGATGCCCAAATTCATAATAAGCTTGTGGGTGCATCCCAGTATGAAAATACTGTTTCGGGCATAAAGAATGCTATTGCGGCCGGGCTTAATCTAAGCATTAATACCCCTTTATGTACTCTTAACAGTGACTATGTTTCAACGCTTAAGTTTTTGCATGAATTGGGTGTTACGTATGTTACCTGCTCGGGTCTTATTACAACGGGAAATGCCGTCGGTGATGAATCGAAATCTTTACAGTTAAGCGTTGATGAGATTAAAAAGGTACTCAAGGAAGCTTGTGATTACTGTAATGAAAACGGAATGGAGATTAATTTTACATCACCGGGCTGGATTGGCAACGAATTTTTTGAAGAGCTTGCAATTGCAACGCCAAACTGCGGAGCATGCTTAAGCAATATGGCAATTACTCCGGGCGGCAATGTTGTTCCGTGTCAGAGTTGGCTTTCGGGCAATGTACTCGGTAACCTGCTAAACGATGAGTGGGATATAATATGGAATAACGAATATTGCAAAAAGAGAAGGGATTATTCGGCACTGATGCTCGGAAGATGTCCCTTAAGGAGGGCTTAACATGAAACGTATTAAAATTCTTTTTACAGCCCTTATTACGGTGATGATTGTGTGTGCAGGCGCACCTTCTTATGCATCGTCGCCGACAGATGAAATATTGGATTATGAGATTACGGTTGACGTTAACGACGATGCAACCATTAATATGAAGTATCATTTTGACTGGAAAGTATTGGAGTCGGACGGTATCGGACCGGTACGCTGGGTTAAAATCGGCATACCTAACGCAAACTATATTACTTATGACAGTATAAGCGACAATATTGAATCAATTATTCCAGATAATGACAGCAGCCAGTTTTATTTTGATGTATATTTTGACAGAGATTATTACGAAGATGAAATAATATCCTTTGATTTTGAAGTTGTTCAGGATTACATGTACGTTATGAATGAACTTATCGAAGGCGAGACTGTTTTTTATCTTACACCGGGATGGTTTAGCGAAATCAGTGTTGATCGGCTTGTTGTAAGGTGGAATGCCGATAAGGCATCGAGCTGGGGTGCAGGGGCACTCAACAAGGATGGATATCTTACATGGGAAATGTCTTTAAATCCCGGACAGACACAAGAGTTTTCGGTAACGTATCCTAATGATGCTTTCAACTTTAATGTTGAAAAAAACGCATATAACGGCTCTTTCAACATCAATGATTACGGTTATGATTATAACTATAAGTATTATGATTATGACTATGATTATTACAACTACAACAGCTATAACAACAATGATTCCGTTAACGGAGAGGCTTTCTTTATAGTATTTGTATGGATAATCATTATTGGAATTGTGGCTGCTTTAAAAGCAAAGTCGTACTCAGACGGTGCAAGCTTTTCCGCTAAGGGCGAGACCAAAAAGAAAATTACCCGTACACTTATCAAGTATTACCCGACTTGTCCGGGATGTGGTGCGGTCAGAGCCGAAAATCAGGAAAAATGCGAGTATTGCGGACGCAGCTTTATCGAGAGCGAAGAAGTTGTTGAGGAAAAAGAAATTAAGGAACCTTCAAAATATGACAGCGAAGGTACTTACAGATATTCGGATTTACCGAATACATATATTCGCGTGCATGTAACTCATGTACCGGTTAGCAGACCTTCAACAACAAGAAGCAGTTGTGTACACAGCAGTTGCGCACACAGCTCCTGTGCCTGTGCACATTCCTGTGCCTGTGCGTGTGCCTGCGCCTGTGCGGGTGGCGGTCGTGCCGGTTGCTCTACAAAGGACTTCTATAATACAGCGCTTAAACTTAAGCAGTTGGAAAAGAAATGTAAATAATACTATAAAAAACGTTTCGTTTGCAAAACAGCCGACT
Source organism: Lachnospiraceae bacterium (assembly GCA_045617045.1). GTDB lineage: Bacteria > Bacillota > Clostridia > Lachnospirales > Lachnospiraceae > UBA1258. The sequence continues at coordinate 24,042 of JAZLHV010000020.1, forward strand.
TCGGAATTATCGGAAGCCGGCTGTTTATGTTTGGTTAGTTTTGGTTTTTCTTTTTTTCTTCAATCGTCGAGAAGCTTATAGCCAAAAAGCAATATACAAGAGTCATTGCAGACCAGTCAACGGGAATATTTTTGGTGAAAGACTGGATGATTGAAATTACCGAGCAGATAATTGCAATAACTAAAATGATGTAAAGACAGATTGTTGTTTTGGAAATGTTTTTCATGAGTAATTCTCCTTTATGTGTTGTTGTTTGTGTTGCTGTTGTTTATGTTTAAAGTATAGCCGTAAAGGGAACTGCGCTCCATTTCATCTCCTTACAAAATGATGCTGAATTCTAACAGAACTGTCACAATCTGATATTTATTACTGCTTAGAACGGTCAAGCAATGAGTTTACCTGCTTAGTGGATTGTTTCATGTTTTTGTACATGATAATTGTGATGATAACGTATGATACCGCGTAGCCGGACAGGGTACCGATGAGAGTCGAAGGGTATTTTTGAAGCTGCCACAGAACAATTGAAACAAAGAGCCCTCCGAAAGTGGCGCCGTAATTTTTTGTAAGATTAATTGTTTTTATAGCAGTCATGTATGACTCCTTCCGGTGAATTGCTTTGTTCTTTATCTTTTGCGTCATTTGAAATATAATGAAATCAGTTTTAAACGATACAAAGGGGAATATTATGTACAAAATATTTATAGTCGAGGATGACAGCGGAATAGCGGATGGCATCAAAAACAGCCTTTTAGGATGGGACATCGACAGTCGGGCGGTCAGCGATTTCAGAAATGTTTTATCGGAATTTTCGCAGTATGAGCCTCATATGATTCTTTTGGATATATCACTTCCGTTTATGGATGGGTATCATTGGTGTCGCGAAATCCGCAAGTTAAGCTCGGTGCCGATAGTGTTCCTGTCGTCTGCATCGGATAACATGAATATTGTGATGGCAATGAACATGGGTGCCGATGACTTTATTCCCAAGCCTTTTGACAATAATGTACTGATTGTAAAGATACAGGCTTTGCTGCGACGCACCTATGAATTCGGCAAATCGAGTACGATAATAGAGCATAACGGTGCAATGCTTAACACAAGTGACAATTCATTGTATTTCAATGAAGAAAAGATTGAGCTTAGCAAGAATGAGTATCGCATTTTGCTTACTCTTATGCAAAACAAAGGTCAGGTTGTAAGTCGTGAGAAGCTTATGGAATCTTTATGGCAAACAGATTGTTTTGTAGATGAAAACACACTGACCGTTAATGTCGGGCGCCTGCGTAAAAAGCTTGAGGCAGCAGGACTTAACGATTTTATTACCACGAAGTTTGGTGTTGGCTACATTTTGGGGGCATAAAGTTGAAAAATATTTTCAGTTATATAAAGTACAAGCGGAATTATATAATACTTTGCTGTTTATATGCCGTTGTTACGGTTTCGGTATTTTCGCTTTTTAAGTTTCCGCTTAAAGCGGTGTGGTATCCGATTTTACTTTGCTTTGCAATAAGTATCTGTTTTTTGGCTGTCGATTATATACGTGTAATCAAAAAGCATAAGAAGATTACGGATTTAATCAAAGCCGATTCAAGACTTGTAGCGATAACCGAGAAACCTGATTCTTTTGCCGAAGCGGACTATATTGATTTGATAAATACCCTTTGCGCACAGATTAAGCTTCAGGCCGAGGCTTCGGGCGAAAAATACAATTCAATGATAGAGTATTACACTCTTTGGGCACATCAGATAAAAACGCCGATTGCTTCAATGAGTATAAATCTTCAGAACGAGGACAGTGCTTTTTCAAGAAAGCTGCAGAACGATTTGGGTCGTATTGAGCAATATGTTGAGATGGTACTTACTTATTTGAGACTCGACAGCGAGTCAACGGATTATGTAATCAGGAAAACAAATCTTGATGAGGTTTTAAAATCCTCGATAAAGAAATTCAGCAAAGATTTCATAGGAAAGAAACTTTCTTTGAATTATGAACCGACCGATGCGGTTGTGTTAACGGATGAAAAGTGGCTTTCTTTTGTGATAGAACAGTTGTTGTCAAATGCTTTAAAGTATACTAATAAAGGCTCAATAACAATTGAGTATGAGCCAAAGGGCATATTGCATATTAAAGATACAGGCATCGGAATTGCCCCTGAAGACTTGCCGCGAATATTTGATAACGGCTTTACGGGCTTTAACGGAAGGACGGATAAGAAGGCATCCGGCATAGGCTTATATCTTTGCAAGCGTGTGTGCGGTAATCTGGGGCATAAGATTACTGTGGCCTCCACGGTTGGGGTTGGAACCGATTTTTCTATCGATTTATCGAGAATCGATTATTCCATCGAGTAAATGTGACATTTTTGTAAGAAATTACGCTGCAAATGTAAGCCGATTCCATAGAATGAATCGGCTTATTATTTTATTATCAGTGTGTAAACCGCAAAAAGGCAATGTTAAACAACGAAGGAGAAAAAATGAGTTTACTTGAAGTTACAGGATTAAAGAAAATATACAAAGCACGACTTGGCAGTAATTCGGTCGAGGCTTTAAAGAATGTTAAGTTTAGCGTGGAAGAAGGCGAATTCGTGGCAATTATGGGCGAATCCGGAAGCGGTAAAACAACGCTTTTAAACATTCTTGCCGCACTTGACCGTCCCACACAGGGCACGGTGTTACTTGAAAATATGGATTTTACAAAGCTTCCCGAGTCAAAGGTTGCGGATTTTCGAAGAGAAAACTTAGGATTCGTGTTCCAGGAATTTAACCTTCTGGATACATTTACATTAGAGGAAAACATATATCTTCCGCTGGTGCTTTCTGGCAGGAACTATTCAATGATGCACGATAAACTTGAGCCGATTGCCAAAACACTCGGAATTACCGACCTGTTGAAGAAGTACCCTTATGAAGTATCCGGCGGACAGAAGCAGCGTGCGGCTGTGGCAAGAGCACTTATTACCGATCCAAAGATTATTCTTGCGGATGAGCCTACCGGGGCATTGGATTCCAAGGCAAGCGATGAATTGTTAAAGCTTTTTGAAAAGATTAACAAAGAAGGCCAGACCATATTAATGGTTACACATTCCGCGAAGGCAGCTAGCCGTGCCGGCAGGGTTCTTTTTATAAAAGACGGCGAAGTTTTCCACCAGATATACAAGGGTGAAAATTCGAATGAACAGTTGTATCAGCAGATAAGTGATACGCTTACGATGTTGTCAAAGAAAGGCGAAAACGTATGAAAGCGGGATTTTACTTAAAGCTTGCCATTGACGGATGTCGTAAGAACAGACGCCTGTACGTGCCTTATCTTATTACATGCATTATGATGACTGCGGTTTGCTATATTTTGACGTTCCTTTCGAATCTGGAAACACTTTCGTATGTGACCGGCGGCAGCGAAGCAAGAATGATTCTAAAACTGGGAAGTTGGGTAATACTGATTTTTTCGGCTATATTTTTGCTGTACAGCAGTTCACTGCTTACAAAGCGTCGCAAAAAGGAATTCGGACTTTATAACGTACTTGGTATGAACAAGCGCCGTCTTTCGCGTATTCTTTTATGCGAAAATTTGCTGACCTACGGCTTTTCAACAGTCAGTGGTTTGGCAATCGGTGTGCTTCTTTCAAAAATTACGGAGCTGGGACTTATCAATGCGATAGATGGCGATGTTGATTTTTCGTTCAGAATTTCCGCAAGAGATCTTTTGTATACGGCAGCATTCTTTTTAATTATTTTTGCGGTTCTCTTTTTGCTGTCAACAATACAGATAGTGTCCATAAAGCCGATAGATCTCATTAAAAGTGAAAATGCAGGCGAAAAAGTACCGCGCGCTAACTGGCTGTGGGGCTTGAGCGGTATAGCCTTACTTGCCGGAGCTTATTACATTTCAATAACAATTACCAATCCGGTTGAGGCATTGGCAACCTTCTTTATTGCCGTGATTATGGTTATTTTCGGAACCTATCTGGTTTTTATTGCGGGCTCGGTGCTTCTGTGCAAAATTTTGCAGAAGAACAAGAAGTATTACTATCAGACCAAACACTATGTATCCGTTTCGTCAATGACTTTCAGGATGAAACGTAACGGGGCGGGCCTTGCTTCGATATGTATTTTAATTACCATGGTTCTTGTAATGATATCGTCGACGTCGTGTCTGTATTTCGGCACCGAGGACTGCATGAAGGAACGGTATCCCAAAGACATAGATTTGTATGTTTCTTTTGCAGAGTACAATCCCGACAAGCAGATATATCTTGACAGTGTTGAAAAAGCAATCGGGGAAGAGGCTGAAAATATGGGTGCTTCCATCGAAAATCTTTACACGCTCAGGGGATATATTACAGACGGAATTTGGGATTCATCGAATAAAATTACAACCGAAGGTGACTTCAGAAAATATAATGTTGATGATTACGCAAATCTGTACAACGTGGTGATTATGAGTGTTGAAGACGGCAATCGGTTATTCGGTACAACTTTTTCTTTGGCGGAGGGTGAGTCGGTTGCGGTTATCGAAGGTAAAGAAATCAAAGCCGGCGAGATTTCCCTTAACGGTTTTAACACAAATATTACCGAAACACATAAAATGTCATCGATGATAGGGCGCGAAAGGTCCGTATTACAGAGTGATAATCAGGCAATTACAAATACTTTGGTGCTGATTACACCGGATGTCGAAAAATATGAGCAGGCTATTATTGCACTTAACGCTCCCGGAGTAGTGCTTTACTACGTATGGTACTATCAGTTTGACACAAACGTAGATGAAGATGCGCAGGTAGAGTTAACAAACCGTTTGTGTACAGTTCTTCAGAATACATCCTTGGAAAGCTACGACGGAGGGTTCAGCTGCTATTCGGATTGTTACGTAGCCGGTCGCGGCGACTTTTTGGGATCGTTCGGCGGACTGTTCGTGCTGGGAATTTTACTGAGCATAGTATTTCTTTCGGCTGCCGTAATGATTATTTACTATAAGCAGATATCCGAAGGCTATGAGGACAGTTCAAGATTCGAAATCATGCAGAAGGTCGGCATGACAAAAGAAAGTATTAAGCAGTCCATAAATTCACAGATGCTTACGGTTTTCTTTATGCCTATCATTGTGGCGGTGCTTCATATGATATTTGCCTTTCCTTTTATACGGAAAATGTTGCTGCTTTTTGATTTAACAAATACGACGTTGCTGGTAATTACAACCGCGGTAAGTATACTGCTTTGCTCGGTGTTTTACCTTGTGGTATATAAGGCAACATCAAATGCGTATTATTCCATAGTAACCGAAACAAAAGACTGATAGAGGACCGACCGCCGTTGTGAGCGGCCGGTCTTTTTCTGTAAGGTAAAAAAGCTTCGCAAGGATGCGCACTCGCGCGGGCGCAAAACATCTAAAAATAGCATAAAAAAGATAAAATAATGAAATTGAAAGTTGCCTTGCACACAGATAAAATGGTATATGACGAATAATATACAGGAGGCACCATATGTACTATATAGGAATCGACCTTGGAACATCTGCCGTTAAGTTAATACTTATGGACAGTGCCGGGAAAATACTGAACACGGTATCACGTGAGTACCCGATTTATTTTCCGAATCCCGGATGGAGTGAGCAGTGTCCCGAGGACTGGTATCGGGAAAGTATGGCCGGCTTAAAGGAACTTACGACCGGTTTCGACAAATCCAAAATCGCAGGTATAAGCTTCGGCGGTCAGATGCACGGACTTGTAATACTCGATAAAGACGATAAAGTAATACGGCCCGCACTTTTATGGAATGACGGACGTACATACGAAGAATGCGATTATCTTAATAATGTAATCGGCAAGGATAAACTTTCAGAGTATACGGCAAATATTTCTTTTACCGGATTTACCGCACCAAAGATTTTGTGGGTAAAGAATAAGGAACCCGAGAACTTTGCCAGAATTGATAAATTGATGCTCCCTAAAGACTATCTTGCATATATGCTTACGGGGGTTCGCTCAACAGATGTTTCGGATGCCTCGGGCATGCTGCTGTTTGATGTTAAAAACCGCTGCTGGTCAAGCGAAATGTGCAAGATTTGCAGTGTTAACCCCAAGTGGCTTTCAACTGTCTATGAAAGCTATGAAAAGATCGGTTGCATAAAGCCCGAAATTGCCGATGAACTTGGATTCAGCCGTGAATGTATCGTTGCTGCCGGCGCCGGTGATAATGCAGCCGCAGCTGTAGGCACGGGAACTGTCGGTGACGGAAGATGCAATATATCGCTAGGCACCAGCGGCACTGTATTTATTTCCTCAGAGAAATTCGGTGTAGACAAATTTAACGCACTTCACTCTTTTGCACACGCAGACGGCACCTATCATTTAATGGGGTGTATGCTTTCGGCGGCATCGTGCAATAAGTGGTGGATGGATGAAATTATCGGCACGAAAGATTATGCATCGGAACAGGCGGCTATCGACAAGCTTGGCGAGAATCACGTATTCTTTTTGCCGTATTTGATGGGCGAGCGCTCACCGCACAACAATCCCAATGCGCGAGGAACATTTACCGGAATTACAATGGATACAAGTCGTGCGGATATGACACAGGCAGTGCTTGAAGGCGTAGCCTTTGCCCTCAGAGATTCTCTCGAAGTAGCGAAAAGCTTAGGCATCAATATAGAGCGCACCAAGATATGCGGCGGCGGTGCGAAGAGCATGCTGTGGAAGAAAATTATTGCAAATGTATTGAATGTCAAGGTAGATGTCATAAAGAGCGAGGAAGGTCCTGCAATGGGAGGAGCAATGCTTGCGGCTGTTGCGGCCGGTGAGTATTCTTCGGTTCAGGAAATAGCAGACAAGTTTGTAGAAGTTGTAGACACTGTTGAGCCCGATTCTGTTCTTTCGGCTAAATATGATGTAAAATATTCACAGTTTAAGGAGATTTACCCTGCCTTAAAGCCTGTGTTTGAGATAATCAAATAGGAGGCACTGCAGTATGATAATTAAAAAGGTCACAGATTTCGAATTCAGAAAGTATGGTCGCGTTATTGATAACGTGGATTTTACCGAGCTTGTAGAGGCTATGAAGAAAACTCCGATCCCGGAGGGCGTAGATTATATTGCCGGTATTCCCGAGCTTGAGGCGCTGCCCGTGGCTGCGAAAATTTCAGACATTTGCTATGGTGAGATGCCTATACAGATCGGATATTGCAATGGTCACAACAGCTTGCTTAACGCTTTTGAGTATCACAGAGATTCCGAGATAAACGTTGCGGCAACGGATGCCATACTGATAGTAGGTTTGCTGTCGGATGTTGAAAAAGACTTTACATACGATACAGCCAAGGCCGAGGCATTTTTGGTACCTGCGGGCGTAGCCGTCGAGGTCTATGCAACAACGATGCACTATGCACCCTGCGGTGTTAACGGTGCGGGTTTCCAGGTTGCGATTGTGCTTCCGAAAGGCACAAATTATCCGTTGAAGGCTAAGCATGCTACCATCAATGCAGATGGAACTGCCTCGAGCGAGGATGCGTTAATACAGGCTTCCAACAAGTGGCTTATCGGTCATCCCGAAGGCGGTCTTTCCGAGGGCGCATTCCTGGGGCTTAAAGGTAAGAACCTTAATGTTACAGAATAATATATCAATTCAGGAGGATACAAACATGAACAACATTCCTAAAATCAAATTAGGTCTTGTGGCAGTAAGCCGTGACTGTTTCCCCGAAAGCCTTTCGGTAAACAGACGCAAGGCATTAGTGGCAGCTTACAAGGCAAAATACGACGCAGCAGACATTTACGAATGCCCCATCTGTATCGTTGAAAGCGAAATTCACATGGTACAGGCTTTGGAAGATATCAAGAAGGCAGGCTGTAATGCTCTTTGCGTATATCTTGGTAACTTCGGTCCCGAAATTTCCGAAACATTACTTGCCAAGCACTTTGAAGGCCCCAAGATGTTCATTGCCGCAGCCGAGGAATCTCAGGCCGACTTAATGGATGGTCGTGGTGATGCATATTGCGGTATGTTAAACGCAAGCTACAACTTAAAGCTTCGTAACATCGGTGCATACATTCCCGAATATCCTGTAGGTGATGCTGAAGACTGCGCAGACATGATGCATGAATTTTTACCGATTGCACGCGCCGTTAAGGGATTATCCGAGTTAAAGATTATTTCTTTTGGCCCCAGACCTTTAAACTTCCTGGCATGTAACGCTCCCATCCAGCAGCTTTACAATCTTGGTGTTGAGATAGAGGAAAACTCCGAACTTGACTTGTTTGAAGCATTCAACAAGCATGCCGGTGACGCTCGTATTCCCGCTAAAGTTAAGGAGATGGAAGCTGAACTTGGCGCAGGCAACAAGAAGCCTGAAGTTCTTGAAAAGCTTGCTCAGTACGAGCTTACATTACTTGACTGGGTTGAGGAGCACAGAGGATATCGTAAATACGTTGCAATCGCCGGAAAGTGCTGGCCTGCATTCCAGACTCAGTTCGGTTTTGTACCCTGCTATGTTAACTCACGTCTTACCGGTATGGGCATTCCCGTATCCTGCGAAGTTGATATTTATGGATGCTTATCAGAGTTTATCGGTACCTGCGTAAGTGAAGACGCGGTTACCCTTCTTGATATCAATAATTCCGTTCCCAAGGATATGTACAAAGAATCCATCGAGGGTAAATTTGACTATACTCACAAGGATACCTTTATGGGCTTCCACTGTGGTAACACATGCTCCAAGAAACTTGCTTTCTGCGATATGAAATATCAAAAGATTATGGCTCGTAACCTTCCCATCGAAGTTACCAACGGAACACTCGAAGGTGATATTGCTCCCGGTAATATTACTTTCTTCCGTTTACAGTCTACTGCTGACTGCAAGCTGCGTGCATACGTTGCTGAAGGCGAAGTACTTCCCGTAGCCACCAAGTCCTTTGGCGGTATTGGTGTATTTGCTATCAAGGAAATGGGTAGATTCTATCGTCACGTTCTTATTCAGAAGAACTATCCTCATCACGGTGCGGTTGCATTTGGCCACTATGGCAAGGCACTCTTCGAGGTATTTAAGTACATCGGAGTTCCCATGGAAGACTTGAATTACAATCAGCCCGCAAATCTGCCTTATCCTACAGAGAATCCTTTCAAGTAAGTTGCTAAGTTTCTAGGGAGCTCACACAATCAGTGTGAGCTCCTCTTTAGTTTATGATATTATAGAATCAAACAGATATCGAATACGAAAGATAATGCCCAATGCTATTGCTGCTATCATTAATCGAAATAGAAGAAGACAAGACTAAATTCATGCTAATCTATGAACAGTACAAAGATCTGATGTTCTACGTAGCGCGTAATATTCTGAAGCGAAAAGAAGATGCGGAAGATGCTGTTCATGATTCGTTTGTAAAAATAATCAAGAACCTGGATAAAATATCCGATGTTTATTGTCACAGAACGAAGTCCTTCATCGTTATAGTTACTGAGAGAACATCTTTTGACATGTTACGGAAATCTAAACGGTTAAAAGAAGTTTCATTAGATGAAGAGTTTTTAGATGACGAAACAGACATTGAGTCTATGCAGGTTGAAGGACTTACAATCGCTCAAGCTATTGCAAAGCTTCCACCAAGATATCGGGAAATCCTTCTTTTGAAATATGATAACGAATTGGATAACAAAGAGATTGCCGATTTGCTGAACATTAGCGAAGAGAACGTTCGTAAACTAATTCAAAGAGCCAAGCACAGGTTGGAAAAGGAACTAAAGGATTAATAATAGTATGACAGTCAATGATGAAAAAATAGCAGAGAACATAGAAAGCGCACGAGAGATTTGGTTGACAGAATATCCTAATCTTAGGGATATCGAAGAGCATGCGTATTCGGATGACTTTATCCGTAAAATAAAACGAATGGATAAATCCTTGCGTCGAGGAACTTCGAAAAAGAAACAGGAATTTGGAAAAGTAGCAATTCTTTTTGCGACAGTTATTATTGTGGTTTTTTCGGCGACAATGTCGGTAAAAGCCTCAAGAGAGTTTTTTTTCAATTTGTTTAAGGATAAGCACAGAAACTATATTGAGTTTACTTATGAATCGAAATATGACGAATCAGAAGGTGAGTATGAACCAAGATTTGAACTGGGCTATATTCCTATGGGTTACCTAATTGTAAACGAAACTGAGACCGAGCAAAGCCAATATAAAGAGTTCTGCAATGCAGAAGGAGACTGGTTTTCAATAAAGGTTTATCCTATTGGTGATGTTGGCACTATACGAATTTCGCTTGATGATTATTCATATAAAGAAATAGAAAAGAATAATGTCCACTATTATGTGATGTGGAATGATGATACATTTATTATAAAGTGGTTCATTAAACAATTGAGTTGTTCGTATTATGGAACATTGTCTGAGGAAGAAAGTTGGCAGGTACTTAATCAAATAAAATATAGTGAAAAAAAATAAAATAAAGTGTCACAAAACACCTTGTTCGTTCGTTCTAATATATAGGACGGAAAACAAGGTGTTTTTATGTTAGAAAGGAGCTTCCTGTATGATTCAAGTATAGGAGCTCGACAAGAAAGTAGGTGAAAGAAAAGATACCTCAATGTAATATAAGGTTTGCTGACCCTAGGAAGTTGGCAAATCCATTACAAAACAGAGAGGTATCTGAGATGAAG